>JAAYFO010000046.1 GCA_012728215.1 Spirochaetales bacterium | reverse complement strand
GAGCAATTCTGGAGCCTTCTTGCAGTGCTCCTCGGGGAACATCCCATAATCCACGTCATGAAGCAGCCCTACCATGCCCCAATAATCAACATCCTCGCCTTTCAGCTGTGCAAATTCCTTCATTGTTGCTTCAACAGCCATGGCATGCTGAATCAGGTGTTCATTCCCATTGTACTTCTTCAAAAGTTCCAAAGCCTCATCTCTGGTCATATCAACCCCTTTTTCCTGAGGCCGCAAACAGCTGTGCTTTTTCAGCATCCACATGAAAACCTTCCTCTGGCATTGCAAGCAGCGCCTGCCCATTGGAAAGTTCGATATTTCCTACCTTTGCGGTTCCCTGTGTACAGATTAAAATACGATATTCGCCTTCAGGAATATCAAAGCTTCCAGCTTCCATGCACGATAGCTCAAACCCTGGTGCATCGGGAATCAGATAGCGCAAGCCTTCGACAGAAGTCTCGGTGCTGAGAATGTCAGGGACAGTATGTTCAAACAACGAGACGTTCTCAAGTTCGCTCCTATTCACTTCCTTGTGAGTGAGCCCAGCACGAATCACATTGTCAGAGCTGTTCATCAGCTCGACTCCATTTCCAAACACATAACAATGAATGACTCTGGGACGAAGATAGATCGTCTGACCTGGATTCAGATGCACTACATTCAGAAACCATGGCGCCAATATTGCAGGATCATCAGGATAGTCAGAAGAAATCTCGATTGCGATTTCCAACGGGCTCTTGAATTCACCAGAATGCCTGATTGTCTGGTTCTTCAGGAACTCATGGTATTTGGGAAGCAATTTCTTCATCTGATAGAGGATTGAGAAGAAATCATGCACTGATTCTGCCTCATCAATCGGACTGTCATCACCAAATATCATCCTGAAATTGTCCTTGATTTCTGCAAGTGGGCGGAATCCACACATTGCAGTGACAGGAGTAAGCGAACAGAACACTTCTGCTTTCTGATTCAAATCCTGATATTTACCCGATGCTGCCTGTTCCAGTGTAGGATGAACCTGAAGAGAGAGACACTTGTCTATTGCAAGAATCTTGAAAAGGAAAGGGAAACCTTCAATGGAAATTATTTCGCCTGTATCAGCAGAAACAGAAGGCCCATTGGGATGCGAACCGAACCAGAGTTCCGCCTTTCTCTTTCCATCACGCTTTCTTCCAAGAAAATCATCTATGAAAAAATCATTTCCCCAATCATAGTTCTTGACTGAACCCTTTATCCTGAGCACTGTGCTTCCTCTCAAAAAGTGAAATTAACAACGGATTTTGCAAGCTCAATTGCTCTGAGAATCCAAATTACTGTTATTTTGATCTTTTCTCAGAATATCTTCAAGTGTCAAGTCGTCAAGATTGCCTATTCCGCCTTCACGGAACATGTTGGCAATCCTTGCACCTGCTTGGTGTTTCTCGTAACCCTCAGCGCTGCCAAACACAGCTTGAATGATCTCTGAGACTCTGATTTCCGAAATCGGCTTGCCCGGTACAAATCTATCGCCATTGTTTCCGGCTCTGATCAACAGTCCGGCATTCTCCATCAGCCTGATGTCGTTTGTAAGATGAATGTTTGTGATCAGAAGTCCTCTCTCCAATTCCTCGATTGTCACTGCCCCAAGACCTTGCACATAGCAATCTCCGATATAAGTCATCATGTTGATGACATTGGATATCTGATTGAGAGGACTTCCGGCAGAAACCTTCATCTCTGACTGTGGCTTGAACTGAAGGATGAAGCATGCTTCGACTCCTACAAGAATCAGAACCCACAGGATGTAAAGCCAAAGAAGAAAGATGAAGACGACACTCAACGAACCATAGATAATCGAATAGCTTACCATTTGTCGTGACACAAAAGAAAAAGCCAGATCAAGAACGGTAAGTGCCAGCGTCACACCAAACGAACTTATCAAAGCACTCATGAACCGCACAGTCGTATTTGGAATCGCCATCATCAGAATCAGAATCAGAGCCCATATCAAAGTCTTGTTTGCGACATTTTCCAGAATCTTCTGCCAAGGTGCAAGCGGTGTCAATCCAAAAACCGTATTGTACCATCCACTGAATTTCGTCTTCATTCCAAGCAGAAGTCCCATGAGGATAGTTCCAATAATCACCGATACTAGAAAAGTAAGGAACCGCTTGAAGAGGTTCTTTTCCATGCTGGTCCGATATATTCGGTTTATCACCATCCAAAGCTTGTTTATGAGAAGAACAAATGTGACGAGAAACGACACCATTCCAAATGCTCCGAGCGAACCTGCATTCATGGTCAGACTATCTATTGTAGTTGAAAGGGCTCCACCAGTCCTGTTGCCAAATACCTCGACAAGAAGATTGCTCAGGGCATCCAGAAATGGATCCAGCACGCCCAAGGCCCCGAACACCATGACAAAGAATGTAATGCACGGAACCAAAGCTATCAGAGACGAATAGACCATTCCACTTGCAAGAATGGAAATATTATCCTTGGAATAGCGTGCAGCCAACGAAGAAACGAAATACTTGAGAGTCATCCTGGGAGAGCTTCCCGACAACTCAGACCATGAGATGTTGGTTTTCGGCCGATTCTTCTTGGGGCACATCTTCTAGATATGATCCTTTATCCAACCAAGAAGGAACTGGAAGGTATCCTTCCTGTCAGTCTCATTAAGCAATTCGTGCCTTGCACCTTCGACTAGCTTCAGTGTCACATCGGCCAATCCGCAGTCGCTGTACATCTGATATACTTTCCTGACTCCCTTGGAGAAACCTCCAACAGGGTCATCTGTGCCACTGATGATAAGCAAAGGCAGATCCTTGGGAAGCTTTTCGGCATTCGCGTTCGAATTTGCAAAAGCAATGCCATCGATGATGTCATTATAGAATTCACCGGTGCAGACAAATCCGCACAAGGGGTCATCGACATACTTCTTCACTGCCTCTGGATCACGAGAAAGCCATTCAAATCCAGTCGTCGCTGGTTCAAACTTCTTGTTATAGCTCGAGAAGCTCAGATTGTTCATCTTCTCGGAAGGCTTATGAGGACCATTCTTCTTGATTTCATGTAGGGCAATCAGCTTGCCGATTTTTCCAATAAGTCCCTGCCCTGCTCCAGTGCCCATGATGATCACGCCATCATAGAGCTCAGGGTGCTGGACCATGACCGTTCGAGCCAAAAAGCTTCCCATGCTATGCCCCATCAGAAAAAGCGGTATGCCTGGAAACTCGTTTGCAATACTGCTGGAAATCTCAAACGCATCATCAGCGACTCTTTGCCAGCCGTTGGAGTCAAGGAAAAAGCCCTTTTCCCCATTCTCAATGGACTCACCGTGTCCTCGGTGGTCTTGGGCAACCACAACAATGCTTCTTGCAGCAAGGAACTTGGCAAATTCATCATACCTTGCACCATGCTCTGCCATACCATGAAGGATATGAACAGCGGCAATTATCCTGACGCCTTTTCTTGGCAACCAGACACGATAAGCGAGTACCCGAGAATCGCTACAGGTGAAATTTCTCTTTTCCATAACTCATTGCCCCAGTTTTTATATAAGTATAATATGATATTAACATCAAAATTTGTATTTAACAAGACACATCATGTGAAATAAACCGAAAAACAATGCATCCTATCCTTTTTCTTGACACCAGTCGAAATGCAATGTAGATTCTTCTCTAGGCAGGCAGACAATGAAATCAGGAAAATTCGACTTTGCAAATGCTGTAGATCAGCATCAAAGACCATTTTTCAATGTGGATTTTGAAAATTCTCCGATTCCCAATGCCCTGGAGATAAACCTGAAGACTGGAGCAATGGTCCCATTGAAGATTTCAGATAGAATCATGAACCGTTATATCGGCGGGAGGGCACTTGCCACCAGATTGTTCGCTGAATACTCAGAAGGAAGCGATCCTGTGGAAAATCCCATAATCATTGCTTCCAGCCCTATGAACAATACACTCACCCCGTATTCAGATTGTTTTTCAATAGCATTTCAAAGTCCTGTGACCGGACGTTTTACCGTATTCGGATCAATGTGCAGAGCTGGAAACTGCATGCGGACATTGGGATTGGATGTGATCATCATCCTTAATTCCAGCAGCAGGACCGTCACCATATCAATCAGCGACAATCACAGCATAAGAATCGAAGAAGGACTGGGCGGGATGACTACCAGTGCTGTGGATGCCCAGCTGCGAGGATCCGATGATCAGTGCATAATAGTCACAGGCCCGGCCGCTGACAACGGAGCCCCTTTCGCGGCACCGGTATGCGAAGGCAATGTCCTGGGAAGAGGCGGCCTGGGAATGCTGATGATGAAGAAGAATCTGAAGGCCATTGTCTTCACCCCGGATTCTGAAAAGCTCTCCGTTCCATTGAAGACAAAGGTTTTTGAAAAGAAGCAGAAGCGGATGAAAGCCCTTGAAAGAATGACAGCCATGACAAAGTCCAGCTGCTATCTTGGCAAAAATGAATTCAACATGATGGTGAAAGGATCCCATGCAGGTTTCATTCCTATCTGCAACTTCAACTATCGAACCGATCCGAGAGCATTCTACCTCTTATCCAAGAGAGACATAAAAACCGATATCTACCGCAGAAGGACACTGGACAGTCCGCTTCTTTCCCACGGCTCAGAAGAATTCCCATACTCACAGCTTTCGATGCTTGGGGCAAATCTTGGATGCTTTGACATAACAAAGATTCAACCATGGATATCCGAATGCATTGAACTGGGATTGGACCCGGTCTCTGCAGGGAATATCATCGGCTGGGCTTTGAGCAGACGCAAGGACGGAGAAATGGAAGATTACCCTGAACTGGACGATCTTTCCAAAAGAAACATTCTCAGAATAATCAATCGGCTTGCAAACCCACGTGGCCGAAAGCTCTATGGCCTGATGGCACTTGGTGCAAAGGCAACAATTGAAAGCAATCTCTTCGATTCAGATCATCTGTATCAGATAAAAGGGCTGGAATGCGGACCTTATGACTATCGTGGATACAGATCAATGTCAATCGAAGATTACTTTGGATACCAGATCACATGTCCGTGCGAACCACTCATGCCATTGTATGATGACAAGCCTCGCCGTTTGGCTAAGTTCATAGTATGGAACAACAATCTTGCAGAGGGACTGGAATCCGCAGGCTTTTCCCATCTTCTACTTGGGCCTATGATGTGCGAAAGAGAAAGCTTCGGAAGCTTCTTCTCATATCTTTTTCCTTCGGTTTTTCTAAGACTCTTCAATCCATCAATACTTTCCAGACGGATGAGAGAGGTGACAGGAAAGAAAGTCCGCACCACTGCATTCCGAGATCTTGGCAAAGCCTGTTATCTGCTGGAAAGCGGAATCAACAAGGTCATATCGACAGGAGAGCCTCAGATGCCATCCCATTTTCAGACAGATACCGCATGTGCATTGGCCCGTCCACAAGTATTGGAATTCATCAAGCTTCTTGAATTCTATCAGCGTGAAAGGTTCAGGGATTCAATTCGATAGAGGCGATGCATGAGTCATCCTCAAGCCCCAGTATCCTTATGCTCCGATCATCAATGATTGCATAGCTCGCCTTTGACCTGCCTCTTGGTCTGCTGATTGATCCAGGATTCAGCCAGTATATGTCATCGTGAAATGAGAGATCAGGCACATGGGTATGACCTGTGATCACTATCATTCCCTTCTCAGCAGGAAGCCCTACGTCTTCAGGACAGCAGTAGCGATCACCATGGGTGATGAAGACTGACCGCCCACAGGCAGTCATCAATCTGTAAAGAGGAGCTATCGGCAAAGATGCATCCTGGTAATCCCACGGGCTGTCGCAGTTTCCCCTGACGCACACAAACGGAATATTCCTGTATTTGAGAAGCATCATGATTCCCGGTGAGGCAAGGCCAAGATCACCTGCAAAGAGGATTCCCGACGCATCTGCTTTTTCCGCTTTCAAAAGAACGGCATTGAGACTGGTTTCATCTCCATGAACATCAGAGAGGATAATTGTAACACTCATGAAACAAGTATAGCTGAAAATCGTTTTGTAAAAAAGATTGTATGTAGTATAATCAATCAGGAGGCACACTTTGATAACTATCAGCTACCATGGCAAAAAGTATCAGGCAGACAAATACTGTTCCATCGGTGAATTTCTAGAAGCGAACGACCCAGAGTCAGTCAAAAGCCTTTGCTATAATGACAATCCTGTTGTTGCAGGATTGGCCAACAATGAAATTCTTCCACTTTCTGCCCGTCTGAACCATTCATTCGATCTGGAAATCGTCAACCTTTTCTCTGAGCTTGGCAAGAGGATATACAGGACAAGCATCTGTTTTCTTCTCACATACGCAATCAAGATTCTTTTCCCAAAACGTCATATCGTGATTTGTCACTCTCTTGGCGACGGATACTATTTCACATTCGATGATTGCTATGTCACCACAGAACGTACCATTTCAGATATATCAGCCAAGATGAAGGAAATAGTAAAACTAGGTCTTCCAATAGAACGCAATTTCGTATCATATGAAGATGCACTGAAATATTTCAACAAAATGGGTAATGAAGACACCGTTGCTCTTCTTAAGTACAGCAACGATCCTGATGTTGAGTGCTATCGAATCGGAGATTATTATGACATCAGCATGGAAGTGATCGTTCCGAACACCTCGGTCATCACCTGCTGGGAACTTATGCCCTATGGAGATCGAGGAATGCTCCTCCGGTACCCAAGATCCTCAAACATCACTGAGATACGGCCGTTCAAGGACAGTCAGCTTCTCTTCTCAGTCTTCACCGAATACAAGAGGTGGGGAAAGATTCTGGGAGTTCAGTCCGTAGGAAAGCTTGATGAGATATGCTATGACGAGAAGAAGATTTCAGAATATATTCGGTTAAGCGAGTCACTTCAAGCACGAAAGATTGCTTCAATCGCAGATGAGATCGACTCCAGACCGGTTAAGACAGTTTTGATTTCAGGACCTTCTTCATCCGGTAAGACAACGTTTGCCAACAAGCTTTGCATACAGCTCAAGATGCTGGGACACGATGCATTGAGAATATCTCTGGATAACTATTATTTGTCCAAGGAACTCACCCCGAAGCTGGATGACGGGACTCCAGACTACGAAGCGCTTGAAGCATTGGATCTGGATCTGTTCAGAGAAAACATGGCGGATCTGATGGAAGGGAAACAAGTGAGACTGCCTCATTATGGATTCAACAAGCATGGAAGGTCATTCGACGAAAAGCCATCTGTCCTAAGCCAGAGCAGCATAATTGTCGTGGAAGGAATCCATGGACTGAATCCTCAGCTGCTTCCAGACTTCACGGATGATTCAATATATAGGATTTACATTTCCGCCCTTACGCAGATCAACCTCGATGACCATACCAGATTGTCTACAACTGACAACCGGCTTCTCCGCCGTCTGGTACGTGATGCAAGGACCAGAGACACCAATGCACTTGAGACATTGAAGATGTGGCCTTCCGTTCAGGATGGCGCACAGAGATACATCTTTCCATACCAGAACAACGCCGACATCATGCTCAACAGTGCCCTGGACTATGAACTCGCCGTTCTGGCACGATTCGCCGTGCCCCTTCTGAAAATGGTCAAGCCATCAAATGAGGAATACTACACTACAGCAAGAAGGCTGCTCAAGATTCTAGGAAATGTCCATCCGATCCAATCTTCGCTCGTACCCAAGGACTCTCTGTTGAGAGAGTTCATCGGAGGAAGTGAATTTGATGACTAGCGCCGGATGGCTATTGCCGGCGTGCACCAGTGTTTTTCTTAAACGAAATGGTCACAGTCATTCCTATGGCCTCTGCGATTCTGCTCAACGTATCGACAGTGAAATTTCTATCACCCTTCAGTATCTGTGTGATATTCGATCTGGAAGTCTCAAGGGCTCTTGCCAAATCGGCTTTTGATACTTTTCTGGCGACCATCGCTTCGTTCAGTTCGCGTGAAACAGTTCTCCGGAGTTTCTCCTGCTCAGACAGCTCATTCTCCATCAAACCATCAGTAATGCTTGTTTTCATATTTCTCTCCAACTATGTTTGTTCAGCAAATCTGATAATCCAATACCATCGTGTATCGGCTTTGATACCGATCACTATGTAAAAAAACATATGCACATCATATATGCATGTCGAAACCTAGACAATGGCAATAAGGACAAAAAATAAAGAAACTCCCTATTTCCCATACAGGTGTCTGAATTCTGCTATCAGCCTTTCTGCTTCTGCCTTGCACTTTCCGCAGCCTGTACCCAAGCCTGTGAGTTCCATCAGCTGTTGAAGATTTGCAACCTTGTCAGTCTTCACAAGCTCTTCTATCTGCTGATCATTGACACCCTTGCATTCACATACAATCTTGGCGACATGTCCCTTGAAGGGATTTTCCTGTCCTGTGGATTCAAGGTAGTCATCGATTGCAGCTCGAAGGGCCTTGTCACCTAGAACGGAACAATGAAACTTGTGCTCAGGAAGTCCTCCGAGTTTGTTTGTAATCATCGCAGGTGTAATGGCATACGCTTCGGCAAGCGTCATTCCTTTTACCATCTCACTCATCATTGAAGTACTTGCAATAGCTGAGGCACATCCATATGTGAGCCAACGGATATCAGAAATCTTTCCATCCGCAACCTTGATTCCGACTCTCATCTGGTCGCCACAGGCAAGGGACCCGACTTCGCCAAATCCATCAGGCTCGAATTCATCTTCCTTTCTCCATATGTTTCTTGGATTGATGAAATGGTCCTTGACTGTATCCGTATATACCCAATCTGTCATGAAACTCTTGAAATCACTCATCTTGTAGACATCTCCCTTAGATTCCTGATAATTGGAGGAAGTACATCCAGAACATACTGGACATCCTCCATAGTGTTGTATCGGCCAAGGCTGAATCTAATAGAACCATGGGCCAGTTCGACATCCATTCCAGTCGCCATCAGCACATAGCTCGGCTCAAGCGATCCTGTTGCACAGGCACTGCCTGTGGATACTTCAACTCCCTTCAGATCAAGCATGAGAAGAATCGACTCACCCTCTGCTCTTGGAAATGAGACGTTCAAAGTTCCAGGAAGGCAATGCTCCTGACTTCCGTTGATCACGACATCTTCAATTCTTTCCTCAATTCCCTTCCTCAAGGCTTCCCTCATCTCCCATAGTCTTTGAATCTCGTCATCGAGGTTCCTTGCAGCCAGATCGGCGGCAATTCCCATGCCGTAGATTGCCTGAGTATTGTAAGTGCCTGGTCTTATTCCATTTTCCTGATGACCACCATGCATCAGAGGAAACAGGGGAGCACCCTTTTTGACGATGAGACAACCTACTCCCTTTGGACCGTAGAACTTGTGTGCAGAAAGACTCATGTAGTCAAAAGCCGACTTGTTGAAATCAATATTCATCTTTCCAATTGCCTGGGTGGCATCGGTATGAAACAATGCACCATGGCTGTGGGCGATACGACATGCCTCCATGACATTCTGAATGGCACCGCTTTCATTGTTGCCCATCATCACCGAAACCAGGACAGTATCGTCATCGACAAGCTTTTCAAGCTGATCGATCTTCACAATGCCTTCGGGGTCAACTTCAGCAAGATCTACTCTGACTCCTTCGGTTCTCAGATATTTGACGGTCTCGATTATTGCAGGATGTTCGATGGTTGTCGTGACGATCTTTCCACCCTTGAGTGCAATCAGATGTCTTGCAATATTGAATACCGCATTGTTTGACTCGGTGGCTCCACTGTTGAATATCACCTCATCTGCATCACATCCAAGCAACCTGGCCACCGACTCTCTGGATAAACCGACTAAAGCCGCTGCTTCACGTCCTCTTTGGTGCATGCTTGATGCATTTCCATATATTTTCTCTGCCTCATGCATTCCATCAATCACTTCAGGCGCCATGCATGTCGTGGCATTGTTGTCCATATAGACAGTATCAGATTTCATTTATTACCTCTGCCAAATCAAAACTAACTTTCCATTGCCAAAAGGTCAAGACAAATCAGTCAGGATTACAGCAGGCCGAAAGCTTTTTCAGGGCTTCCATCTTTTTCTGATCCACCCCGGGAAACACCATAAGTGGAGTGACTGTTATCCATCCCTGACGAGCAAGTTCCATATCACTTCTCCCATTCCCATCCACCACTTGAGGATGGACCCAGTTGGCTATCTTCAGATTTGTCGTGATTTTATCGGTGTCATTTCTGTCAACAGGGACCAGATTGTCCTGGTAATCCAGCTTTCCGATTTCAGAGACCTTGAATCCAGGCCTGAAGACCTTGGGGACATTAATGTTGAGAAAGCTTGCACCATTGCAAAGCGGGTAAAGGGAGTCCAGGTTTTCCAGAAGGAATCTGGATGGAGGAACAAAGTCCAGAACATCATCACTTGACTGGGGGTCCTGAAGGCTTATTGCAATGGATGGAATATCGTGAAGTGCTGCTTCGCGTGCCGCGGCAACGGTTCCCGAATATATTATATCCGAACCACAGTTATAACCGACATTGATTCCTGAAACCACAAGGTCAGGAGTATCCATGATATGATATCCCAAGAAGAACAGGACACAGTCCGCCGGGGTTCCCGAGCAGACGAAATGCCTTTGACCGACATTACGGATACTTACAGGTGAATGTATCGATATCCGATGGCTACTTGCACTTCGCTGCGAATCAGGTGCACATACCCAAACTTCATGGCCTGCCTCGGAAAACATTTTTTCCAGAACAAGCAATCCTCCGGCATCATAGCCGTCGTCATTTGTCATCAGAATCTTCATAGTCCAATTAAATCACATCAAAGGATAAAATGCTATACAGGTTGCACTATTGCAGCCGGACCACTGCAACTGAAATCCTTGATCTGTGCAGAAAAACCAAATATGTGCTCATAGTCCGCCAGTTTTTCCTGGAAAGATTCATATGCATTTGCATTCATCAGCATAAGAATCGAACCGGCAAGACCGGTGGGTATGAGGCAGGAGCCTATGCAGCCACTGATCTCATTTGCTCTCTTCACCAGCCAGTCAACCTCCGGGCATGTCAGATCAAGCTTATCACGCAGTCCTTTCTGTACTCTGTTCATCAGCTTGCCCAGGCCAGCGACATCATCCGCCTCCAGACACTTGAAGGATTCCTTGGCAATTCTGCTTTCTTCCAGAATATAGGAACAGATCTGCCTTGATTCCTCATCAATCCTGATCACTCTCTCCGACAGTTCACTCTCGGGAACCTCCCTGAGAGAGATGTTCGGATAGTTCTTCTTCAGAATCGCAAAGGCTTTCTTCATTGCATGTTCCTTGGCCCTGAGTTCCTCACGCATTGCGGATGGCTGTATCCTGCTCTCCACAATGCAGAATCTGTATTCCGGATTCTGGTTGGAAAAAGGAAGGAACTTGCTGGAAACCTGCTGATTGTCAAACAGCATCACATGGTCTTGTTTGGCATCCAGCATCGCCATAAGCACCATGTATCGGCAATTCTCCTGACAGAAGCCAGTATTGGACAGATACACATGCCGAATGATCTCGCCACGTTCCATATGAAGGTCAAAGAGCTTGTTCAACCCAATCGCAACTCCGATTCCCATGCCTGCGGCAACTGTCTCGGCATCGCTGGCAAGCAAGCTTCCTGTGAAAGTGATATTGAGTCCTGAAATCTGATGATTCTCATTCTGAATGCCAAGAGCAACTCCCTTGATGAAGTTTCCCCAGCGATCTTCCTTTCGGAATTTTATCCCAGAAAGAGAGAATCTCTTGTGATCACCGCTGTATGCATTGGACATTTTCACCAGATTGTCTTCCCTAAGGGAAATCCCAATCTCCAGCCTGAGACTATTCGCGGCACATACTGAATGCCCCTTGCAGAAATCTGCAAACTCACCGAAGAGAATTGAAACACCGGGGACCTCGACTATTACCAGAGGCTCCTGCGAATATTCCTCAAAATGTTTAGCAACAACAGGATTCATATTTTCCATTCCATTTTATGAGATTAAACCCAAATTTGCAACCATAAATTTCAACCCTTTGATTTCCAGTAGGACAAACGCTTGTTTCAATCAACTGGCATGCTGGTTTTGCTGCGATAAATCAACCATTCAGTATCATGGCTGGACACATGTCAGTTCTGTCACTATTCTGAACCGAGGAAGGATTCAAGATGAACAACGCAGCAGACTTTCAATTTGATCTGAATGAGCAAGGAATACTCAGGCCTGAACACATAGCCCCAAGGCAGGAAGGCTTTCCCGAGACAGTAATCGTATGCTTTCACAAAAGATTCACAGAGATGCTTCAATGAGAGTTCCAGGCAAAGGTAATCGGTACTCATTTTGCAGGATTGGGGTATCCTATCTACGAGTTTGAATACAGTGAACGAAAAATCGGGATGTACCTTTCGATGCAAGGCGGACCGGCGACTTCTGTATTCATGGAAGAAACCATCTCCAGAGGGGCTTCCACGTTCCTTTTCTTTGGTTCCTGCGGTGCATTGAATTCCTCTCTCACCCAAGGAAAGCTGATTGTCCCGTCAAAGACCTTCAGAGATGAAGGCACAAGCGGTCATTACATGGAAAAAGGAGACTAGGTGGACATCACGACATGCCCAAGGCTGTCTTCCATTTTCGAGGAACTGAATGTTCCTTTTGTGACAGGTCCTGTATGGACGACTGATGCTCCTTTCCGCGAGACACCAGGAATGACGAACAGGATGAAGTCTCTTGGATGCATTGGAGTGGACATGGAATGCGCCTCGATAATGGCAGTGTCACAATTCAGAAAAATCGAGTCTTACCAGTTTCTGTTCACAGAAGACCGTCTTGACGGCCCCAGCTGGGACAAGGGAACTATGGGTCACATGGGAAGCAGCATGCAGCAGATACTGATGAAGGTGGCTTTGGAAACTGCTGCACAGCTATGAATCAGCAATCTGCAATGACAAATCAAGTTGCAATTTCTGCAACGTAATGCAACAACTCTCATTGACAACTCACATTTTAGAAGGTTATAATTTATTGATACAGCATGAAGGGAAACAGACCTTATGCATAGGGAGGTTCCAATGGTAGTTGGGAAGCCAGTAGAAAGAGTCGACGCCTTTGAAAAAGTCACGGGAAGAGCAAAGTATACCGCAGATCTCTTTCCCAGGAATGCCTTGATCGCAAAAGTGATGCACAGCACCATTGCAAATGGTAAGGTTCTGTCATTCGATTTGGATGAGGCTGGTAAGATACCAGGAGTCGTGAAGATACTCACATGCTTCGACGTCCCGGACATACAGTATCCTACAGCAGGGCATCCTTGGTCCACGGAAAAGAAACATCAGGACATTTCCGACAGGAAGCTCCTGAACCAGAGAGTCAGATTCTATGGTGATGACATCGCAGTTGTCATTGCTGAGACTGAAATCGCCGCAAAGCAGGCTCTCGCACTGATTCAGGTCAAATATGAAGAGTACCCGCCTGTTTTCACAGTGGCAGATGCAATGAAGCCGGGTGCGACAGTCATTCATGAAGAGAAACCTGGAAACGTAATAGTCCATTCACAGTACGAAGTTGGAAAATTCGACAATGCAATCACAGAACCTGGATTGATCAAGGTTGAAGGCGATTATCACACTCAGCCGGTTCAGCACTGCCATATTGAGAACGCTTCTTCATTTGCCTACATGGAGGGAGACAAGATAGTCGTTGTATCTTCCACTCAGATTCCCCATATTGTCCGAAGAATATGCACCCAGGCGCTGGGATGCAGTTTCGGTCAGGTGAAGATTGTGAAGCCTTACATCGGAGGTGGATTCGGCAATAAGCAGGATGCACTGACAGAACCGTTGAATGCCTGGTTGACTACAAAGGTCGGAGGCCGCTGCGTAGGACTATTTTACACAAGGGAAGAGACCTTCGTATGTACCAGGATCCGCCATGCCATGGACTTTCACATTGTAAGCTATGTCCGCAAGGATGGAACCTTCGCGGCAAGGTCTGTTGAAGCCTATTCCAACCAAGGCGCCTATGCTTCTCATGCTCACGCCCTGGTTGCCAATGCGGTCAACGCCTTCAGGATGATGTATCCATCAGGGGCAATCAAGGGTGATGCCTATACGGTCTACACCAATCTGCAGACAGCTGGCGCCATGCGGGCATATGGAATACCTCAGATTGGATTCGCACTGGAAGCTCATATCGACGATGTGGCAAAGGCCGTTGGAATCGACAGAATCGCCATCAGAGAGAAGAACATGATGCAAATGGGCTATGTCGATCCGATCACTACGATAACCTGTCATTCCACAGGGCTTCAGGAATGCATGAACAAGGGAAGAAACTTCATTCACTGGGACGAGAAACAAAAAGAATACGCCAAGGAGAACGGTCCTGTCCGCCATGGCATCGGAATGGCGATTTTCTGCTACAAGACAGGTGTATACCCAATTTCTCTTGAGACTTCCGCATGCCGCATGGTGCTTAACCAGGATGGCACAGTGCCGCTTCAGAGGGGAGCAACGGAAATCGGTCAGGGCGCAGATACGGTATTCTCACAGATGTGCGCCGACACCGTGGGAATCCCACTTGAAAGCGTTCACATCATGTCCACTCAGGATACCGACATCACACCATATGATACAGGAGCCTATGCCTCACGCCAGACTTATGTCTGCGGAATGGCAGTGAAGAAGACAGGACTTGCACTCAAGAAGAAAATCTGCGAATTCGCCGCCTACATGCTTAAAAAGGATGAATCCGATCTGGATCTGCAGGACAACTGGATAGTTCATACAGTGAGTAACGAGAAGCTCATTTCTCTTGCTGAGGTGGCTATGGAAGCCTGTTACAGTCTATCCAATTCCCATCATATAGCCGCTGAAGAAACTCATCATTGCTCTGACAACACATATTCATTCGGAGTCTGCTTTGCAGATATCGAGGTGGATATCCCACTGTGCAAGATCAAGGTGAACAACATCATCAACGTCCATGATTCCGGAACGATCATCAACCCGATGCTTGCGGCGGGACAGGTTCACGGAGGCATGAGCATGGGTCTTGGGTATGGACTTCTGGAACGGATGGTCTACGATCCCAAGACTGGAAGAACGCTTGATGACAACATGCTTGACTACAAGCTCATGACAGCGCTTGACACGCCTGAGCTCAATGTGGAATTCGTGGAACCAAAGGATCCTACCGGACCGTTTGGAAACAAGGCTCTTGGAGAACCACCGGTCATCCCTGTAGCCCCGGCAATCAGAAATGCTCTGCTGGATGCCACTGGAGTGGCTGTTGATGCCATTCCACTGAATCCTGAGCATCTATTCTTCGAATTCAAGAAGGCAGGACTCATTAAGTAGGACAAGATAGTCCACTCAACCAGTTTAATGCAAGGAGGAGACAGAAATGTACGATTTCGAGAAAATATACCAACCCAGGACTGTCGCAGAAGCACTGCAGATGAAGGCTGACCATCCAAAAGCTCTGATTCTCGCCGGAGGAAGCGATATTCTGATAAAGACCCGAGAAGGAAAGCTTGCGGGAAGTTCGGTGATCAGCATCTATGGCCTGAATGAACTTCGCGGCATCTGTCTCGAAGAAGATGGAACGATTCTGATAAGACCGCTTACCAGTTTCTCACACATCACTGCAAACCCAATTATCAGGAAGTATCTTCCCACCCTGGGAGAAGCAGTCGATCAGGTAGGAGGCCCTCAGATAAGAAACATCGGCACAATCGGTGGCAACATATGCAACGGAGTCACTTCTGCCGATTCAGCCTCCACATTGAAGGCTTATGATGCAGTTCTGGAGATCACCAGTCTTGATGGAGTCAGGATACTCCCGTATTCGGAATTCAATCTGGGACCTGGTAAAGTCGATCTTCATCCAAATGAGATACTTACTGGAATCAGGATTCTCAAGGACAGCTATCAGGACACATTCGGAGAATACATCAAATACGCACAGCGAAGTGCCATGGACATCGCCACCCTGGGCTGTTCTGTCAATGTCAGATTGTCTGCTGACAAGAAGACTGTTCAGCGACTGCGAATTGCCTTTGGAGTAGCTGCTCCAACACCAATTCGAGCCTTCTCAGCTGAAAAAGCGGCAAATCAGGCAAAGGTAGATGAAAACCTCATGGAGACAGTTGCATCCAATGCTGTTCTGGATGTCAATCCAAGAACATCATGGAGAGCCACCAAGGAGTTCAGAATCCAACTGATTACAGAACTGGCTAGAAGAGCTACACGTAGTTCTGTAGAAAAAGCAGGAGGTAAATTCTAATGGACAAGCAGAAGATCACTTTTACACTGAATCACGTCAGACGAGAGGAATACATTGACCCTCGTGCCTCACTTTCGGAAGTTCTGAGAGATCAGATGGAATTAACCTCGGTAAAGCATGGATGCAATGTCGGGGAGTGCGGTGCATGCACTGTTCTCGTTGATGGCGAGCCCTTCAATTCCTGCATTTATCTGGCAATCTGGGTCGATGGGAAAGATGTTCTGACTCTGGAAGGTCTGACTGACATTGATGGCAAGATCTCTGATATTCAGCAGGCCTTCATCGACGAAGGAGCTGTGCAGTGCGGATTCTGCACTCCTGGATTCATTATGAGTTCGCTTCCAATCATTGAAAGTGAAAAGACATTTTCCAGAGAAGAGATTAGAAAGCAGATTTCTGGCAATTTCTGTCGCTGCACCGGATATGAAACCATAGTCAATGCAATTGAGAAGACAGCAAAAGCCCGCAAAAGTGGGAAATAGCAATCAATCCATCAAGCACCGAAAAGAAGCTGTGGACACCTGGTCCGCAGCTTCTTTTTTCGGGAATGCTGTCAGCAAAGCGTCCACTTGAACCCAAGATTCACTACACTGCCAGGTATTGCGAAAAGCAGCAGGAAAGCTTCTTCAAATTCACTACTTGATTTGTTTGAATACTTGAAGTATCCAAATCCTTGCTCACTCAGATTTTTATCAATCAAATCGAGAATCAGAGAAATTGGGCAGGTTCCTCTGAGCGTTATGCAAAAATCATCAGAGATATCCCAATCCAAGGAAAGCATCGGGCCATAGGTTCCCACGAACGCAACACCTTTTTTTTCAAATGAGAAAAGCATGTCTAGCTTCAGACCGAGATTCAGTCCGAAATGCGGATTGTCAACGATTTTCCAGTATGCACTTGTTGAAACCAATGGAATCTGGACAAGATAAAGTGGAAGGGGAAACTCAGTTTCTTCCGCAGTCCCCCTTTTCTCGAAATATTCAACTATACCACCTACATAAGAGAATACCGGAAGAGTCATTGCGCCATCCACCCCGAAATGCTCCGACTCATAACCACCGGTCATTCCAACACCAAGCCAATTGACTTCTGTTCCCAAGAAACCTTGGGCTGATGCACTGGACATTACTATGACAATCAGTGTCAGCACTATCAATAATCTTTTCATTTGTTTTCCTTTGAAAAGTATTATATCACGATTCGAAGGGAGCAGAATCATTTTTTCAGTCTAGCCAGCAGTCCTCCGAATCAAAATGATGCTTGAACACCTTTCCCACATCATCAGGATTCCTTGCCTGATGGTACTTCAATATGGCATCACCATTTTCAGCTACATGAAAAATTTCTATCTTGCCTGTGTTGTGGCTCATGATATAGCGGAAACGCTTCGAGAGCCCATCGAGCTTCTTCCTTGCCTCTTCGATGATTCTGTAGGATTCCACAATTGGAACCTGAAACTGCTGTTTCACACCCGTCACAGGACGGCATTGAAAAACATAGTACGGAACAACGCCTACCGCTGTCAGCTTTCTCATAAGCTCTTCCAGAGTGTTGGAATCATCATTGACGCCCTTGAGCATCACAGTCTGATTGCTGACAACCACTTTCTGATTCATCAATGCACGGATCGAAGCAACAGCCTCGAGGGTCACTTCTGCCGGATGGTTGAACTGAGTCACTACATGTATCCCGACCTTGTCTGAATATCTGCCAAGGATATCCAGCAGTTCAGCATCTCCAGTGATTCTCTGCGGGAATGTGACAGGTGTCCGCGTCCCGAATCTAACCAAGGTGATGTTGGGCAACTCGGTGAACACCTTCAGAAACTTTTCCAATCTGGCATTGCTGTTGAGAAATGCATCTCCACCGGAGATCAGTACATTCGTGATTTCAGAATGCTCCCGTATATAGCGGAACAGTCTTTCATCTCTTTCGGCAATTTCCGCATCAGATAGCCCTACCAGCCTTTTTCTAAAACAATGACGACAGTACATAGCGCAAGTCTGAGTACTCAGAATCAAAGCCGTACGCTCATACTTATGCTGAAGTCCATCATCCTTTGTACTCTCCTTCTCTCCGCTTGTATCCAGTTTCCCTTCGTTCAGATCCATCTCTACCACGTCTGGAATGCACATCTTGAAAATCGGGTCTGAGGAATTGAATTCCTTGATCAACCCCAGATAATATCTGGAAATCGACATTGGCCATATCCTTTCAACTTCCTTCAGTTTCCGCTTTTCATCTTCGGACATTGGGTAGTAACGGCACAGCTCGTCCACGTCGGTGATGTTCATTCTCAGTTCATTTTTCCAATCCATAAAAACTCCTAAATCACCTATAATGATATCAATTATTCTTTATACTGGCAAGAATAAAAATTATTGTAATTTTTTTCTATAAACAAACGCTCAGTTCATATCAATGCAAGAGCCTGCATTTCGCTTCATTTTTTATATTTTTTCTGCATCTTATAACCAGCAGAAGCCAGGTATCTGAGCTGACTCTGCCTGTCTTGAATGATAAGAGAATTGATTGGCGAAACTACCGTCAGTTTCAACAAAGAACGTCCCACTTTCGATCCATATCCTGCATCAGACGTATCTGAGTGCGGGACCTGTCCAGGTTGTGGGAAGGATGTGTGATTTGATAATACTTGTCACCAGCAATATAGTCAGTAAGGAAACGCACAGCCATTATCTGAGTGATGCAACGTCCCGATTCAACTATGAGTTCATTTTCACGAGGAGTGAGAAAACTAGCGGCACGGCTACGGTAGCCTGCCAGAAGAGCTTTGTGAAGATCAACATTGCATGTGACCTTGTCCAGGTCAGTCTCGTCCTCGCAAGCAGTATTCGTAGCGGTTCTGATCATGTCACCGGTATCGAATAGAATTGTTCCCGGCATTACCGTATCCAGGTCTATCACACAGAGAGCTTCACTGCCATCCTGACTGAACAGGACGTTGTTCATCTTTGTATCATTATGAGTGACCCTCATCGGCACTTCGCCATTTTCCATGCAATCCCAGAGAATCCGACCACGGGCTCTGTTTGTCTGGAGAAAATCCACTTCTTCCCTGACACTGGACAGACGGCCGCAGCAGTCTTCAGCAATGCTCTTGTCCAATTGTCTGTAACGCATCTCCATATCATGAAAATGCGGGATGGTCTGATGAAGTGCTGAGCCATCCAGATCCGATAGCTCCAGCTGAAAATCACCGATGGCCTCACCTAGAAGACGAGCCTGTGTCTGATCAGCAATCGTATCGAAAGTCGTCACGTTGTCAATATAATGATAGGTCCGCCAGAACCCTCCGTCAGAATCCTCGAAGAGAAGTTTGTCATCCAAGGTCCTTACCACCGTGAGACATCGCATCGAAATGTCATCATAACGATTTCTCAAGACACCCTTGATATGTTCTGTAACCGCCCAGATATTCTCCATTACTTCCTGGGGAGAATGGAATACATTGGTATTGATTCTCTGGTGAGTATACTTGGCAATACCTGACGGGGTCTCGAACTCAGAAACAAAAGTATTGTTTATATGTCCCTGATTATTTGTCTTGATACCGACTAACTCGCCTTCAATCCTGAAATGTCCTGCGATTCTCTTCAGATCATATTCCATAATGTTTTCCTTTGAAGTTTCAAACATCGATAAAGATATTCTAAGTCCGATTCATCATCCCGTATTTGTTCAAAAAGATTTATTATTTGCATTTTTAGCATACTGGTTGTACAATTAGGCGATGAAGAGCATTGACGGATTTTCATGGGTCTCAATGACGAAGGAGCTTGAAGTGGAAGGATTCGTTTCCTTTCATTATTTCGAGTACCCAAAGGACTTTAATTTTTCCGGAGAGAAGCATGATTTCTGGGAATTTCTGTATGTAGACAAAGGAGAGGTTTTTGTCAGCAGGAATCATGGACCGAGTATTCTTCTTACTCAAGGGCAGATCATATTCCATAAGCCAAATGAGTTCCACACAGTGAAATGCAATGGCGAGATTTCTCCTTCTCTGGTAGTCATCGCTTTCGTATCGAGATCCAAGTGCCTTGATTTTCTAGGAAGCAGGCTTATAACCATCTCCAACCATGCCAGGTTTCTTCTATCAATAATCATGGAAGAGACAAAGAACATGTTCAAGACCAATCTGGCAGACCCATTCTTCAAGGAACTCGTATTCAACGACGAACAGTCCTTCGGAGCTCAGACCCTTGTCCAGAATTATTTCGAGTGTTTTCTTCTGGAACTGATAAGCCACAATCTGACAGAGAGACATATCCCCCAGGCGATGGCAAAGACAACAGAGCTGGAAACCATAAGAGAGAGATTTCTAAGAACAAGAGAGTACATGCTTGAAAACATCTCCGGCAATCTGACATTGGACCAGATATGCAGGGAGTGCAACATCTGCAAGGCAAATCTTCAGACCGTATTCAAGAAAGAAACAGGGATGAGCATCATAGAATACTACAACAGCCTGAAAATTCAGGAAGCAAGGAAGAGCATACGGGAAGGACACGGGACAATAACTACCATCGCCTATTCCCTCGGATACAATTCTGTGCATTACTTCTCCAGACAGTTCAAGCAATTTGCAAAAATGTCTCCCGTGGAATACTCAAGATCGATAAAAAGCGTTCTGGCTGGCAAAGGAACTCAATACAAAAAATGATCATCCCCGAATTTGCCAATGCCGACAGGCACCAAGGCTCATTTCGCTTCAGGACTCTTCCATTCGGGGACTAACTTATGAAGAGAATCAAGCTGCTCTGAAACACTCTTCTTCATCATGGAATCAATTCTGCCCTCCAAGCCATCAGGATCTATCGAAGATGTCACCCGAGCTTGGAATATCTTGGTATTTGCTGTAGGAATAGTCGTATCCTTGTTGGCAAGCAGTTCTTCATAGAGTTTCTCACCTGGCCTAAGACCGGTGACAATGATAGATGAGCGCTCATCACCGAAAATATCAATCAGCTTCTGTGCAAAGTTGTAGATGTTCACAGGCTCACCCATGTCCAGGACCATTACATCACCACCGTTGGCAAGCACGGCAGCCTGAAACACCAGACCGACAGCTTCAGGAATAGCCATGAAATACCGGATGATATTCTTGTCCGTGACTGTGATAGGCACACCAGCCTTGATCTCTTCAAGAAAGAGTGGAAGCATCGAGCCTCTGGAACCTATGACGTTTCCAAATCTTACAGCACACATCTGTGTCTTGTCGCATGAAAGCGCACTGGCCATCATCTCGACAACACGCTTGGTCGCTCCCATTACATTGGTAGGATTGACAGCCTTGTCGGTGGAAATCACAACTACTTTCGAGGTTTCCACTTCCTTTGCCGAAGACAGGACGTTGTATGAACCTATTATGTTGGTTCTGATAGCCTCCTCTGGGTAGAGTTCAGACATCGGAACATGCTTTACCGCCGCAGCGTGAAATACAATATCAGGTTTGCACTGCTGGAAAATCCTTCTGATTTTCTCTCTGTCTCTTATGTCACATAGGATAGGATAGACCCTATCACTCCATTCGGCCCTGTAATTCAGAAGCCTGAGACACAGATCATGCAATTCAGATTCATCTATATCCAGCAAATAGAGCTTTTTGGGCACAAAAGATACAAGCTGACGACAAATCTCCGAACCGATGCTGCCCCCGGCACCTGTTACAAGGATCACACGATCGGCAACCATATGCTCAATCTCATCTTGCTTTATGGTATTAAGCGAACGCCCCAGAAGATCTGCGTAGTCAATGTCACGGATGCTGACATCGCCAGGCTTCCTTCCCTTTTCAAAAAGATTGGGAACCACCTTCACATCAACATTGTGTTCCTTGGCTATCGCTACCGCCTTCTGCATCTTCTCTGATGAGATTGCCGTGATGGCGATTACCAAGGCATCCACCTCTTCCTTGTCCATGATCCTCGAAAGATCATCGATATCGCCCATGACAGGCAATCCCATGACTATTTCATTATTCAGCTCAGGCTTGTCATCAACAAAACCTACAATTGAGTATTTGAATTTCTTTTTCTGAGCCATTCTGGCAATGGTGGTTCCTGTATCACCAGCACCATATACTATGGCCTTTGGCTGCCCGTTCATCTGATGCTGCAATAGTTTTTGGAAAACCAATCTGTATATAAGCCGTATTCCAAGAATTATCGCCAGCGACATACCGGAATAAAGAAATGAAACACGTACAAAGCTCGAAGATCCGCCATAGAAGGCTATGCTGAGCATCAAGAGGCAGAGCCAGACAGGCAAGACACCCAAAGAGACTCTAAAAGCAAGGTCGATCGAGCTGTCACATAGTCTGACATGATAAAGTCTCGTAAGGAACAAGACAAGAACCTGTATTCCTGAAACCAGACAAACGATTCCCCACGGGAGCCCTTGAAAATTACCAACCGCTAAATAGTATGCAAACACCCCTGCACCACAAAGCCCTATGAAATCTGCAGCAGCAAGTAAACACTTTCTACTTATCTGAGCGTGCTTGATTCTTTTTTCATTTTCAGTCATTCAAACTCTCCAGTCCATTCATGTTTCATACCTGATAGACAGAAGAATGATAAAACCTATACAACTTTGATTCAAGCTTTCGGCGTGCAAAATGTGACAAGTAGTTGCATCAGCAAACAGATGAAGTTCCTATATAAATTAATTTAATAAGTCTGTGGACAGATCATCGGCTGCCGAAATCAAGAAAAACCGATCTCTACTTCCATCTGTTTTGATCAAGGCTTTTTCAATCATGCTATTGACATATAATTTATTATAGACTAAATCAACATGTGTTATGGAAATCAAAGAAAATAAAATGGGTACAATGCCCGTTGGGAAACTACTGATCAGCATGAGTATTCCTATGATGTTCTCAATGCTCATACAGGCTCTTTACAACATCGTAGACAGCATCTTCATCGCCAGAGTCAGTGAAAGTGCCCTTACAGCGGTCTCCTTGGCATTTCCACTTCAGATGCTGATGATATCGTTTGCAGTAGGAACATCAGTAGGTGTGAACTCGCTCCTTGCCCGACGACTGGGTGAAAGACGCAAAAAAGAGGCAGAGAAAGTCGCTGGAAACGGAATAGTCCTTCTGTTTTTGACTTATCTGGCATTCCTTATCATTGGGATATGCTTCACCGACCCATTCATGAAGATGTTCACTGATGATGCCGAACTTATCACCATGGGTAATCAGTATCTGAAAATCTGCATGATCTTCTCCTTTGGAATCTTCATATCAATTGCATGTGAGAAAATCATCCAGGGAACAGGAGAAACCATGGTGTCGATGCTGATACAGCTCGTAGGCGCCGTAGTGAACATTATTCTCGACCCGATACTCATATTCGGTCTGTTCGGTATCCCCGCACTAGGAGTGCGTGGAGCTGCAATCGCCACTGTCATTGGACAGATAGCATCAATGATTGCAGGAATAATTCTGGTAAGAAGGAACAAGTACGTCAAAGTCAGGTTCCTCAAGGCACGATTCAATCCAGGTATTTCAAAAGAGACTTACAAAGTCGGTCTCCCTTCCATAATCATGCAGGCAATCGGAACAATCATGACCTCTGCAATGAATCTGATCCTCATATCGTTCACACCGACTGCAACTACCGTCTTTGGTGCTTACTTCAAGTTGCAGAGCTTTGTCTTCATGCCGATCTTCGGACTAAACAGTGGTTTCATCCCGATTGTCGGCTATAATTTCGGTGCGAGGAATTTTGGCAGAATCCATCGTACTGTGAAAGTCGGGATTCTTATCGCTGTTTTGATCATGGCATTTGGGTTTGGAATCTTCCAATTGTTTCCACAGCTGCTCCTGTCATTCTTCAATCCATCCCAAGCGATGCTGGATATCGGAGTCGTGGCATTGAGATCAATAAGCTGGTCATTCATTCTTGCTGGCATACAGATAATGCTTTCAGGAGTGTTCCAGGGCACAGGAGACGGAATATACAGCATGATATGCTCAATCACAAGGCAGCTTGTCTTCCTCATTCCTTCTTCCTGGATCCTTGGAAAACTATTTGGGCTGGACATGGTATGGTACGGTTTCATCATCAGCGAAGCAGCTTCTCTAACATTGTCCTTGTTCTTCTTCTCCAAGGAAATAAAGCGATTCAAGCAGATTGAAGCTGAACCAATCCCTTCTTCTGCCAATGATGGCGACTGAGAACAAAGATGAATTTCGAACCTATCGGACACATCCATTGCGACTTTGCAACCAAGTTTGGCATTCCACGCCAAAGCGGGTTGGTGAACAATCTGGAATCACGAATCATCATGGAACCCAAATACCGGAATCCTGAAGCGTTCAGGGGATTGGAAGACTGTACCCATATATGGCTGATATGGCTGTTTTCAGAAGCCATCCGTGACGAATGGTCTCCGACAGTGAGACCTCCCCGCCTTGGTGGAGAAAAACGAATGGGCGTATTTGCCACCAGATCCCCATTCAGACCAAATCCGATAGGCTTATCTTCGGTCTTGATCAAGTCCATCGAATATTCCCAATCCACCGGACCGATACTCCATATCCTTGGAGCCGATCTGATGGACGGCACTCCAATTTTAGATATAAAACCATATCTGGCATACACGGATTCTCACCCCGATGCGAAGCTTGGATATGTAAACAATCAAGCATTTTTAAAGCTTGAAGTCGTTTTCCCTCCTGAATCGGCATCCTTGATTCCAGAAGACAAATGCAATGCCCTCAAGCAAATACTGTCTTTGGATCCTAGACCCCGTTGCCAGCATGATCCATTGAGAATATATGGGATGGAGTTTGCTGGATTTGAAATTCAGTTCACCGCGGATGAGAGACAATTGCATGTAATTTCAATAACGCCGATCGATCATTAATCAATCAAATAACTGATTGTGAAGAATTGGTGTATTTTCAGCATTTATCAGGTTAATATAAGTTTATTTATTTGCACAAACCCTTGAATCATGGTAAAAAGTAGAAATAGGGAGAAAACAAACATGAGAGAGGCTAAAAACTCAACCAGCAGGATTATGCTTGGCACCATCAAAGCCACGTGTAAATACGGCATCGAGAATCTGACTACGAAACTTATTGCAAAAGAGTCGGAAATGACCGATGGAAACATCTATAATTTCTTCTCCAGCAAAAATGAATTGCTGAAGCAGTGCTTCTTGATGATAAGCAATGAAATCGCCAAAGTATTCACTGATTTCAACCTATCGGATGATCAGAGCTGCGAGCAAGCCTTGGCTGGAATGTGCCAAAATGTCATCGGATATTTTATGAAGACACCAAAGAAAGCTTTGTTTTTTTTCGCATATAGAAACACAAAGGCTTTCAACGACTGCAGCAAGACACGGGATGTCACATGGTTGGATTCATTCTTTGATAAGCTGACTGAGAAATACAGTGAGATTTCAAATATGAATTCTGAAGAACGGAACATGGCAAAGGAATATGCAATCAACGCCACTTTGATGTGTGCAAAGCTGATGGCAGACGGAACATTGCCAAAGACTCCAGAGGGAATCGAGAGTTCAATAGCCATGGTTCTCAAAGGAATCACAGGCAGATTCTAGCCTTCCTTAACATCAGATGAAATGCCTCCTCAGTTTTCGAGGAAGCATTTCATTGCCTTCAGCATTGTTGAAGTATCATCGGTGCCTGCAGTCTCATAAGGAGAATGCATCGCCAGCTGAGCGGCACCGATATCGACAGTAGGTATCGAATACTTTGTAGTGCTCAGATTTCCAAGAGTACTCCCTCCGGGGATGTTGGAATTATTAAAGAACTCCTGATATGGTACTTCGTTGCTTCGAAGAATTGCCTTGAATTTTGCACCAGTACCAGCATCTGTTGCGTATTTCTGATTTCCAGAATACTTGATGACGACTCCTCCATTCATGAGAATATGGTTTGTCACATCACTTGTTTCAGGATGATTCGGATGAAACGCATGGCCGTTGTCTGCAGAAACCATGAGGCTGACTGATTTGGACATGTACTTCTTCTCACTATCCCAGCCAAGTCCGGTTCCGATTCTATCGACAACATCACAAAGAAAGTCGCTGAGTGCTCCCTGGCGAGTTCCACTTCCGACTTCTTCGTTGTCAAACAATGCCGAAACCTTGATTGATGCACCATCCTTTGCTGCGATCAAGGCCTGAATAGCACAGTAAGCACATTGCAGATCATCAATCTGAGCCGAAGAGAACAGCTCGTTCTCGGCACCCCAGATTGTTCCTCTTGTCCTATTGTAAAGGAACAGGTCACTATCCAGGATATCAGTCTCGGCAATTCCGAGCTTGGATGAAATCATTTTGGAAATCAGTCCGGGCTTCTTCCCCAGCCCGATGATCGGCAGAAGATCCTGCTGAACCTTGTATGCAACTCCATTGTTCGCTTCACGGTTCTGATGAATTGCCAGATTCACTATCTGGCAGAGATCCTGGTCAAAATCGACAAGCCTTTCCTCAACCTTGCCTCCATTCTGGATGAATACCCTGCCGGCAATCGAAAGGGGGCGGTCAAACCAAGGAGCCATGAGCATCCCACCGTACCCTTCCACGTTCAGAGTAGTGTACTGGTCGCTTGCAATCTCAGGCTTTCCCTTGATCTTGAATGAAGGAGAGTCTGTATGTGCGGAAATCATCGACCAACGGCATTCTTCTTCTCTTGGAATCCTGAAGCCTATCAAAGCCGATGAGTTGCGTTTGACATAGTATGACATTCCTCTTTCAATAATCCATCTCTGACTCTCATTCAGTTCAGTGAAACCTGCTTTCTGGAGCAGAGCCTCGGCATTTGCAACTGCATGATAGCGACTGGGGCTACGATGAATGAAGTCAATCAGATCTTCAGTCACCTTGATGTTCTCTTTCCTTTTTTCTTCCATTTGAGGCCTCCAAAAACAAAGGCCGTCTGAAAACAGATGGCCGATGGAGAATAAGGGACTCGAACCCTCTACCTATAGATTGCGAACCTATCGCTCTACCAGATGAGCTAATTCCCCGTTACGATTCATTTTTAATGCCTTTTCACTCTTTAGTCAATCACAGCAGGCAACATTCAATGGTTTGACCAGAAATCTCGCTCACTCTCCAAGCCGTTCCCTTGCTATGGAAAGCATCAGCTTTATTCGGTTTTCCTGATTCACCTCAGTGGCAGAAGCATCATAGTCAATTGCCACGATATTGGCTCCGGTCATTGCAGAAACAGAACGAATCATCCCCTTTGCGACAATATGATTGGCAAGACAGCCAAATGGCTGAGTGCAGACAATGTTCATCGTGCCACTCTTGGCCAGATCAAGCATTTCTGCAGGAAGAAGCCAGCCTTCTCCCATCTTCACCCCATAGTCCAGAAGACCCGAAGCATTCTTCTTCATCTGATGATACGAGGAAGGAACCTCGAATCGACCTTGCTTTCTGACTATCGACAGCATGTTTCGCTCCATGCGTGTCATTATCCTCACCATGAGTCCAGAACCAATTGATGACCAGAATTTTCCACCATAATAATGTCTGTCGGTCGGAACATTATCAAACCCATAGAAGATGAAACCGGACATGCCAGGAAGCACCACCTCGCATCCCTGGCTTTCAAGATAAGACTGAAGATGATTATTGCCCAGCTCCGAATACTTCATGTAGATTTCACCTACTATGCCGACCTTGACCTTTGGAATCCTGCAAATTGGAATTCCTGCAAAATCCTCAGTAATTCTTCTGAAATTGGCTCTCATGCTTTGATTGAGGTATCCGCGGTTTGTAGAGAACTTCTCACCAAGAATGGCTAGGCATCTCTGGATCATCGCATCAGCGTCACCTTGATGTTTCTCATATGGCCTTGTCTGATTTGCAAGCATCATTATGAGGTCACCGTAGATCAGAGCGACAAACGCCTGAATCATCATGATTGGATTCAGATGGAAGGTCTTGCTCCGATTCATTCCCTTGAGATTCAGAGATATGACTTCCACATCTTCGAATCCGCTTCTTTTCAACGCTTTCTTCAACAGATAGTAGTAATTGCTCGCCCTGCATCCGCCACCTGTCTGTGTGATGAAGAGAGCCGTATGCTTCCTGTCATATTTTCCGCTGTTCAATGCATCAATGAACTGACCTATGACCAACTGTGCAGGATAGCAGATGTCATTGTGAACATACTTCAATCCTGCTTCCAAGACCTTGGAACTGGTATTCTCAAGAAGCACTGCACCGTATCCGAAATTGACGAACACCTGACGAATGAGCCCAAAGTGAATCGGAGCCATATTGGGAATCAGGAAAGTCATCTTCTCTGCATCTTTTTTCATCCGCTTCACCTCCCATTGCCAGATCGATCAGCTTTGGATCTTTCGTCCAAAGTCGCGATAAGACTTCGTAATCGAATTCTCACAGCACCGAGATTGGCAATCTCATCAATCTTCAGCTGTGTATAGATCTTGTTGCCGCTTCTGATTATCCGCCGCACCTCGTCTCCGGTGACCGCATCAAGTCCACATCCGAACGAAACAAGCTGAATCAGATTCATGTCCTTCTGTTCCAATACGAATCTGGCACTGTCATACATTCTTGCATGGTATGTCCATTGATTGAGCACATCTCGTTTCTGCTTCTTTTCGTTCCATGCAACACAATCCTCACTGATAACTGCGGCATTGCATTGAAGAATCAATCTGTCCAGTCCATGATTGACTTCCTGGTCGGCATGATACGGTCGTCCTGCCAGAACAAAAATTGGAAGAGCCTTCTTCCTGGCATTCTCAATTATCACTTCTGCCTGTGTCCTCACGGCATTCATATAATCATCGTAAGCCTTGAATGCACAGTCGGCGGCCTTGGCAACACGGCTTTTTGAAGAGCCAAGGCATTCGTGCATCCTGCTGATGAACTTTCCTCGAGATGCAAGACTTACATATGGATTGATGAATGAAATCGATCCGTCTTCCAGAAATGGAATGTTATGTTTGAGAACTTCAGGATAATAAGCGACAATCGGACAATTGAAATGGTTATCGCCCATCTTTTCATCCACATTGTAGCTGGAACATGGGTAGAAGATCTTCTTCAATCCCAAATCAGCAAGCTTCTGCATATGACCATGGGCAAGCTTTGCAGGGTAACATATGGTGTCGCTCACCACAGTCATCTGCCCGTCAAGATATGTCTGACGGCTGGAAGATCCTGAAACAACGACTTCAAACCCAAGTGCTGTAAAAAAGGCAGTCCAGAATGGGAGAAGCTCCCACATATTCAGAACCATGGGAATGCCAATCCTCTCACGTCCCTGTCCACTGCACAAATCCAGATTCTCCATGTACTTCTGCTTGAATGCGTAAATATCCAGTTCTTCCGGATTCTCAATGAAAGCAGACGGATTCACCATCCGTTCGCATTTGTTTCCACTGACGAACTTTCGACCATTTCTGAAAGTGCTGATCATCAGGTGGCAGTGGTTCGTGCATCCGTTGCATGTGACATTCTTTGCATCATATTCAAAATCACGAAGCTCCTCCAATGAAATCATGCCATCGCCGGCCCCCTTGGAAATCGAATAGAGTGCACAGCCAAAAGCCCCCATCAGTTCAGCCTTGTCGGCTCTAACGACATCAAGTCCAAGCTCCTGTTCAAATGACCGAAGAACTGCGTCATTCAGGAAAGTTCCACCCTGCACCACTATGTGATGGCCAAGCTGTCTTGGGTCTAAGCACCTGATTACCTTGTATAACGCATTCTTCACCACACTGATTGCAAGACCTGCGAATATATCGCCGATCTGTGCTCCATCCTTCTGGGCTTGCTTCACAGAGCTGTTCATGAATACGGTACAACGTGAACCTAAATTGACGGGGTTCTTGGAAGTGATTGCCAGCTGAGCAGCTTGAGAAGCAGTATATCCAAGTGAGGCGAAGAAAGTCTGAAGAAAGCTGCCACAACCGGAGGAGCAGGCTTCATTAAGGAAGATATCATCAATGATTCCATCTGTTACCTTGAAGCATTTGATGTCTTGTCCACCAATATCAATAATGAAATCCACTTCAGGATAGAAGAATCTGGCACCGTACAGATGTGCCACAGTCTCCACTATGGAGTCGCTGAGACAGAAGGCTGTCTTGGCAAGGTTCTCTCCATACCCCGTGCTGCAGCCTCTTACCAGCTTTATCTGTGGATATTTCTCCATGAATTCCTGAAGTGATTTTTTAACAGCAAGAACCGGGGTGCCATTGTTCTTCTCATATGAGTGATAAAGCAGATGCCGATCCTCGCTTACTATGCAGACCTTCACAGTAGTCGAGCCTACATCAATGCCTACATATGCATTGCCAGAGTAACCAGAAGGATCAATCTGCGGTATGACATCACAATCATGACGCTCCTTGAATTCCTCAAGGTCTTTCTTAGAGGCAAACAACGGCTGAAGCGACGAAAAGTTTCTTTGGGGTTCATAGTCGCTGATGAGTTTCTTCAGTTCACCCAGATGGCAGCAGCCATCACTGAGAAGCGCTGTTCCTATGGCAACATAAAAAAGTGAATTCTTTGGGCAGATTCCATCAATGCCCAAAGTCATATCAAAACATCGTCTCAATGTTGGCAGAAAAGTCAGTGGCCCGCCAAGGTATACTACATTTCCATCGATCCGCCTTCCCTGGGCAAGTCCTGAGATGGTCTGGTTCACCACTGATTGCAATACGGAGCAGGCTATGTCCTCCTTGGAGGCTCCCTGACTCACAAGAGCCTGGACATCTGTCTTTGCGAACACACCACATCGGGAGGCTATAGTGTAGATTGCAGTGCTTTTGGCCGCTAATTCTTCAAACTGACTGGTCTCAACGTTCAGCAGGCTTGCCATCTGGTCGATGAATGCACCGGTGCCACCTGCACAGGAACCATTCATCCGCACTTCCAACTGCCCACTGAGGAAGAGAATCTTTGCATCCTCACCGCCAAGTTCAATCACTACCGAGGTCTCAGGGTACTTTTCGAGCACAGCCTTTCTGGTGGCATACACTTCCTGCGAAAAAGAGATACCCAGTTCCTGAGCCATCCCCATCCCAGCGGAACCGCTGATTCCGATTGAGACATCACAGTCTCCGACTTGTTTCATCAGACAGTCCAGCATCGAAACTGCTGTGGACTTGATTTTGGAAAAATGCCTTTCGTAAGAAGAAAATACCAATTCCCCTTCAGCATCCAAAGCAACACATTTCAATGTCGTGGATCCGACATCTATACCTATTCGTAGCATATATGCCCAGCTTCATAATTCTATGTGCTTCAACAAATGTAAGCACCTTGAATATAGCCAATAAATACATTTTTGGAAATAGTGTCAGCAACACTTTGGCTCCAAAGCCAGACAAGCTTCTTCAACAAAGCCACTTTTTGCAATATAATGGCATCAGCGGTGCAAAAGGAGAATTACATGGCTAATGCAGAATCAGAACTGAAACAGGGTCTGGCTATACTGGGAATAGAGTTTGGTTCCACAAGAATCAAGGCAGTTGCAATTGACTCGGAGAACAACCCGATAGCGTCAGGATCCTATGACTGGGAGAACCAACTTATAGATGGTCTTTGGACATACAGCATGAAAGCAGTGAAGCTTGGTTTGCAGACCTGCTACAGCAGGCTTAAGGCGGATATCCTCAGTCGATACGGTGTCACTGTGACTTCCTTCAAGGCAATTGGAATAAGTGCCATGATGCATGGCTACATCGCATTGGATAAGGATGGAGATCTTCTTGTCCCATTCAGGACATGGCGAAATACCAACACAAAGAAGGCAAGCGATGAGCTCTCCAATCTGTTTTCCTATCCTGTTCCCGAAAGATGGAGCATATCGCATCTGTATCAGTCAATCATCGAAAAACAGGAACATCTACGAAAGCTCGACAGCATTCTGACCTTGTCCGCATATGTTCATATGCTTCTTACCGGAAACAAGGTTGTCGGGATTGGAGATGCTTCAGGCATGTTCCCAATTGATGTGAAGAACCACAGATACAACTTGGAGATGACTGAAAAGTTTGACACTCTAATCAAGAACTTCAAATATGACTGGAAGCTGCTGGAGGTTCTGCCCAAGATCCGACTTGCCGGAGAAAATGCCGGCTACCTCACAGCAGAGGGTGCAATGCTGATAGACCAGCAAGGAGATCTGAAGCCTGGGATTCCATTCTGTCCTCCGGAAGGGGATGCGGGAACAGGGATGGTCGCCACCAACAGCATAAGGCAGAAGACGGGAAACGTTTCAGCGGGAACCTCTGTATTCGTGATGGTAGTTCTAGATCATGAGCTTGAGGGCTTCTACAGCAAATCAATTGATCTTGTGACCACACCTGATGGATCGCTTGTTGCAATGAGTCATGGAAACAACTGCACTGGCGAATACGACAATTGGATTTCACTTCTCGGTGAAGCCATGCAGTCCATGGGATTGAGCTGTTCCAAGGCAAAGCTTTACGATATTCTTCTTTCCAAAGCATTGGAAGGCGAAAAGGATTGTGGCGGTCTGATGGCCTATAATTACATTGCAGGCGAAACAATGACTGGCATATACGAAGGCAGGCCACTGTTCATAAGAACTCCAGAAAGTAAGCTGAACCTTGCAAACTTCATGAGATCCCAGCTTTTCTCTTCCCTGGCAGTAATCAGGATTGGAATGGAAATTCTGTTTGAGAAGGAAAATGTGAAGCTGGAAACTCTCAATGGACATGGAGGTTTTTTCAAGACGGCAGAAGTCGGCCAGATCATGATGAGTGCCGCAATGCATACACCAGTCACGGTGATGAAGACCGCAGGAGAAGGTGGACCATGGGGAATTGCCCTTCTTGCCTCATTCATGGCAAACGGGAAAGGATGCTCCCTTGTTGATTTTCTTCAGGACAAGGTCTTTGCCTCCAGTGACGCATCCACGATCATGGCCTCCAAACAAGACATGGATGGATTTGACAAATTCATGGACCGGTACAAATCCTGCCTAGCGGTTGAAAAGACTGCGGCTGTCTGTCTGCACTGAGCTCAGGTTCCGACATTGAACAGCTTGAGGCTGGAATCAGGATTGAATCTCATTCCAATGGAGAGATATGACGTCTTCATGAAGTATAGAAACGAGCTTGGCGAGCGACCGTTGTGATAGGTCATCTTGAACGACAAACCCGATCCCAGCTGCTGCTCGAGGGCAACAGTATGCTCTATATCCCACGGTGAATCTTCATCAAATGTGATAGGTCCGCCATTCACGCTGTCATACTTGACCTTTCCTTCCTCATACATATGAAGATCATATCCTATCGTCGTCTCCCCCAACTTTGGGAACAAAGCGTAGGTAAGCTCAATCCCGAGGCTGACAATCCTTGAATTGTATGAATCCGGGTAATCAGGGTTGATCGCATGCCCATTCCGTTCCACCCAGTTTGGAGCAAACATATCCGGTCTGAGACTCCTGATGTTCCGAGGTGGATAAAGGTATTCTCCATAAAGTCTCAACCATGAGAAAGGTTCTATCGACAATCCAAAGCACAGGTCATTCATCCTGACATACTTGTATGTAAGCCAGAACGAATCGTCTATCGTGCCTGGTCTGTCCCCGGTAGAAATCCGCTTGATTATGGCATCTCCATAATGACTGCAATAGTGGTGATATCCAATACGCATCGACACCTTGTCAGCTATGCTGAATGTCCCGCCAAAGAAATAGATACCGTCATAGCCTATGTTGTCATCAAATTTTCCTGTAAAGAGAAATGAAAGAAGCGGCTGGAATGAAAAGTCCAGAGCTATGGGACTAAGCCAGCTGTCAAAAGTGAAAGTATTTCTGAGAAGCGATATGGTTTCTCCCAGATTGAACCGTACCATTTTTCCTGTTCCAGGAATCTCACCATTGAAATTATAGACTTTCACATAATTCGGGTTTCCTTCAGAGACATATTTGTCCTGAATCAATCGGTCTGGAAAACCTTCAATAAAAAAAAGATAGGTAAGACTTGTTTCAGGCTTTGAGCGGTCTGCAAAGTATTCCTTGTGGAGAGGATCCAACGAAATTAAATCCAACTGATAGTCAAAGTCTGCAGATAAGGACAAACCTGCAAACAAAATGACAAGCATAACAATAATGATCTTCTTCATTCTGCCTTCAATTTGAGATTAAGATAAACAATCAGGTCGGTATGAAATCGTCACTTTCCCAAGTCACCGGGACCGAACGAAACTGGAATCAGCTCTGAAAGCTGAAACACCTGATAGTCATCAGGATTTTTTGCAAGAATCACCTCAAAGTCATCTGAACAGAATTCAAGCATGATCTGCCTGCAGATTCCACAGGGTGGACACAGGGCAGAAGGAGCCTTCCCCTCTGGTCCACCTACTATGGCAATCGCTGAAAATTTCTTCTCACCATCTGCAACTGCAGAAAAGAAAGCAGTTCTTTCTGCACAGTTTGTCGCACCAAAGCTCGAATTCTCAATATTGCAGCCTGGGAAAACCTTCCCATCACGGCAAAGCAAAGCAGCGCCTACAGCAAAATGAGAATAAGGGACATAAGAACGGCTTCTCATATCCAAAGCCATATTGATCAGATCTTTCCTGTCAACCATCATCAATCCTTAAGGGAATCGAACTTGGCACTTGCCCCGATGCGATCGCAACCAGCATCCAGGAATGCTTCCATGTCGGCCTTGGTCCGAATTCCTCCGGCAGCCTTGATCTTCACGTCTGGTCCGATATTGCTGACAAACAGCTTGATATCCTCCAACGCTGCTCCTGCGGTTCCAAATCCGGTGGAGGTCTTGATATAGTCAGCACCACCTTCGGTCACGCATCTGCACAGCTGAACTTTCTCTTCGTCGGTATCATAGCAAGTCTCAACGATGACCTTCAGAATCTTTCCCTTGGAAGCCTTGCGAATTGCGGCTATCTCATCAGTGATCTTGTCCCAATGATGCATCTTCACATCACCAATGTTCACCACCATGTCCACTTCCTCAGCCCCTTCCTCGATTGTTTTTCTTGCTTCGAACACCTTGGTCTCGGTTGTGTTGTATCCCAATGGGAATCCAATTACTGTGCATATGCGAATCTTGTCACCATATGCCTGATGCACTGGCCTCACATAGCTTGGTGGGATGCATACCGATGCTGTCTCATGAGCTATGGCTTCATCACAAAGGGCCTTGATGTCATCCCAAGTGGCAAAGGCCTTCAGCTGCGTATAATCAATATGTCTTGCAATTTCATTAATTTTCATGACAACTCCTTGAACTAAATCTAGCACCCACTGTATGGGGTGTCAACAAAAGTGAAGTCTGAATCCTCACATATCACAGACTGCCGTCAGCCAATCAGCAGGAAAGCCTTGTATGCGGCAAACGCCTGCTCCACATCAAATCTGCTGGTGATCTCCCATGGAGCATGCATGCTGAGAACAGCAACTCCGCAATCTATCACCTGCATGCCATAGTAGGCAGCATAGAGTGCAATCGTTCCACCACCACCGACATCGACCTTGGCCATCTCGGCTGTCTGGAATGTCACTTCATGGGCTTCCAACTGACCTCGAAGCTTGGCAATGAACTCTGGGTTGGCATCACTGGCTCCGCTCTTTCCTCTCGAACCTGTATACTTGTTGAAGACAACACCCTTTCCAAGGAAAGAAGAATTCTGCTTGTCATAGAGTTCACTGTTCAATGGGTCATACGCAGAATTGACATCGCTTGACAGCATCATTGAATTCTCAAGTGTCTTCCTCACCGTGTACTCACTGTATGGCTTGTTCATCTTTGCAACTACATCAGCTACAGCGTTATCAAGAAATCGGCTTCTCATTCCTGTTGCGCCACAGCTTCCAATTTCTTCCTTGTCCACCAGAAGGCAGCAATTGGTTCTACTTCCAGCCTTGGATTCGAACATCGCCTTCGCCGAAGAATAGCCACAGACTCTGTCATCCTGACCATAGCCAAGAATCAGGCTGCGGTCCAGGCCGCATTCACGAGCCTTTCCAGCTGGGACAACCTCCAATTCAGAGGAAATGAAATCAACTTCGTCTATTCCATACTTTTCCTTGAGAATTGCAAGGATCTTCTCCTTTCCGGTATTCTCTTCAAAAAAGGCTCCCATCAGAAGGTCGAGCTTCTCAGCTTCAATGAAGTCAGAAGCAGGCTTCTTCATCTGCTCCTGTGCTATATGGGGAAGAATATCCGACACACAGAAGACAGGATCGCCGTCTTCATCGCCGATGTTCACTTCGATCGAACTTCCGTCCTTCAGGCAGACAACTCCATGAATCGCAAGCGGAATGGCGACCCATTGGTACTTCTTGATTCCACCGTAGTAATGAGTGTTCAGATAGACTATGCCTTCCTTCTCATAAACCGGATTCTGCTTCACGTCCAACCGCGGCGAATCCAGGTGTGCACAGAGTATGTTCATTCCCTCTGAAATGTCACCAGTTCCAACCTCAAACAATGCAATGCTTTTGCCCATCTTGTTGACAAACACCTTGTCACCAAAAGTGATTGATTCAAATTCATCAATGCTCCTGTATCCATTTTCCCTGGCTTCCTGCTCGATACGACTGACGCATTTGCGTTCTGTCTTGCAATCGCTTATGAAATCCATATAGTTACCGATCAGATTATTCATTTATTCCTCCATCTGAAGTTAGTTCTTAATTCAATTACCGAATCATGCCTGCAATGCACAATCCGGATCCACACGACAGGTCAGGCAAGAAAACCGTTGATGATTTCCTTTTCCGCCTCTTTCTCTGAAAGCCCCAATGTCATCAGCTTGACAAGCTGCTCTCCTGCAATCTTTCCAATCTGAGCTTCATGAATCATGTTGGCATCGACATCATTGGCGGTTATCGCCGGCTCCGAAGTCACCTTTCCATGATCTCTAATTATTGCATCACATTCAACATGTGCAAAGCACTTTGCATTGCCTTCAATGTTTGAGATGAACTTCTGGCTGGAATCGTCAATGGCATAGCTGCGGGAAGTGACCTGACATTTTGAATCCTTGCCATTGAGCTTCACATTGAAAATCGTCTTGGCACTCTGCTTTTGGGATGTCATTATTTTCTCAGTGACCAGCAGGGTCGCATTATCATCCAGCTCGGCATTGGTTGTACGGACAGTAGAATCAACACCCTTGATCTGAACCATCTCCATGCGAAGCACAGCACCCTTGCCCAAATGGACGTCGGTCTCTGGATTGAGGATTCTCTCTCCGCTTCCCTCGCCTTCTCCATAATGGTTCTCGACATACTGCACATCTGCACCTTCGTCGAGAAAGAACCGGTGAATTCCATCATGCTGGGCATTGCAGGCGTCATCATTATGAATCCCGCAACCTGCGACAATGATGGCATGTGCATTTCGACCTATGTGGAAGTCATTATAAACGACATCATCAAATCCGCCTTTAGTGATGATCACAGGAACGTGAACGAACTCAAGAGGTGTGTCGTCCCTGACGAACACATCTATGCCCGGATGATCTTCCTTCTTTTCGATCCTTACATTAGGTGTGCTTTTAAGCTCGACCGAAAGACCGTTCTTTCTGAGGCTATGCGCACCAGTCTCCAGGCCCTTGTCGTCCTTCAGACTCTTGCTGGCCAAGATCGTATCAAGAAGTCTCACATCCACATCATTGGACGAATCCCGTGCTTCTGCTTTATCAATCATTGAATCTTTATTGCTTTCCATATCGCACCTCAGCATTTGCAGCAACGTATCTGGTCTGTGAAAAGGCTGTATTTCTCGCCTTGCTTGATCACATCCTTGATAGTCCCGTCTTCCAGAAGAACCACTCTGTCAGCGATGTTCAGGATCCTCTCCTGGTGAGAAATCACGACAATGCTGCCATTGCACTCTGCCCTGAGTTCACCAAACACATCGATGAGGTTCTTGAAGCTCCAAAGGTCTATGCCAGCTTCAGGTTCATCAAAGATTGAGACGCTGGCATGTCGGGCAAGGACAGATGCAATCTCAATTCGTTTCAGCTCTCCACCGGACAGTGAAGAATTCACCTCTCTTGAGAGATAGTTATTGGCACAGAGTCCGACCTTGGAAAGATAATTGCAGACTTCACTCTTGGAAAGTTCCTTCTTGGAAGCCAATTCCATAAGGCGTCTGACTGTAATCCCCTTGAAAGACACAGGTGCCTGAAAGGCAAATGCGATTCCCTGTGCAGCTCGCTGCGGGATCGTCAGATCCGTTATATCCTTCCCATCCATGAGAATCATTCCCGAATCCGGCTTTTCGATTCCCATCATGATTTTTGCAAGAGTTGATTTTCCAGACCCATTAGGTCCCGTGATTGCGACGAATTCATTATCAGGAATCCGCAAATTAATGTCGTGCAGTATCTGCCTGCCACCCTTGGTGATGGCTATGTCCTTCAGTTCTATCATATTCTGAATAATTCCTTATAGTTGAATATACTGAATTCCAGGCAAATGAACAACCTTTGGAATCCTGTTCAAGCGCTTCCGGCAAACAGCGCGAAAGCAGATTGAGATTTGCAAATTCAGGCATCAACCGTTAAGAAAGCGTTCCCCTGCCAAGGCTAGTATTTCAACTGTGCCTTCAATTCCAAATACTGACGAATCAATCGAAAGGTCATAGTTCTCTATCAGTCCCCATTTTTTGTCGGTGTAGAATTCATAATGGCGGGCACGAAGCTTGTCAATCTTCTTCAGTCTTCCCTCATAATCATCGGTATCCAGATGATAATACTTCTCAAGCCTTTCCAGTCTCTTGTCCTTTGGTGCATATATGAAGATGTTGAAACTCTCATACTTATCACGAAGGACAAAATCCGCACATCGCCCAATAATTATGCATGGACCTTTGTCTGCATAGGATTTGATTACTTTGCTTTCCGCAAAGAACACCTGGTCCTCCAACGGCGGGAACTGTCCATCTGGAGTGGAAGGGAAGAAATGTCCATTTGAAGACACATTGAAAAGCAGCCGTGTATTGAGTTTCTGTTCCATTTCTTCAACGAACTTCTCATCAAGACCGGATATCTCAGATGCCTTGTGAACTATCTCCTTGTCATAGAATGGGACTTTGAGTTTCTCCGCAAGGTTCTTTGCTATCAACCTTCCTCCGCTTCCGAATTCTCTTCCAATAGTAATGATCTTAGACATAGTATTCTCCCCCGAAGCAACAACTTCTGCAAATTAATTATATCACAATGATTCCAGTTTGGAATTATTTATTTTCTCAAGTTTCATTCTGTGGTAAAAAAAGCAGCAAAAAAGCAACTGTATCGTTGATTCAGACAACTGAAGGTCTGCCATCACGGACAATCATCGAGACCCTTCGGACTCCCATGTCTAAAGCAAATGCTTCTGCCAGTCTTCGTCCTTCTCCATATACATCCTCTGGACGATGTGAATCACTATTCACTATGACTTTCACACCATATTCAGCAGCAATCTCCCAGAATTGCGGAACTGGATACATAAAATCCTGACTTTCATGCTTTTCCTTCTCCATGTCGGTCTTTCTTTTCATCCCCAATCCATTGATCTCAAGTGGGATATCAAGCTCAAGGGCAGCCTGGATAATGGCACGTGAGCAGCTTGCAGAATTCGCATCCCATTGTCGATACATCATTCCAAAAAGATCTGGATGGCATCCAAACAGAAAAAGCCCTGACTCAAGTCCCTTGATATACTTGTCAGTGTATCTTGAGAGGCCTGCCGTCCCAAGCGGCTTGCCTCGAATCACAAGCTGTTCTTGATTATTCTCATCAAAAACATAATGAACAGAAAGCAAGGCATAATCCAGACCTTTCTTTCCAAGCAGTTCATCTTCGTAATAGTTTCTGTATTCATCAACCCAATCGCACTCAGCTCCGCAGAACACAATCAGACTGCCAGCATGCTTTGCCTCAGCTGCCCTGCAATCATGGATATAGTTGTCCAGCTGTGCATATTGCATCCTTGTACTGCCATACCGGTCATCAGGTAAAGGGCAATGCTCGCTTTCTCCAAGAACCTCCAGACCAGCATTGATTGCCGCCTGGCAGAACTCATCAACTTCTCCCTCTCCATGTCCACAATAGAAGCTGTGGCAATGAAGATTGAACTGCTTATTTGAATACTGCTTTTCCATTTCTGTCATCCCTTGTGCAAAGAGTAGTCAATATCTGATCAGTGCTCACCAAATGTCCGAACATACGACCCTCTCCAAAACAGAAGGTTAACCTTTCCCTGTCCTTAAGTCAACAAAACGGAAAGATGGAACTCATTATGCAAAAACAGACGGAATCATAGCAACGGTTCCGCCTGCAATACAAATAGGAATTCGGTTTATTATCAGTAAATATATCCGATTGCTATCTTTGGAGCTACGTTGAACTTCCTGTTATCCAGAATGCTCATTGTCCCTCCTGAGAACTGCATTGAATATACGCTTACACTTAGCTCCATTCCCAGCATTATTCCCACTGCATCTGCAATATCGAATCTAAGCGAGCTTTCAATCCCCGCACCGATATCGATGGCACTGAACGCCGTGCCCTTCAGTGTGAACTCGCTTTTGGCCAGAAGCCCGACATTGAGGTTCAGCACATCAGAGATTGCATAGTGATATGAAATTGGAATAGCTGCACCAAGAAGGACAGAGCCGTCAGGCACTGAACCATCGGGAACAGTCTTGAGAAGCAATCCATTGTATGATAGTTCAGTACCGATGGCAAACCATCCGATATCCTGCTCCCACTTGACACCAATCGGAAGGCAACGGCTGACGACTGGATTTACTCCTCCATACACCTGACCGGAAGCTACTCCAGCACCATAGGCACCAATGAACCCTTCAGCCATCAATGGCATGGAAAAGGCAACGAGAACTGATAGAATTAAAAAGAACTTCTTCATATTATATTCTCCTTGTCTAAATATAATGGATATTCAGTTGAAAATAAACTAAAAAATAGAATGATAACTGTGAAAGGAGAGAAATGATTCTTTTCTTTCACAGCTGGAGGTTTCGATGATATTCTAAGCTGACGGAGCTTGGAAGCCGGTGAATAGGTGTCAGTTTTTGTAAGGGCTTTGGAGGGATT
>JAAYFO010000045.1 GCA_012728215.1 Spirochaetales bacterium | reverse complement strand
TTTTTTCATACCTCCTTTTGTATGATAGGTACTTGGCGAAAGTCAGGTACCTTTTTTATATCAATTGAGTCTCTCTGACTATCCATCGATATTCGCCTCAGCATTGAACCGAATCCCATAAAGCATTATTATTAATCGAGGTTAAGACATGGATAAATTTGACAGACTGGAAAAAGAAATCAGAGATGCAGGACAATACGCCAAGCAACAGCAGAGGCTCATCCACAGATATCTGAAGGACGATGGCTCTGTCCTGACAGAAACAGACCTTGCAGTCACCGACCATATCATCAAAGCATTGAGAGATATCTTCGTGTCGGATTTCAACATCGTTACCGAGGAAATCGACCTGAAGGAATTCAACCCTGATTCCAAATACACATTCGTACTGGATCCAATTGATGGAACTGATTCATACAGCCAGGGATTTCCTGCATGGTGCATAGCCCTTGGAATCCTTGACCGCAGCAGAAAACCCGTCGGAGCAATGATCTGTGCTCCTCGCTTCGGCATCGGAACGGAGGAACTGTTCATCAGGACCGACCCTGAATCCGAAGACGTGTTCGTCAATGGAAAGAAGTTCACCCCCTATTGTGGAAAGGACGAAGTCAAGGAACTCATGATTGGTTCCAACACCATCAGAGAGGCTGATCTCTCTTGCTATACAGGAAAAATCCGAAGCTATGGCAGCAGCATAATTCATCTGCTTGCCCCTGCCATCTATTCCAACATAGGCGGAGGGATCAATCCGTGCTGCTATGCATGGGATCTGGCCGCTTCACACGCAGTTCTTCTCAAGACAGGAATGGATGCATGTTATTTGGATGGAACTGAATTCATATATGATGACTCATTCCTACTGGGAAGAAACAAATACAGGATGCCTCTTGCAGTAGGAACCAGAAAGGGCCGTGAAGAACTGATGAATCTGATCAAGCCTCGCTGAGCTTAGCCTCAACAAGAAGGACTCTGCTCTTTCTCCTGAAGATGAACGCTGAAGTAGTGGCACTGATTGTGTCACTGATCGGTTCTGCAAGAAACAGACCCCAGACTCCAAGCCCGCCGAACTTTGGAAGGATCAAGGCAAGCGGTATCAGAAGAACAATCTTCCTAAGCAAGGCAATGAAGATCGAGCTCCTTGCTTCGCCGATTGAAATAAATGTGTTCTGAACCGCGTTCTGGACAGACATCAGAATCGAAGCCGCCACATATATCCTCAGAGGTGCAGAGCCAAGCTCAAGCAATGATGAATCATTTGAGAACAGTCTGAAGAAAGCCTTTGGAAAAAGTTCAATCGGTAACTCAGTTGCAAATGCGAAACCAAGACAGCAGATGAGAAGAAGACGAAAGGTTTTCTTTACCCTGCTGAAGTTATTTGCTCCATAGTTGAAGCTTATTATCGGAACAGCACCGGCGCAAAGCCCCGATATTGGCAAAAGTATAATCATATGAATCGAGAACACCACCGACATTGCCGCTACGTACATGTCGTTTCCATACAACTGCATTCCTGAGTTATATACAATCAGCACCAAGGATTCAGTGGCATACATTATGAATGGTGACAATCCCAATCCCAAAGTGATGCCCATTAGCTTGAAGTTCAGCTTCATCTTCCAAAAAGACAACCTTATTGGACTTTTGCCGGAACAGAGGAATGCAATTACCCATACAGCTGACATACCTTGGCTAATCACAGTGGCAACAGCAGCTCCTCTCACTCCCATATCCAAGCCATAAATGAAGACAGGGTCTAAAATTATGTTTGCAATACAGCCAATAAGGACTGTAAGCATGCTAGTGACAGTGAATCCTTGAACTGTGATGAACAAATTCAATCCATTGACCCACAGGACGAAGAATGTGCCGAGAAGATATATGCCAAGACATGACGCTGCTAAATCAATCGTGTTGACACTTGCACCAAACGCCATCAGCAAAGGTCTTCTGAAAACCACAGAAGCGAGCCAAGCACCGCTGAAAGAACAGTCAGAATTACAAAGCTGTTTCCAAGCAGCACCCCGGCTTCATCATAGTTCTTCCTGCCCATCGCGATTCCAGCCCTTGCAGACGCCCCTTGCGAAACAAGAACTGAAAAAGCCATCAGAATCTGAATTATCGGAACACACACACCCAGAGAGGCCAGTGCAAGGGAACCAGAACCTGGGATTCTTCCCACATATATCCTGTCCACGACATTATAAAGAAGATTTACAAGCTGAGCAGTGATTGTAGGTACTGCAAGCATGAAAAGGAGCTTGCCCAATGGTGCATTACCTAGACGAGCCTGCTTGTTTTCATTTACATTCTGCAACTTCATGGCCTTAAGCTTATTCTCAAAAAGA
>JAAYFO010000044.1 GCA_012728215.1 Spirochaetales bacterium | reverse complement strand
TCAGTCCAGGATTTTTCCTTCTGTAGAAATTGTCACAACCTGCCATGGGATGAACTTCCCACTGTTCTTCAAGGCAGTGATTGCTGCTTTCTCCAGACCGCCGCAGCATGGAACTTCCATTCGGACGACGGTGACGCTCTTGATGTCGTTGCTGCTGATTATGGCACTTAGCTTTTCGGCGTAATCGACGCCGTCGAGCTTTGGGCATCCCACCAGAACTACATGCCCCTTGATGAAATTTTCATGGAAATTGGCATAGGCATATGCAGAGCAGGTGGCGGCAATGAGCAGCTTTGCTTCTTTGAAGTAAGGTGCATTCACCGGTGCGAGCTTGATCTGAACTGGCCACTGTGAGAGTCGGCTTTGTGCTTCCTGCCCAACATGAAAATCAGGGACTTCGTGCTTTATGCTTCTGGACTGCGTGCCAGGACAGCCGCATGGAAGACAATGCTTCTCTTCCTTGCTTTTTCTGACTGCTTGTGCATCATAGGCAGCCGCTTCCCTCTCTACAAATGTGATTGCATCGGCAGGGCATGCAGGCAGACAATCTCCCAGACCGTCGCAATAATCCTCGCGCATAAGTTTTGCCTTCCCGTCAACCATTGCTATTGCCCCTTCGTGACATGCAGCTGCACAGGCACCGCATCCATTGCACTTCTTCTCATCAATGTGAATAATCTTTCTAATCATGTTGTGTATCTCCATTTGACTTGGTTGATTATAATATAATATGATAATTACGACGTTTCTGTTGTAAAAATAACATAAAGGACAATTATGGAATATATTTGGTCTATAAAACGATGTGGTCTTTTCAATGGAATTTCTGAACCTGAAATTGAAGCCATGGCAATCTGTCTTGGTGCAAGGACGCAGATTTACAGAAAGGATTCCTATATTCTCAGATTTGGAGACGCTCCAAAGGCCGTAGGGCTGGTGCTGTCCGGAAGCGTTCTCATTGTTCAGGAAGACTACTGGGGAAATAGGAATATCCGGGAGCAGCTCATGGCTTCACAGGTTTTTGCCGAAGCATTTGCCTGCATGCCTGGTGTGATGATGGATGTAAGCGTGGTTGCAAATGAAGACTGTCGGATTCTATGGCTTGATGTGTCTCGAATTCTGAACACATGCTCTGCGACCTGCGCTCATCATGCCAGATTGATTCGAAACCTACTTGCCGACCTTGCAGCAAGCACTCTTCGTGTGAACGAGAAGCTGACTCATATCAGCAAGCGCACGACAAGAGAAAAACTTTTTTCATACCTTTCCTCCGAAGCCAGGAAACACAACTCACCATCTTTCAGCATACCGTTTAATCGCCAGCAGCTGGCGGATTATCTTTCGGTGGAACGAAGCGCCATGTCGGCAGAACTTTCAAGAATGCAGAATGAGGGATTGCTGAGGTTTTCAGGTAATGGATTTTGTCTGCTTCAAGAAGCGGCAGAGAATGACAGATGACCTTGAATGCTATCCAGGAGATGAAAAAGGGAAGTTCAAAAGCGCTTTCTGCAATTGAACTTCCCTGTCCTTTGTCCTATTTATTCATATTCAGATAAAGCAAGGACACTTCAGTTCGCAATCTCGGTCTTCCTTCTGGAAAGATACCATGACTGAATGCAGAACCCAAGTGTGAAGAAGACGCTGGCAATCACAAGAATCACTCCGACAAACGGAATCTTCACCAGAAGGCCAAGCACTCCGCCGCAAAGAAGTGCAGAAAGGGCAGGTGACCATTTGGGGAATGCAATACGTCCGATGTCAGCGGCCATCAAAGGAATGGATACAAAGCTGATGGCAACAGCAGTCATGAGCAAGGCTGCTCCTGCAAGTATGCCGCTTCCACCAAGAATAAGAAGTATCAGGAATGTCGGAAGCAAAGCAAGCACAGTGACGAATCCAGAAAGTGGAACCTGCCATGGACGCTTCGTCAGAAGTTCGGAGGAATGCTTCGCAGTCTTTGGGAGTATGATGGAAATAAGCATTGCTATGACTGCACAGCCGATGACTGACCAAATGACCTTGAGTATCTGCCATCCGATTGTGCTTCTCCAATTCAGGACTGAATGAAACTCAACTTCATCATCAATCTTTTCCCTTATGAGATTTCCAATGCGGGCACCGGATGCGATGCTCACGTCGTTGGAATGGACACTCAGGGTTCCTGTGATGACACAATCAGAGTTGACAGTGACCTTGCCTGCATATATCTGAGCATTGCCGTCTATTGTTCCATTTAGCACAACATAAGAACCGGCTGCCATGAGACTGGTTGCCTTTCCATCAAATGAAACATATCGGCCTGCAAGCTGGGCTCCATGCATGACAGTTTTTTCCTCGATCATGACATACTGGCCAGCAGCAGAGATATTGTCAGCAATTGTTGATGAAGCAATTCTGATGGTGTTCCCAGCAGTTCTGATGCTGCTTCCGACTATGCAGTTCGAAATCTGGATATCGCGTCCTGCAAGAAGCATTGAACTTCCGACACTGATGTTGGATAGTTTTTCTTTATCTCCAGCCCAGAACAAGTCTCTTTTGACATTGCCGCGATAATCGTCATCGGCAAAGACATTGCCGGATGTATCAGTGTAACTATCCATTTCATCGGCAAGAAGTGGAACAGCCAACAGAATTGCTGCTGCAAATATCACAGTCAATCTTTGAATCGTTTTCTTCATATTGATAATTCTCCTTATCAACTATATTTGAAAATTTACTGAAAACTCTTTCCGGAATCAAGAGAAAAGGTTTTCAAGTGATTTTGGCGCGAAAATAGTCAAGATGCTGTCAATCGGGGAAAAGTGAACGTCCAGGAAAAGCAGATTGGGCAAATTCCATTGTCTTTCGCTTCTCAATCAGGAATCTGGCTATTGGAGAACTTTTTGAATCAGACTGCTTTCGATAGTCAATGGACTAGTTGCCAAAGTAGGGTTGGAAGATGTGGTCGTGAAAATCATCACCTCGACGATGATGATTTAAACTTCCAGCAACATTGCAACATCCTGAATCTGGGATTTGTCTTTCATTTGCAATAAAGCAGCAGTATAATCAGTCAAGGAGTTAGTGATGCTGTTTGGAGACCCTAAGTTCAAGCCTATGGCTGATGCTGCTAAGGCAGCTGTGAGAAGCACGGCGAATTTCAATTGGAGTTTCATCGCCCTGCTGGCGATAGTCGTGATTTTCTACATAAATGAGTGGAAGCAAAGGAACTGCAAGGCAATAGCTGCCGCGTTGGCCTTGTATTCAGTTCATTGGTTCTATGAAATATTCAATGCCTTGATCTGTCATTGGTCTGGATATGCATTATGGACTGTTTCTCCTGAGAGCACTTCATTTATTCTTCTCATCGGTGTGAGCTGGGAGCTGTCAATGATGTTCGCAATTGCAGGCTTTACGAGCAAGCTTCTGCCGGAAGATGGAAAAATGAAGATCATGGGATGCAATAACAGAGTTGTTTTTGCAGTTGGATCCGCTTTGCTCTTTTCCCTTATCGAGATATTCCTGGCCTCCACTCCGGCATTTATCTGGGTGTATCGATGGTGGGGCGCAATTCCAGTGTTTATCACGACTTATATTCCATTCTTCCTTGCAAGCTACCTCACATATGATGCCAAGCCAGCAAATCAGAAGAAATTCATTGGAATAATGGTTGTTGTTGACTTGGCCTTGCTGGTGGTTCTTGTTCCGCTTGGGATTATCTGATTGGCATTGCTGTCGACTGAGGGTTCTGTTGACAGTCTTCAAGCCTGAATCAATACTGTCATCGTGAAGACAATATTAAAAAAGCAGATAGCAGGGATGGGTGTCACTGTCATGGTTCCCGAGCGAGCCTTTGACAGTGTCCTGTATGTTCATCCGGCCTCTTCGAACGCAACTCTGGATGGTCATCAGCTGTCCTGTGCAGTAGTGCAATTGTATGGTGTGGACTGGAATCGTGAGCTTTCGCCCTGGCCGGCAAAGCGGGCTTTCAAGGGTGGTGAAGATTTTTCCGGTATGGCTGACAGACATATCGCCACTTTGACTGATGTAGTGATTCCACAAGTGGAAGGAAAGCTGTGTTCCCTTGTTAAGAGAGATGT
>JAAYFO010000043.1 GCA_012728215.1 Spirochaetales bacterium | reverse complement strand
TCCATTGTAAAAGGAATGGCTAAGCAGGGACTTCCACATCAGCTGCCAAGCCACTCCAAATACAATGACATTATGCCAGAATGGCTGTAAGAAATCTACTTTTTCCTAGGATTTCACCAACCCACTGCAAAGGATGATTTTTTAATTATAAAAGCCAGATAAAGTCAGAGAAAAATGCCTCTATCAATTTGGACGGAATCCGGCAAAAAAGAACCTTTGAAGTCAAAGAAGCTGCCATCTCTCAGATTTCATTCAATGGAGCAGCTTTGTTTCCTGATGCTTTGAACAGCTCATCAGAACAGCAAAGGCTGCTCGAAATTCAGGACTCTGCCGTTATCAGATAGAATCTTCGAGAGATATTCGGTATTCAGTTCCAGATCTGAAGAAAGTCTCACAACCATGTCCTCTGAAAGAAGATTCTGCTCACAGACAAGATAACAGAGAGCCTTTTCAGCAATGAAATCAGGTGCTATGGAGTTCATGCAGACCTCGCTGTCGCTCCTGTCTCCATACCGTTCCTTGAGAATCTGATACAGATGAGACTTTTCCTTATGAGCATGAAGACTCTCAAGCTCCTGTCTCAGAGGCTTGATTCCTCCTTTCATGGCTCCCTCGGCCAACGGCTTCAATGTGAAGTAAGTATACTCCTTGCCCGGAAGGAAATGATGCTTGTCACATCTTGAACAATAGTTTGGGGACCAGGACCCTGACTTGGTTCGATCTCCTCCCACTACAATCAGCGGGTCGAAGAACAATGCCGGACACTCCTTTCCATCGACATTGTAATACCGGTAAGTGTAGAACGCCTTCGAAAGACAATCAGGATGGTCGCAGTATGCAGTGAGAGGAACCACATCAGTAGCCATATCCAGCATCAGTCTTGCTGTAGAGTTGAATATCGCCTTTCTGAAGTTAAGAATCAGCGTCGGAAAAAGGAACATGACCCCTCTTGTCACACTATGCTTGCGTACCACATAGGCAATTCGCTCATCAAAAAAGGAAGCTTCATCGATGATGAATGTTCCAACGGTAGGGTTGGCGTTTAGAACCTCCTCCAATCCGAAGCTGTCCTTTATTCTGGCGATGTTGTCACCACAACGCAGATATCCACCTCTGTATGGCAGTGCATCACTTGGATAATCCTCAAAACGGACCTTGTCCAGATCACTCCTGACAAAGAACACATTTCTTCTATCAACCAAGCCTGTTGAAGTAAGCTCCTTAACCACGTCACTCTTCTTCCGTGCAACTTCAGCATCCCTCCAGACTCTGGCAGCAAACTCCGTCTTTCCAGAACCCATTGGCCCAACAAGAAGCACCCGCCTTCCAGGTTCCTCAAAATCAAAATGTGTGAAAGCCTGATGAATCTCTATGGAAGGAAATCCAAGGCTCTTCAGAAAATCATCCGTCATTTTATTATCATCGCTGTTAGTCATACCAAGAAAAGATTATCTCAAATAAACCTTCAACGCAATATTCATTTTCCAAAAAGCCTCAATGCCCAAATACAATTGTCAAACAAATTGTCCTTGAAGGCAAGGTTGTGGTATCATTGGCAATCATCCAAGCTGCACACAACGCCCAAGGAGGCATAATATGACTTTTCACGCAATACTGGAGAAAACAGCAGAGAATTACCTTTGGTTTCTACTTGCAATACTGATAATTAACCTTCAGCAGAAGCGATACATGCCTCGGTGCAATCAAAAGAGAATGGCAACCTTGTTTCTGGCAATGCTCGCCCTGCTGTTCGAAATAGGTCTTGCACTGATTCTCGCAAAGGCATGGTCAGACTGGCTTGTCTTTGTGGTTCTCGCCATCGTGCTGGCTATCGCAATAGTGTTCAGGAATAGATGCTGGCCATTCAGACTTCATTGTCCAAAGTGCGGGGCAAGCCTGAAGTTTCAGGAGATAATCGGATCGGATGGCAACATCTGCGATGAATGCTACAAAGCAGAGCATCCTGAGGAATTCGCCGAACCTGAGATTGAAAAACCCGAAATCCCGACATCCGTGACGGAAATCGACTGGGACAACTGGGAAGCAGCGGAAAACTGCGTCATCACTTATTTGTTCAGAACTGATGAGAATGGTAAAAGGCAGGTCCTTCTGATTGACAAGAAGACAGGACTGGGCAAGGGGCTGGTAAATGCTCCAGGCGGTCACATTGAACCAGAAGAAACTGCAGTCGAAGCTGCTATAAGAGAGTACAAGGAAGAGACCGACTTGGATATTGCCAATCCTCAACACGTCGGAACCCTGCACTTCCAGTTCCTCGATGGAAACACCCTTCTGGGGCATGTCTACTTCTGCGAGGAATTCAAGGGAACAATCAAGGAAACCGACGAAGCACGTGGATTCTGGTGTCCAGTGTCTGAAATCCCTTATTCAAGAATGTGGGAAGATGACCGATTCTGGCTTCCAGAGGCTCTGGAGGGAATGAAGTTCTCACTGGTCTCCATCTTTGACGATGAAAAGCTTCTCTCAATGAAAGTTGTGAAGGAAAGCTGTCAGAAATGAAAATCAGACTTGGAGACTGGCAGTTCAAACCAGCTTTCAGGTTCTGCCTCATTGTCTCCAAAATCAGCTTGCTCAGTTGGAGGATGCTTCCATGATACTTGAAAGGACAGTTCCAGCAGAGGCGACAAACCTCTTTCTCCATTCTATATAAACATGCTATCATGTTGGCATGCTGGTTCCAAATGGGTCATTCTCCACAGAAATCGAAGTAAGGAAGTCACGGTTCATTGCAACCGCATTCTTCTGTGACAGTTTTGAATACCTGAAAAAAGTCATCGCCCAGACCAGGAATGACAATCCTTCCGCTCGTCATGTCGTTCATGCCGCTGTCATAGGCACGCAGTTTTCGATGAGTGACGACCATGAGCCAAAGAACACCGCGGGGCGACCTGCCTTGGAAGTTCTCAAGGGAAGCGGGATCTCGAACATAGGACTCACAATCACAAGATACTTCGGAGGTACGCTTCTGGGGACAGGAGGATTGGTCAGAGCATATACAGACAGTGCAAAAGCCGCCTTGGAAGGACTTAAGGTTGAAGAGTTCGTCAATCGGATCAGTTTTTCAGTGGAGGTTCCATATGAACTTCTTCAAAGTACAAAACGAATTCTGGAAAAATACGAAGCGACAGATACCAAGGAAACATTCACGGATATAGTCATTATCCACACTTCAGTTCCTGATTCATGCAAGGATTTGCTTCAGCATGACTTTTCAGAAATTTCCAATGGGAAAATCCAATTGGTCTGGTGTTGACAAACTCAAAACCAATTAATATAGTAAGAAGCCATTGGAGAGATGTCCGAGAGGTCGATGGAGGTGGTCTTGAAAACCATTGAAGCGCAAGTTTCCGGGGGTTCGAATCCCTCTCTCTCCGCTAGGGTATTAGATTATAAAAGCATTATTGCTTTTGGAGAGATGCGAGAGTGGCCGAATCGGGCTCCCTGCTAAGGAGTTAACCTGGTAACGGGTTCCGGGGTTCGAATCCCCGTCTCTCCGAATCACACTACGCCGGACCATGTGATGTGATCCGGCGTTTTTTTACAATTTACATTGCTGGCAGGAGCTTGACTTCCACATTCTTGGAATTCACACTCGATATCACAGAAGTTCCAGTTTCCACGATGACTGCATCATCATTTGCGCCTTTGTAAGAAGAAACGGTCACTGATGAGCTTGAAACTGGAACCGATATCTGAAGCAGAGAAGGAAAAACAGAATTTGGAGTCCTGAACATCACATCTCTTCCATCTTCGGAATATACATGAACTTCATAGAAATCGACATCATTTTCAAAGGACTTGCTTTGCGAGGAAATCGCAATGCCCAGAAGCTGGGAATTTGAGTCTCCACAGCTGAAGAAACAAAGCACGGACAATGCAAGCAACG
>JAAYFO010000042.1 GCA_012728215.1 Spirochaetales bacterium | reverse complement strand
TCCGCCTATTGTCATTAATTTGCAATGGTCAAGACCGCGAATCAGCTAAGTGGCTTCTGAAGCTTGCTTATGCAATCCTTCACTTCGCTGACCAAATCAGAAATATCAAGCATGTTGGTTTCATTCAGATTTGAACGAAGCTTCATCTCCACCTTCCCCTCCTTGAGGCTTCTGTTGCCCAAAGTGAGTCTGACAGGAAGCCCTATCAGATCTGCATCAGAGAACTTCACTCCAGGAGATTCCTTGCGGTCGTCAAACAGAACTTCAATTCCTGCATTCTGCAGATCACTGTACATCTTCTCTGCAATTGCTTCGTCCTTTACCAGACTCACCAGTTGAACCTGATAAGGTGCAACAGAAACAGGAAGTGCCAATCCGTTATCATCGTTGTATTCCTCGGCAAGACAGGCAAGCAGCCTACCGATTCCAATTCCATAAGAACCCATGATCACAGGCTTTCTGACACCCTGCTCATCCTGGAAATAGCAACCCATGGCTTCAGAATAACGCACTCCAAGCTGGAAGATGTTTCCAACCTCCACACCCTTGGAGCATGTCAGCGGAGCACCGCATTCAGGACAGGCATAGCCAGTGGCGGCACTTGCAATATCTGCGACAATTCCATCATAATCACGGCCAAAGTTCGTATTCAGATAATGGAATCCGCTCTCGTTTGCTCCTGCAACCAGATTGCTGGAACCGGACACGCTGTCATCAACCACGACAACCACGTTCTTGGATGCCCCAATCGGAGACCCAAACCCAGGAATCACACCGTTTGCAACAATCTCTTCCTCACGTGCCGGTCTCAATGAATTGGCCTTGCAGGCATTCTGGAGCTTGTTCTCCTCAATGTCCATGTCACCTCGGATGACTCCGATTATCAGCTTATCCTCTTCCTTGCCGTTACGGTCATTGATGAAGGCACCGATCATGAACAAGGACTTGGCTGTCATTTCCGGCTTGATCTTCAGATATGAGCACAGATCGTCGATTGTCTTGGCATCTGGAGTGCTGACCTTCTCGATCTTCTTCATTTCCTCTTGATGGCATTTCTTTGTGAAACGAGCAACCTGTCTGTTTGCAGTATAACCGCACTTATCACAGGTGATGATTGTATCCTCCCCTATCGGAGCAAGATACATGTATTCATGAGCGACCTTTCCACCCATCATTCCACTATCGCTTCCAACGGCCACAACAGGAAGCCCGCAACGATGGAATATCCTGAAATATGCATCATAATGAGCCTTGTAGACTTTCTCCAGGCCTTCCTGGTCCTTATCAAAGCTGTAGCTGTCCTTCATCGTGAATTCACGGACTCGGATAAGACCGGCACGTGGTCTGGGGTCATCACGCCATTTAGTCTGAATCTGAAAGAAAAGCTGAGGAAGGCGCTTGTATGAATCGACTTCCGCTCGAGCCATGTCTGTTGCAGCTTCCTCGTGAGTCATCGCAAGAACCATGTCACGGTCATTTCTATCCTTGAATCGGCTCATCTCCCTGTCAATGCTGTAGAACCTTCCGGTCTCCTTCCAGATATCTCCAGGGTTCACCAGAGGCATCAGAACCTCCTGTGCACCAATCTTCTCCATTTCATCACGAACGATAGCTTCAACCTTTCTGATTGATCTGAGTCCCATAGGAAGAAGGTCAAAAACACCAGCGGCAAGCTGCTTGATGAAACCTGCTCTAAGCAGATACTCATAACCCTTGCAGTCTGCGCCGTTCGGTGCTTCCCTCAGAGTTCTTGAAAACAATTCGGACATTCTCATAGCTAAATCTCCATCTGCTCCATTGTACCAAAATCAATATGTTTTGTCACTTCACCCCTTGGCGTAATGCTTGAAAGAGTTATAGAATGACTTCATGAATCCACAAGAATCATATTTCAAAGAGTGCTGCGCTGTAAGTTCAATGATGACAAGGCTGTACAATACCCGACTGACAACCACCAGTGGAGGGAACATCAGTCTCAGAATCAATGACGATCTGTTCTGCATCAGCCCGTCCGGTTTGGACAAATCCTGCCTCACGCCACAGACAATTGCAATTGTGACAATGGATGGCGAGAACCTTACACCACACTTGAAACTCAGCATCGAAAGTGAAATGCACAGAAAGCTTCTCTGTTCACGAAAGGACGTATCTGCGATCATTCACGCACATCCTTGCTGGAGTTCCTTCTTCTCGGCAATCGAAGACCTGAAGATCAACACATCCTTCATTGCAGAAAGCTATTTTCTCCTGGGACAGCCTGTGATGATTCCCTATCATAGAATGGGAACCGATCAACTGGCGGACGAAGTGGCATCAAGCCTGGGACACAGCAACATTGGAATACTTGAAAACCATGGAGTGATAACCCTCGGCACAACGCTGATTCAGGCGTTTGATTTCATCGAAGTCCTGGAAAACTCTGCAAAGATGACAATCGCTGCTGCAATTCTCAATGGAAATGTCAGGCTGAGACCGTTGGATGAAGCAAGAAAACGGGAACTTGATGACATGAAGAACGGTAAGTGACATGGCTAACAGCAGAAGAGACAAAGCAGATTCATACACACAGAAGGCTCACAAGGAAGGCTACCCCGCCAGGTCGGTCTACAAGCTCGAGGAAATACAGAAGACAAATCGAATCATGAAGCCGGGCGACACAGTCCTTGATGTTGGAGCAGCACCTGGCAGTTGGACGCTTTTTGTCCACAGGGAAATTCTCAAGGGAAAAGGACAGATCATTGCTGTCGACCTCAATCCACTGAACCTCAATCCAATTCCTCCGACGGTGATTGCATACCAAGGCGATGCCTTTTCAAAGGAAATCCGAGAAAAACTCACCTCCCATGGCCAATATGACGCCATCATAAGTGATGCAGCTCCAATGACGACCGGCAACAGAAGCGTCGATACATCGCGAAGCGAATGGCTTGCAGAACAGGTAGTGATGCTCGCTGATGAACAGCTGAAGAAACATGGGAATCTGGTGATAAAGATATTCCAAGGCGGTGGTCAGGAGACCATTCTCAAGGACCTTAGAACAAAATACACAAAAGCCAGGACTTCAAAGCCCCAGGCATGCCGTTCGGACAGCTTTGAAACATACCTGATTGGATTGGACAAGAAATAATCCCTGAAAGATCAAAGCTACAGTGAAGTGACTTGCATTGTCACAGTGCCAGTATAGGTTCCAGTCGGAACAGTACTTGCCAGCCAATCCCATCTCACACTGAAAGTGGCCAAAGGGACATTGTCCAGATAACGATTCACAATAGCCTTATTCTGATAAGTCAGAAGAATTGCATTCTCTTCATTGCCATCCAGTTCAGTCCAGACCTTCTTGCTGTTGCTTATTCCTTCATATGAAGTGGCGGCGACAACGCTTGAATTTTCCAAAACGAGATTGAAATAATCCGATGAATCCGAAACATCAATGGTAACAATAAACTTTCTATTGCTTATGTGAATCGCTCCATCGGAGCAATCTGTTATCTGGAAAAATACAACAGGCTCCGTAAGTTCGCTTGAAGAAGATTCGCCCACGGCTATCGACTTGCCTGGACTCTGATAATTCTGACCTTCGGTCATGCTGTAGGCAAGACGATAGAAAGGTACGAAAGTACTGTTTATGTTGAACAGAAAACTGAATGTCAATCCAGAAGGAAGTGACTGTTCGGCGAAAAGACCAGAACAGGAAGCAATCAGCAAAAGCAAAAAAATAAACTTCTTCATTCCTAGTCTCCCACCCATTCAGTAGCAGCACTGAGAGAAAGCATCTTCCAACCTGTTTTATAATAATACACAAGGAGAAGAAATAATCAAACAGTTGCCATCGAAATTGAAACGACTCCTGAATAATCTCCTGCTTTCAGCTTACCACCGGAAACATTTTCAAGCTTGATCCTGAAAGACTTACCGTATGCCTTTTCTCGGACAAAATAGCCTTGTTCCTGCATATTCACAGAAG
>JAAYFO010000001.1 GCA_012728215.1 Spirochaetales bacterium | reverse complement strand
CGATATGCTATTGAAATCCACATCTGACCTTTCGGATTTGCTTCTGGCATTTTGAATTTTTGCTTTATTCAAACAGGTATTTCAGATGTCCATAGCCTTCCTTATCCATTTCATCATATGGGATGAATCTGAGGCTTGCTCCATTTATGCAGTATCGAACACCATTGGGTGATTCGCTGTCCTGTGTGAACACGTGGCCTAGGTGCGAGTCTGCAATGGTGCTTCTTACTTCAGTGCGTAGCATGAAATGGCTGTAGTCATCCTTTCTTACAACAGCATCCTTGTCTATGGCTGAAGAGAAGCTTGGCCACCCGCATGAGCTTTCATACTTGTCCAACGAGGAGAACAGCGGTTCCCCACTTACAATGTCAACATAAATACCTTTCTCAAACGAATTCCACAAGCTGCTGGTGAAAGGCCGTTCAGTGGCACTGTTCTGCGTCACTTCGAATTGCAAAGGGGTGAGCATGCTCTTCAGTTCGGCATCATCTGGCTTGGTGAAGCTTTCACCTGCCTTCTTTCTGCTTTCATCTGCCAGCATTTCAATCTTCGCCATTGGAATATGACAATACCCACCGGGGTTCCTGTCCAGATAGTTCTGATGATATTCCTCGGCACAATAGAAGTTCTTCAACGCACCGACTTCCACTGCGAAGTTTGGAATTTCCTTTTTCTTCCTTGCAACGTACGCTTCGACAATCTTCTTTGAATTTTCATCGTGATAAAATATTCCGGTCTGATACTGTGTGCCTATGTCGTGTCCTTGTCTGTTGGTGATAGTTGGGTCTATGACAGCAAAGTAGGCATCCAGAATGTTATTCAATGATGTTCTGCTGTCATCGTAAGTGACTTTTACTGTTTCCCTGAAGCCTGTAGTTCCAGTGGATACAGTGCGGTAGTTGGCATTTTTCTCACTGTCTCCATTGGCATAGCCGCTTTCTGCATCCGTCACTCCATACAGCTCCTCCATGAGCTTTTCCATGCCCCAGAAGCAACCTCCGGCCAGATGGATTTTCTTCAGATTCACATTTTCAGTTGATTTCATGTTGAATTCCTTTTTTGCCATGCTCTTTTCAGCATTTGGCGATGCAGACAGACTTACAGCTGCAAAGATCAATAAAAGCAGGATGGCTGATGTTCTCTTCATGTTCTCACCCTCAATGATAAGATAAATAACTTGTTTGAAGAAAACCAGCTTGAATCAAATAATTTTCGCTTCAATCCATACAGAACGTCTCATCTTTGTGATATAATGTGAAAGAAACTTTGGAATGCCATGAGCATCTTCGGATTTCTGAAGGTGAATGAAATTGGTATGCTGTCAGTTCTGCAGATCATCGCTTCGTCATCATTCAATTCAATCCTGATGTTTCTGAATTCTGTGATGGAAACAGGAATGAAACTGTAATTCTCGTTTTTCTGAAGCAACTGCGAAATCGCCTTCAGATGCTGCTTTCGGTCTTCTTCGGAGCATTTAAGTTTCTGATTCAGGCCTAGTGGAGCCAGATCAATTAGGAATGATTCGGTACTGTCATGGATAGGTACGAATTCCTTGAATGAGAAATTGAGCAGGTGTGACGATAAATGCACCATTCCTTCTTCATGCCGTAGAATGATGGTTTTCTGCATGTCTGGTTCAATCTTGTTATCTGCAAGTATCTTCTTCAGAAGGTCTGAAGGCATTGTCTCCGCAGAGAGGCTGTTTGAAAATGAATATCTATCTGATGATTCATTGTTAGGAATCTTATCTTGGAACCTTTGAGATATGGATTCAGATGTGGTTACAATTGGCAAGCTGTATTTCAGCAATGCCTTGAAGGCAGAAACGGAAGATTCGATTTGCTTCTTGCAAGTCAGGTAGTCATGCCAGCCTCTTTTTTCGTTTCCTCTTGTCTGGAATCCCGAAATGCACGCTGTTTCTGGAATGATGAACAATGTATGGGAGAAACGCGGATCAGGGCTTTTTGTGCAATACCATGGTTCCATGACTCCGAGCATGTAAAGTGGAAGCCACGCGGTGATTGCCTGAAACATCTCATTGACTTTGCGGTCAATGTTGTGGATTATTCTGATTCTTGTGCCGTTACGGGCACAGCCGTACATCAGTGTCTTCCAGTTTTGGAAAAATGTTTCATCGTTTATCAACCATGCCATGTCTTCGTCGGAGTAAAGCCAGATTTCCGGAGCGTTCTTGTCTATCGCTTCCAAGAGGAACCGCACGACTGCCTTTCTCATTCCTTCCATGCCCCAATAGACTTGCAATGGCTTTTCTTCGGGAACCTGAATGGTGATGCCGCTTTCTGCCTGAGATGGGTCTGAATGAAAGCTGAATTGTTCAATTGAACTGAGCAGCTCTTCTATTGATGAGCCCTGAGCCCTGTCATCATAGTCAACCATCCATCTTTCAAGAAGACTGCGTGCTTCATCAATTGTGCAATCGGAATCAGAGCAGTGAATTGTCTTGGAGAGAGCCTTCCATTTGATGCTGTTATTCCAGATGCACGAAAACAGATAGTCCGACATCGCCTTTGAAAGATTCGGGTTTGACGTTGCCGATCTCTTTCCGTTTCTCAGTCGGCTGATGTATGAACTGTCGACATGCAGTTTTCTGGCAAGCCTCGAGTTTGATACTCCGGCAATGATCATCACAGCATCCAGCTTCTCGCCAAGGAGGTTGCTGTTGCTGCTTCTGTAGAGCTTCTTCTTTATCTGGTTCGTCAGATTGCATGATGTGCCCTCCACAATTGGGTCTCCACAGAAGAGCCATATGTGAATGGTCTTCTTCAGGTGTTCTGAATCAGGGTTGTTCAATTTGAATGCTTCTGCCAATATGAGTGAGAGCTTGTGGGTGTCGGCAAAGCGGATGATTCCATCCAGCAGTAGCTGAATTGAGGAAGATTCGAATTCAGGGGTTCGCTTCCCACATTTGATCTTGCTGATCAATGATGGGTCACATCCTGCGAGCTTGCCGATTTCAGCATTAGTGCAATTGAGAATCGATAGCAACTGAGTTAGGTTACTGCTTAGCATTATGGTATTTTAAGATGTGTCATATAAGCTGTCAATATAGTTGCGTGACAACGGTTGCCTTGGAAAATGCGAAATTTAAAGAAGCATGCAATGTTGAGTGAAAATGAAGCAGCTTGCCAAAGCTGGCAAATGCCTCGGAACACGCGGCTGTGCTGGCATCCAAGATGCAGACATATACTTTCAATGGCAATTCAGATATTCTTGATAAGAGAATCATGAGCTGATTTCCCTCTTTCGGTATGGATCAAGGTTATCCAGAAGAGGGGATTTTTGCTTGCTTTGAAGGTCAATGAAATGAGCATCTGCATAAACTCGATAGATACGCCGAGCGTACTGACAAAAACCAATCTGCCTGTCGGTGATTATTCCGCAAATCCTTACATTGGATGCACTCATGGCTGCAAGTATTGCTATGCCAGTTTTATGAAGCGTTTCACTAATCATTCCGAACCTTGGGGTGAGTTCCTTGATGTGAAGTTCTGGCCTCAGATAGAGAAGCCTCAGAAATACAATAACAAGGATGTATTTCTTTGTTCGGTCACTGATCCCTATCTTCCAGAGGAGAAGGAATTCAGGAGGACCAGAGCTCTTCTCCAACAGTTGCAGGGCAGTGAAGTCAAACTGAGCATCCAGACAAAGTCTGACTTGGTTCTTCGTGATCTGGACATCATCAAGTCAATGCCCAATGCAAGAGTTGGTTTCAGCATAAACACCTTGGATGAAGCCTTCAGAAACGACATGGACAAGGCTGTAAGCATTGAGCGAAGGCTTGACGCAATGAAGATCCTTCATGATGAGCACATACGCACCATTTGCTTCATTTCACCGATCTTCCCAGGCATCACCGATGTTCAGGCAATCATCAACCGTGTTAAGGATCAGTGCAATCTGATCTGGCTTGAGAATCTGAATCTCAGGGGCAGTTACAAACCTGTCATTCTTCAGTACATCCATGACAGGTATCCGCAGCTTACTGGACTGTATGACGAGATATATCTGCATGGAAGCAGGATGTATTGGGAGTTGTTGGATGAATCAATCAGGAACTATGCCAAGGAGAACGGAATGGAATACGTGGTCGATGATGACAGCATGAAGAAGCCGTTTGACGCACCTCCTGTCATTGTGAACTTCTTCTATCATGAAGAGATCAAGAAGAATGCCAGGAATATCCGCGCAAAGCAGTCAAATGACTGATATAAGAATCCGAACCATTTTTTCTAATGCTTCTTTATCGTTAATTTGAAGGTCTGATTAAGCTTTGCTCAGATTGTTGAAATAGTTGGTCAGATGTAGTTGCCTGCAAAATTTGCGCCCGAATTTGAGATAATCGACCCATCAAAATTCATTCACACGGTGAAATCAGAATTTCAGAATATCAAATCCTTCAGGATAAACTCCACGGTATTATATGCCTTGCAGTGCTTGGAATAACCAAGATAGGATTGCAGGCTTCTTTGGAACTTATCTATCCCGATGCGGCCAGCCCTGACATCCTTGGCAAGTTTCTTCAGCCGCCTCCTGGTACTCTTTACATTGCGTTTCCTTGGCAACAGGAAAGCAGGAAAGACCCTGTATCCACAGAAGTCCACCCCTTGGGATATCTTGAAGATGTCCGTCTTAGGATTAAGTTCAAGATGAAGCTTTTTGCCGATGAATATCCTTATCTGGTTCAGTATTCCATGAAGTTTCTCCTTGGACTCATCGATGATCACGAAATCGTCCATGTAGCGCACATAGTTCCGGACGCAGAGGGGTCTCCTTGACATAGTGGTCAAGTTCATTCAGATTGACATTGGCAAACAGCTGAGACGTAAGGGAACCAAGCGGCAAGCCGACAGCTCCTGGAGATGAATCGATGATGCGTTCAAAGATGAGGAGCACGCTAGGATCCTTGATGACACGCGTACAAGCCGTTTCACTATCGTATGGTCTATGGATGCAAAATAGCTGTGGATGTCTCACTTCAAGACGTATCCGCCACCGGTTTGAGAGATGCCATGGATTATTCGCTGGACTTTCGGGATATGATTCACATCTAACTTTTCCATTTGTTAACACAAATGAAT
>JAAYFO010000041.1 GCA_012728215.1 Spirochaetales bacterium | reverse complement strand
GGAGTGTAAGCGGGAGCTCCACCGTAGTTGCCATCGGTTCTCATGAAGCCGTCCCGATGATATTCATTGACTTCCACCTTGGCTCTGTTAACAGGAATGTGATTGTAATTCACTCCGAGGCGGTAACGCTGGGCATCGCCGTATGCGAACAGTCTTCCCTGCAGAAAGCGGTCAGGACTGAATCCGATTCCAGGAACAACATGGGCAGGGGTGAATGCAGCCTGCTCAACTTCGGCAAAGTAGTTATCGGGGTTCCTGTTCAACACCAGTTCGCCAACTTCAATCAGAGGGTACTCCTTGTGACGCCATATCTTTGTTATGTCAAACGGGTTCTCATAATGTTTTTTTGCCTGTTCCTCGGTCATTATCTGAACATAGAATTTCCATTTTGGGAAATCACCTCTTTCTATTGCATCATAAAGATCCTGTCCATGGTATTCACGGTTCATCCCGTTTATCTTGGCGGCTTCCTCGTTGCTTAGGTTCTTGATTCCCTGCTCTGTCTTGAAATGGAACTTGCACCATACTCTCTCATTCTTGGCGTTGTAGAATGAATATGTATGCTCTCCGAAGAAATGCATGTTTCTGAATGATGCAGGAATTCCTCTGTCGCTCATCACGACTGTGATCTGATGAAAGCATTCAGGGAGCAGCGTCCAGAAGTCCCAGTTGTTCTGGGCGCTTCTTCGCCCTGTTCTCGGATCTCTCTTCACTGCACGGTTGAGGTCTGAGAAATTATGAACATCGCGGATGAAGAACGTCGGGGTGTTGTTGCCGACGAGATCCCAGTTTCCATCCTTTGTGTAGAATTTCACTGCGACACCTCTGATGTCTCTTTCGCAGTCTGCGGCTCCACGTTCACCAGCTACTGTTGAGAAACGAATGAAAAGGTCCGTCTTCTCTCCTTTCTGCAGAACCTTGGCTCTTGTGAATTTGGAAATATCGTTGGTGATCATCAGATTTCCATATGCACCCCAGCCCTTTGCATGCATGCGTCTTTCTGGAATGACTTCTCGGTTGAAGTGCGCCATTTTCTCCATCAGCCATACATCCTGCATTACTACAGGACCTCTTGGACCAGCGGTTATTGCAATTTCATTGTCTGCAACCGGTGCCCCGACTTCGTTGGTAAGTTTTCTTTCCTTTTCCATTTATTTATCCTCCAAGGATTCTGAATGACTCTATAGCGACAGGCAGGAAGCCAGTATCCATAGATACGACAAGGTCTTCGGCAGCATAAGCATGCCGATTTTTGGATTTCTGTTTGACCAGATGACTACAGGAAGGTAAAAACCGAAGCTGAGAATGATCGCAACCCAGATATGGCTTAAGCTTCCAATAGTATTTCTGTTTATGAAATAGAAGTATGCAATAAGGATTCCAATCAATAAGAATGGTATGTTTCGAATTAAAGACCATCGGTATGAAGTCTGGCACTCACACCATCGGTTCTGCGGCATCAGGCACAGGATGATTCTGATTGCAGAAAGAACGTATACGGCAATTGGCAATGGTTGGAGCTGTGAGCCTTGAAATGCAATCAGCCCGATATTCATCAGAAGCAGATAGAAGATTGTCATGGTGATGGATGTAATCTGCTTGCCTAATCCCATCGGCTTCTGGAGGTCGGAGTCTTTTCCCGTTGTGATCAGGAGCATTCTTGGAATCAGATGAAATGAATCACCGGCTGCAAGAACCAAAGCCATGATTCCTGCAATCAGGCGAAGGGGTTCCGGTTTGCCAGCTGAAAGAAGAATGCAGCCAATGGTTATGGCTATACATAGATAGAGAGCATCGAATACCGCTTCGAACCAGCCAAATAATCTCTTCACAAATCCTTATTCATAGTGCTGTCGTCACTATACTGCAAGGATAATACCTGCAGGTCAAAAAGTCAAATTTGTTTGTTGAGAATCGTGAGGCAGTCATGGTAGGATGGTCTTGGAGGCTTGAGAGCCATGAGACGTTTTTCCTTGTTCATTCTCGGTATCTCTTTCGTCTTTCTTCTTGCTTCATGCAGTACCCCGGAGTTGCGTTTTTCTTTGAATGAAAACCCTACTACGGGCTATCAATGGCAGTGGAAGCAGGATGGGACTGGAAGAATCAGGCTGCTTGAGGATGAATATCTTCAGCAGAAGCAAGGTGCAAAATCAGTAGGTGCGGCAGGTGTGCGTACCTTTGTCTTCACAGGGGAAAAGGCAGGTGATGTCACTCTTATTCTTTCGTACAGAAGAAGTTGGGAGACTACTGATTTTGATGTGAATCTGATGTATCATCTGAAGGTTTCCGATAAGATGGAAGTTTCGATTTCTCCCCCAATCAGATGAGTTATTGGACGTTGTTTTTTATTTTCCCAAGATGTCAAGTGCGATTTCCCTGTCTTTTTCCAAGAGTGGAGCCATGGAATCGCGATATTGGGAAAATGATGCCTTCGCCAAAGCTTCAATGATCTGATTCTTCAAATCAGGTCTTCTTTCAGCAAGGATTGGAAGTGATTTCAACAGCTGACGCACTGCTATTGGGCTTTTGTCATTAAGCATATTCAGCAAGTCGGACAAATGTCCTTCAATCAGATTGCCGTAATCCTTGTTGGAATTGAGAACAAGCAGGCGGAGACCTCTTGTGCGGACAAATGAATTGCTTGATTCAAGCATTGAAAGAAAACTGGGTATGAATGCCGCAACCTTGTCATTGCCGGAACTGATATTCTCAAGCTTCCTCAGATTGGCATCTGCAAGCATGTTGTCCTTTCCTGTGAGACTGATTACCAGATTCTCAATTGTTTCCATCTGATGCCGCTCCTGTCTGATATGGTATTGCCTTATGGCTGTCTTGGCAATTGCCAAGACCCATTCAGACTTGTTGCAGATTGAGTGCTTGGATGCTTGACAATGCATTGTCAAGGGCACAGACTTTCCGATATGAAAAAGATTACAGAGTACCTGAAAAAAGAAGCCGTATTTATTATTTCGGTTGTTCTCGCTGCTGTTTCCTGCTTTTTTGTCCATCCTGACTCCCAGTATCTTTCATATATTGACATCAGGACAATCCTGCTTCTTTTCTCATTGATGCTTGTCGTACAGGCCTTTGTTGATGCTGGGCTGTTCCAATGGGCACAGAAT
>JAAYFO010000212.1 GCA_012728215.1 Spirochaetales bacterium | reverse complement strand
TGCATCTTGAATCGCACGGCGGGAGAAAGGTTCCGCTTTCAAAAGATCCGTCCCCGTAGAAGAACTCGGCCAATGATGATGGCTGCTGGTTTCTTTCATATGCGGCGCATAAAAGCCTTGGCCCGGCACAGTCGCCGGTGCCGGAGGGACAGGATGGGGCAATTTCATCAAGTGCGCGGAGCTGTCCATCATGGCAATGAAATCTGTAGAGCTTCTGCATTTCCTTCCAGCATTTCTGTGAAAGGGCAGTCTTTTCTTCCTTGGAAGCCGCTTCCATCCTTTTGGAAAAACTGGCTGTGACTTTCTCCATTGCCACGGGATCAATCACTGGCTCGACGAACGGCTTTATTAAGTAGCTTCCATTCAGCTCGCCTGAGAAAGCCTTCAGAATTGTTCCTTCATAGGTGATCAGGATTCCGAATACCTTCCCTTTGCCTTTTTCATGAAGGCTTGCAGTGCTCACCATCCTTTCTCCATCGTAATCGATGTAGCCGGTGTCCTCGAAAGCCTGCATCATACTTAAGCATGCCTTCCTTGCCTTCTCTTCTGGTAGTATCGGATTCATGGCTTGAAGGTTATTCCCCAATTCATCAAGTGTCAACATGTAATCACAATTGATTTGACCAACGGCATAAGCAAGCTGCGCAAGTGACAATTGTTCGGATTAATGCTATATTCAAACCAGTGATCTTAGGGTTGGATGCAAAAACGTCTCCAGCTCAATCCTTTCCAAATTACACCATATTATTGATTAGGAGAAAAAAATGGAAATAAAGACATTGTTCACAGACAAGGCGCCGGTAGCGATAGGGCCTTATTCACAGGGGAAGATTGCAAATGGCTTTTTGTATCTCTCAGGACAGATACCTGTGGATTCCAAGAGCGGAGAAGTGACAGGCAGCACAATCGAGGAGCAGACAAGAACTGTCCTGGATAACATCGAGGTGCTGCTCAATGCAGCCGGCACGGACTTTTCAGCAGTTGTGAAGACCACTTGTCTTCTGTCCACAATGGCTGATTTCGGAGCTTTCAACAAGCTGTATGCCGAAAAATTCATCACGAATCCCGCTCGCTCATGCTTTGCGGTCAAGGAGCTTCCAAAGGGAGTCCTGGTTGAAGTCGAGACGATAGCCTGCCTGAACTGATTATCAGGATAGTCCTGTCATTCGGCTGCGAAATGTTGGCTTAGCTGCCGTTTATGAATGTTTTTGTACCCATTGCATTGATGCAAATGGGTATTTGCTTTCTAAATTCCTCAGTGCTTTTGTAAAAAGAAAGATTGTTTCAAAAAAACAACCAATCACGTTGACCCATTTTGTCCGTACAGTCTACTATGCATGCATATGGAAATAGTGCTGACAATATTGAAACTGGCGGGAAGCCTTGGGTTGTTCCTCTATGGAATGAGAATTATGAGCGAAGGTCTTCAGAAAGCAGCAGGCGATAAAATGAAGAGGATTCTCAAGTTCATGACTGCAAATCGCTTCATTGCAGTGATCACAGGCGCTCTTGTCACCATGCTTGTTCAAAGTTCCTCCGCCACCACCGTGATGCTTGTAAGCTTTGTAAATGCAGGTCTTATGTCATTGAAGCAGGC
>JAAYFO010000211.1 GCA_012728215.1 Spirochaetales bacterium | reverse complement strand
CTCTTATTACGAGTCAGGATTGTATGAGCTTGATGGCCAGGGAGGCGTCTTAATCCCTTTTTACAGGTCTATCTCTTATTACGGATTAAAGTGAGTTAAAGTCTTGCACTGGCGATGACGTCTTAATCCCTTTTTACAGGTCTATCTCTTATTACTCTACATCTTTTTACTCTATGTGTCATCTGATTTTGCAAAGGGGTTTCCGCAAGTCTCAAGGCAAATCAGTCCTTGAGAGAGAGAATCCCTGATGCTATCAGCGATTGATCTGAAATAACTTCTTACTATCAATGTCATTATCATTTTGCGCGAATCCTTCTCTTACTCTTCCAAAAATCTACATCTGCTTGAATTATAGTATATATACGTTCTGCACCTGCTGCCTAAATGACTGAGGAAGACCAGCGCAGCATGCTGAACCCCAGTCATCCTCGCACATAGTCACCAAGGCTAGCCTGTCGGTTTCCTTTTTCATTATATCAGAAAGTTCATGGAATAGGTTATCCAATCGACTTTGTGACTCGATTATTTCGTAAGCTGACTTCTGTATTCGAGCGGAGCAATAGGCATCAAGGATCTTCCTTGCCTTTCTATAGGTGCTCTGGCTCTTGATGTCGTATAGCAGCAATGCACGCTTATCGTCAATCATAGTATCATGTAGTCCTTGAAGATAAGCAGCTCATCTCTTCCATAGTTCTTGATCTTGGAATAGCACTTTTCGCATATGGCCAAGGTAACGCTGATAAACCTGCAAGCGTCTCAGTTACATCGAGTTTAGCACACTCCCAAGACGTCGATTGCCTTTGATACAAACGAGAAGTCGTCTTAGTTACATCGAGTTTAGCACACTCCCAAGACCTCAAGCAATGCGTGAAAAGGCTATTCTGAGTTTACAAGCAGTAAAAAAGGTTATCTGAGGGGGAGAAGTACTTCTTCTTCATAGTCCTCATCGACATATATTATTCGGGCATAAGGAGAGGGATTTGGTTTATTATCTCTCCTTTCAAGACATATGATAGACACTTGCCTCTGTAATGCCTCTTTATAGAATTGACTAAGCTCTTCATCGTCTAGCAATTGATTTAGGCCTATGAAAATATGATAACCAGCAATTGAAAGGCTCCCCGCTGTTTCAAGATATGAAGATAGAATCTCAAGCTGAGTTCTATTTTCCTCACCAGTATTAAGCTCAATGCCTAATGCCTTGATTATCCTGCTACTATCCCATTCAGAATCGGCTTTTATCTGTATATCAGAATCCCCCAAAAGGTTGTCTACCATGTCTTGTAGTTCAAGCAAGCTTTTCTCAAGCCTTGCTTGTGCTTCAACATCCAAGTTCAGGCATATCTTAAATTTGCTTACTAGGGCATTTGTGATCTTTCGAGACTTGAAGTCTATAAGAAGCGGATCAAAGATGAGCTCAGCATTCTTGGACATGCTCAGTTGCTTCTCTTTTTCATCAATGAAATAAGCTCCACACGCATTCTCTATGTCATTCATGCTTGCGCTTATAGCCTTGATAAGCTTTGCATATAGATGAACATCATAGATGGAAACGACAGTCACATAGGATGGATCTAACGGCAAGGAAGATTCAAATGAAGGAAGCATCAACCTCATACAATCACCAGCCTATCTGTAGTGCTTAATTCCACTCTGCTGTAGTCTTCTCCAAGAAGAGTCTGTATTGATGCAAATTGCTTCTCAGTCACAATAAGGGCCTGAACCAAGCCTTCCTTTGGCAAGTTTGTCTTGATTCTGTTTATTGCAAGCTTTGCAGTCTGTGGATTAAGCACAAGCTTTGAATAAACTGACTCTTGCTTCATAAGGTAACCATCCTTGATCAAGGATCTTCTGAACTTTGCATACTCGCTTCGCTGTCTTGATGTTTCAACAGGAAGATCAAAGAAAACCAACACTCTCATAAACCGCTTTACCATACACAATCATAAATCATCGGCAAACCACCACCCTCATTCATGCACCTGCAAATATCCCTAGCATATCCGCCTATAGATGAAGCAAGATATGACTTAATTCCACCATAGTAAACCTCAATGTTGCCAAGTCCCCAAAAGCACTGCTTCATCTCTTGGCTAAGGACTCCATCAAAGGCTTTGACCACTATGTTATCCACTATGGGGCGAAAGGGCTCCATCACATCACAGGCAAGATTGTAGGGATTGGTTGTACCTCTATGATGAATGCCTAACGCCAGTTCATATCCCGCTGCAGAAACCTCCTTTGCAACCATGGCAAGGAGGACTGAATACCCATAATCGAGACACGCATTGCATTCTGAATTGCGTGATAAGTCACTGCGTGCAAAGTCGCTGCCAAATAGTGCATTGAAAAACACCTTTGCTGCAAAACCCTCTCTATTTGTTGAATCGCCTTCCTCAACTTGATCTATGTAGGAACGCAGAAGCATTGCTTCCTCGAAGTGTTTATGATGCTCAAGCAAGGAGGCTTGCTTATCAATCTTATGCTTTACTATCTCCTTCCATACGATATCCTTGGAAGCATTGTTGGAGATTACGGCCTGACTGAACCAGCAGTCCGGAAAAATTGAGCCACCCATTTCGCTAAAATTGAGCCAGCTGACAAATTTAATGCTTTGAACTGCTAAACTCCAAAATACCATGCCCTGAGCATGAGATTATTTTGGAGGTGGTCAACTATGACCAAGTTTAAGGAAATCCTGCGATTGCAACAGCAAGGATTAAGTCAACGTCAGATCGCAGTGAGCCTGCGGATCTCTCGTAACACCATCAAGGAATTCTTCAGGAGGTTGGAATCCTCCGATCTGAGTCTTCCATTGAACGAGCACCTTTCAGATCAGGACATCTGGAATACCTTGTATGGGACAAAATCCGAGGGGCCCGAATACCAGAGACCCGACTATAATTGGGTAACGAAAGAGATGCGTCATAAAGGAGTCACGCTATTATCTCTCTGGGGTTCTTATCGTCTTAGATGTAAAGAGATGGATGTCCATGCCTACGGGTACACGCAATTCTGCAAACGGTATTCGGACTATGTGAAGTCAAAGAATACCACCATGAGTATCCCGCGCAACCCGGGCGAGAACACTGAAGTGGACTGGGCAGGATCAACGCTGTTCCTGCAAGACCCCATTACCGGAGATGCGGTTCCTGTGTACCTGTTTGTAGCGGCTCTTTCATACAGCGGGTATTCGTACTTCGAGGGGTTTCTCAATATGAAGTCGCCCGCATGGATCTCGGGCAATGTGAACTCGGTGGAGTATTTTGGCGGTACTACGGCAATATTCACCCCTGACAACCTGAAGACCGGTGTCGTCAAGGTTGATTGGTATGATCCTGAGCTGCACCAGTCCTATCTTGAATTCGCTGAGCATTATGGAACGGCTATTCTGCCGGCCCGGGTTCGCAAGCCGAAAGACAAACCGAATGTTGAGAACAATGTGAAGATCGCAACGTCGTGGATCATCGCAGAGCTGAGACACCGCACATTCTTTACCCTGGACGAGATGAACACAGCCATCTGGGAACGTATGGAGTATTTCAATACCCGCCCGTTCCAGAAAAAGGATGGCTCGCGGGAAAGTCTGTTCATTGCCGTTGAGAAACAGCAGTTGTCGCCTCTCCCTCCCATACGATTCGAATACACAGAAAGGAAAGAGGCGACCGTCGCTCCCGATTATCATGTCAGTTACGACTACTGTCTGTACAGTGTACCCTATAAACTTCTCAGAAAGAAGGTGACCGTCAGGGCAACCGTCCTGAGAGTACTTATCTATTACAACGGCCAGCTTGTGGCAGAACATCAACGAGGCCTTCACAAGGGTCAGCGAATGACGAATCCGGAACACCTGCCGGAGAAGTATCAGCAGTACGCATCATGGAGTGGATCTTCATTCCGTTATCGTGCGAAAACAATCGGCATGAACACTTTTAGTGTCATAGATTCGGCACTGAAAGCATCCGAGTTTGAAGTTCAATCATTCCGGACCTGTGTCGGCATCTTGAATCTTGCCCGCAAGTATTCTCCCGATCTGCTCGAACAGGCATGTGCCCTTGCCCTCGAAGACAGGAGGCCGAGCTATAGGCACATCAAGAACATTCTGGCTTCAGCCATTCTGGAAGATGCTCAAGAAATGTCATCATCACCTGAGGTTTCATCAGGTTCGTTCGCTCGGCCCAAAGGATTCTATGCAGTCCTTCCTTCTTCAAAGGAGGTGCAGCAGTGAAAGCTCCGACTCAACAAATGATGAAGACACAGCTGCAGGGAATGCTGCTTGAACTAAATCTTCACACCATGGCTCAGGTGCTGGACGATCAGCTCAGTGATCCTCTGTACCAAGAGTTCAGTAAGCTCGAATTTGTTCACCGCATGGTCGAAGAGGAATATGTTTCAAGGAACAATGTCCGCTCCTCCCAGCTGCTCAAAAGGGCCGGCCTATGGAAGACACAGGCCGACCTGGCAAAGATAGACTATTCAATCGACAGAAAGTTGAACAGGGACCTTCTTGCGCAGCTCGAATCGTGTGACTTCATCCTCGACAACAAGAATCTCTGCATCCTTGGTGCTGCCGGATCCGGCAAGTCCTTCTTTGCCAAAGCTTTCGGCGTGGAGGCTTGCAACAGGCTCCACCGCACCCTGTATTCCAATGCAAATACGTTTCTCAACAAACTCTATGACCTGCACTTGGAAGATCGGAAGAAGTATGAAAGGAAACTCCGGTATTTCCAGCGTCTTCCCGTATTGATTCTGGATGACTGGCTGATGTTCTCGATCCATGACCAGGTGAGGGAATCCATTCTTTTAGACCTCATCGATGCCCGCTACGGTACTGCTACCACAATCATCTGCTCTCAGGTCGATCCTGATGACTGGTGTGAACGGTTTTCCGGGTACACCATCGGTAACGCTATAACAAGCAGGCTGGTGGCGAATGGTTTTACCCTGGTTATTCAGAGTGATCAGGACCTTCGACAAACGAAGTATCCTGGTGAACTGTAGTATTTTTCCCGGTTGGAGGGTGCCTCCCTCCAGCTGGCTCAATTTTAGTGAAACGGCTGGCTCAGTTTTCGCGGATCAATGGCTCACCTAAGCCGTAATCTCCAATTGTCCCATGCTGCTTGCGCCATAATCCGCCCTGCACTTATGTAATTGCCGGTAATTGGTACAAATGTGCCTTGAGGCAAGTGCCTTTCATTGCAGAAAAGAATCCCTATCCGCCTTTGGGAAAGCTCATTCAACAGGACACCAGTGATAGATACCGCTGGAGTTTCAAAAATTACAGTGTCAATCTCGGACAGATGAATCATTTTCAGTTCATCTGTCCTAATTACAAGATAATCATTCTTATAGGAGCATTTGCAATGCTTTGTGATTACAACTGTCCTAAACCCCACTATTATCTACCCCTATAATCTCTCCGATTTTGTGAACATTCCAGTAATGGAAGAGTAAACGAACTCTATGTTTTCGGGCTTGAGTACCTTGCTCAATCTGCTTCCAGCTAACTCTATCTTTTCCCCTTGATATTCACCTTCTAGCTTCCAGCTTCCTTTTTCTACTCTCCCACTATTAGCTTGCATGACAACAAGCATATTCTTGAATGTCTCTACCTTTTCTAAGAACGGCAGGTTCATGAAAGCTTCTTCCAGCTTTTCCAAGGAGAATGCCATTTCTTGATACGGTACATACATCTTCATCTTTTCACACAGCTCAGAATAGAGATTCTGAAGATCAACATCTGCAATGGAGCCTTGAGAGCTGGCCTTAAGCACCCTGGAAAGAAGATTATTTGTTTTCATTGGTATCATGAGTTGCCTGGCATTAATCACCTCTCCAGAGCCTACCAAGTAGAAATCGCTTACCTTATCCCCCTCGTGATACAACACATGCTGATACTTAAGTATGTGATCCTTGATGATTTGAGCTTGATTATAGCCTTGTTCTTGGAGATAATCTTGGATTGCATTGGCCTTTGTCTTTTCAAGAGCGGCAATCCTGACTGGAATCCCTATGAGCTTGAGTTTAGTCTTCTTACCATTCAAGAACGAAACAATGCAGAAGTATGCATCTTGTTCTCCAGTATAGCCACCATATAAGTTAGGATCCTGATTTTTTTT
>JAAYFO010000210.1 GCA_012728215.1 Spirochaetales bacterium | reverse complement strand
GCATGTGATAACTTCACCGCGTTTTTCTTAAATTCCTCGTCGTATTGCTTCCGAATTCCTCCCATTTCTTGCCTCCGATTTCTGAGTGTCTCCCACTCTGTTCCATCTTAGCAAATTGTCTATTATTTTAGCATGGTCCCCTGCTTCACAGCTCCTTTGTCTGTTGTGATTAACTGTTCCCTGATTCCTGCGATATTCCCTGACTCTTCTCTCAATATCTTCCACCCCCTTTCCTAAATCGTGTATCACTGCTTCCTTTTCATCTTCCGTACCCCACAGCATGGTATCAAGCTGAAACTCAACCTTTTCCCGATTCTGCACAGCTTCCACATATCTTTCATCAATCTTTTCCATGCTTTCCGGTCTGAAATTCCGCTCCCATTCTTTCAGCAGATGAAGATAGTCGGACAGCACCCGATATGTCTTTGTTTTCGTTTCTTCAAGAATCTGCATTGGAGATTTCTCTCTTCTTACCGGCTTGGGCGGTGATCGCACCGAACTGTCATAGATAATCCCAAACTCGTCAGCTATCTGCATGGCTGCTTCTCTTGGTGACCGGTTATAATATTTAGCGACAAAATCAATCGCATCTCCCTTTTCCCCACAACCAAAACAAAAATATTTTTTATCTGTCGGTTTTACTTTCATGCTCGCCGTTTTGTCCTGATGAAACGGACATCTGCACATGTTATTTCGATTGAAAACAATGCCTGCTCTCTCCATGACTTCCCTTGCGGTCACTCTTTCCTTTACTTCATCAAATACTCCCATACAATCCTTTCCGGACAATAAAAAAGCATCTGTATTTCCACTAATGGATTACAAATGCTTCCTAAAGTTCCATATTCTTTTTTCTGATATGCACATCTTGTTTTTTCTCATATTCCATAACCTGCTTCTGTTTCTCTTTCAGTTTTGCCTGAATGGAAACCCTTGCCTGTTCCTTAATCTGTTCCTTTGCCTTAACCTTATTTTTCGGCTCATTCAGGGCAGAGATGATATTTCCCAAAAGTGCCTGTGATGCTTTTTCTAGTTTGGCAACAATCGCATTTACGACCTTGGAAGCCACCGACTTTGATTTATCACTGAGTTTATCTTTCGGCTGTTGCTGTAAAAGCTCTCCATAGTCCTTTACGACATCAACATCATGCTTCACTGTTTCCTCTTTCACACGCTTTGTGACAACCTCACAAGCCTTTTCATAAGCAAGGTCTACTGCTTCTTCAATGACTGCGTTTACGTCCTCTATCTTCATCACAAGACCATCAAGAACAGCCTGTTTTTCCTCAATGCGTTTCTTCTGATTCATGATGATAAAATCCTGCTTCTCCAGATAGCTTGCACCGCCATACACCGGCTCAACATCAATCGTCAGTCCATGATTCTGACAGATGCTGATAAATAGTTTTCTGCACTCTTCATCAAAAACCATCTTCCGGTTATTGTACTTTCCCTTTTTCTCATTCGGCTTCGGAAGTTCAAAGCCAAGTTCTTCCAATGCCTTATCCTGTTGGGGACATAATTCTCCATACTGATTCACAGCATCAAATACATGCCGTTCATGAATATGTGGTGTTGCTTCATCAAGATGCAAAGCCCAGTCCAGTATATGAACATGGGAACCATACCGTCTGTTAAATTCCTCGAAATATTCTGCACTGACCTGTGCAAGCACATCAGCAGACACCGCACCGTCCATGTTTCCAAGCTGTAATAAAGTTTCTTCCGGACACGTTTTATTATTTTCAAGAATAGCATCAATCGTTTTTACTCGGTCATAGTGTCTTGCTTTCCGGTTTCTCTCATTCTGACCGTCCACATGGTCTGAATATTTCTCAACATAATATGCTTTTTCTATTTCCGTAAAAGTGAATCTCGCCTGCTCGTCCTTATCATTCTGCAGGCTGTACCCCTGATAACAATCCCAGTACACATTCATCTTCGTTCTCTCTGCGTCAATATGCTCACTATTTTCTACATCAAATCTGCGGTCATTGTGCTTTGCGTCATAGGTTCCATGCTTGCCTGACCGTCCATTGTGCCTAGTTGCTTTCATGCTAATCTTTCCTTTCTTTCCATAAAAAAAGACCAAGTAAATCTCTCTACTCAGTCTGTTTATCGTAACAATATTTAGTTCTTTTCCCGAAGGGAATTGCAACGAAGTTGCTTAATCTTGTGAAGCTTTGCTACAAGCAATACCCAGTAGTTAGTGGTGAAACGCCACTAACTGGGCAATGGTTGCACCCTTGACCGGCTAAGGCGCTTCGCCCTTAACCCGAGCGGAGTCTTTCTCCTGCACCTTGCGTAAGGCTCTGCCTTTACAATCCGACAACCTGGAATTTGTCGCTTACTCGCTGATTTCTTGTTTTATACTGTTCCATGTATCATTTAATCGTTTTTCAAATATGTCTGCTTTAATTAGTGCAATCCCCTCTGCCTCATCCCCTAAAACAACCAATGAATCACCGTTATTTATTC
>JAAYFO010000209.1 GCA_012728215.1 Spirochaetales bacterium | reverse complement strand
GAGAGAGACGGGACTCGAACCCGCGGTCTCCGGCGTGACAGGCCAGCGCGATAAACCAGCTTCGCTACTCCCTCATTGCATGGTGATATTATCATTTTTGTGATGGAATTGTCAACAGGAATAATGAAAATTATCTTTTGGGTGAAATGAAAAGGTAAGTTCAACACTAACGGTGTAGGTCGGGGTGCATTAACTCTTACAAGTGAAAGTTGCATTCAATTATTCCTATGCTATGATAGACATCCAGGTTCGGTGTTCAAATGCTGCTTGTTATAGGAGGACAAGAATTGAAGGAAAAGCACTTAACATCGGAACAGCGGAGTCGGATTCAGAATGGATTGAACTCCGGGAAGTCGTTCAAGGAAATAGGAAGAGAAATTGGAAAAGACTGCACTTCAGTGTCTCGGGAGGTCAGGAGGAACCTCACTGCGGTTCAGAAAGGATGCTATGGCAAAAGCTTCAATGATTGTGCACTGATTGAAAGCTGTACGCTGAAAGAAGGTTGTGACGATGCTCTTTGCAGCAAATCACGATGCCGGGGATGCAAAGCCGGCTGCAACAGCCAATGCAAGCAATACGTCAAGAAGGTCTGCCAGGATTTGCTGAAGCCTCCGTACGTATGCAACAGCTGCAAGAAAATCATGAAATGCAGCATTGAGAAGCGTTTCTACAATGCCGCAGAAGCTCAGGAATCGTACAGGAAGCTTCTTTCCAACGCCAGATCCGGTTTCAGCATCGATGAGGAAACAAGGAAGTCACTGGAGCCTCTGATAAAGGATTACACCGGCAGAGGGTTTTCTGTCCATGCGATGATCGCCGCGGAAGGAGAAGACGTGTTCGGTTTCTGCGAGAAGACTCTCTACACCTACATCGATTCGGGCGTCTTCAGGGACGTAGGGAACTACAGTCTGCCAAGGAAGATAAGATACAGGCCCAGGAGAAAGAACGAGCGGGCAAGAGTCAAGGTGGACAAGAAATGCGCTGAAGGAAGAACATTCGCTGACTTCAAGAAGTTTGTCAGAGCCAATCCTGATACACCTATCATCCAGATGGACATGGTCGAAGGCAAGAAGGGAATTGGCGAGAAGGTGATCCTGACCATCCATTTCCTGAACTGCAATCTCATGCTGATGTTCCTCAGGGATTTTAAGGCTGCAAGAAACGTCGAGTCCTGTTTCTGCAGGCTCAAGACCAGCCTTGGCACTGAGCGTTACAAGACGCTCTTCAGGCTGATTCTGACTGACAATGGATCAGAGTTCTCTGATCCGGAGCCCATCGAAACCAGTCCGGAAACAGGAGAGCTTCTCTGCCCCGTCTTCTACTGCGAGCCCAATCGCTCGGACCAGAAGGGAGCCTGTGAGGTCAACCATGAGATGATCAGAAGAGTCATCCCCAAGGGTGTAAGCCTTAACCCTTACACCCAGGAAGACATCTCGAAGCTGATGAACCACATCAACTCTTATCCGAGAGAGAGTCTCGGAAACAGAACTCCATACGAAATGTTCGTGTTTCTCTATGGAGAGGAATCAGCAGACAAGCTCGGCTTGAGACGCATCGACAACAAAGATACAAACCTCAAGCCAAGCTTGCTGAACTAAGGCAGTTGAAGAACACCGGATCTGGATGCTTTCCCTCTCAAATCCACGGATTGCGTTTACTTAGCCAAAAAGGCGGTTGAAACCCGATCCGAACTCGAGCATGCCCAAGACGGCTTGACAGCAACTTCCCATGTGTTATTTTTTCCATGTTTTCATCGTTTTGTCAAACAATTTCCCTAAAGTTCTTCCCTAAAGTTTTCCCAGAGTTGCCTTTACCCTTACAACATTGCATTTACACCGTTAGTGTTGAACTTACCTTTTCATTTCACCAAGCAGAAAAAGCGGCAGGATTTCCCCCTGCCACTAATCATCTGTTTATGCAAAAATAATTTCCTTTTCCACAATCTCCCTCGCACAAGCCCTTATGTTATTGAGGCATCCTGTCCATTCTAAGGCGTTTTCTGCCTTTAG
>JAAYFO010000208.1 GCA_012728215.1 Spirochaetales bacterium | reverse complement strand
TCCCACTCAATTGTAGCACAGGGTTTTGGCGACAAGTCGTAGAGGACTCTGTTCACACCCCTCACTTCCGAGAGAATCCTGTTGGTGATCTCCTTGAGTACAGAATAAGGAATTTCCTCTATTGAAGCAGTCATGGCATCTTCTGTGTTGACAGCACGGATAACAACGGGATATTCGAAGCAACGAGCATTGTTCTTCACTCCGGTGCTCTTGAAGTCTGGAATGAGCGTAAAGTACTGCCATACCTTGCCTTCCAGTCCATGCTTATAAAACTCCTCGCGAAGAATCGCATCAGACTCTCGCACTGCTTCCAGTCTGTCACGGGTGATTGCTCCAAGGCATCTTACACCCAAGCCAGGACCTGGGAATGGCTGACGATAGACCATGCTGTGCGGAAGGCCAAGAGCCACACCACAGCTGCGGACTTCATCCTTGAACAGCTGCTTCAATGGTTCAACCAGCTCAAACTGAAGATCCTTTGGCAAACCGCCGACATTATGATGGCTCTTCACCATCTTCTGAAGCTTTGTACCACTTTCAAGAATATCCGGATAGATAGTACCCTGAGCAAGGAACGAAATTCCCTTGAGCTTTCGAGCCTCTTCCTCAAAGACTCTTATGAATTCCGCTCCGATGATCATTCTCTTCTGTTCCGGATCGGCAACACCAGCAAGCTTATCGAGGAATCTGTCAGCAGCATCCACATAAATCAGGTTTGCATGCATCTCTTCCTTGAATACCTTGACCACGCCCTCAGGCTCACCCTTTCTCAGCAGACCATGATTCACATGAACGCACACGAGTTGATTTCCTATAGCCTTGATAAGAAGTGCAGCAACTACGGATGAATCCACTCCGCCTGAAAGAGCAAGAAGCACCTTCTTGTCTCCAACCTGCTCACGAATCAACTGGACCTGATCTGAAATGAAGTTCTCCATATTCCAATTCTTCTCAGCCTTGCACTTGGCAAATAGAAAATCATTGAGAATTTCCCTCAACGAATCATCTGAAACCGGCAAACCATCAAGTACAAAATGGGGAACAGCAGAACTGTAGATTTCAGGAAGAGCATCTACAGATTTACCCTCTTCATCGCAAAGAGGTCCCTTGTTGATGATGATCCCCTTCAGATTCGAAATCTTTTTCAGATCTGACAGAGTGGCATCATAGTTTAAAATCTCTGAATACACACCCAAGTCACGCACTACTCTGGCAAGACGGGCATTTTCCGTGCTGCCACAATCAAGAATGATGATAATATCCTGTTTCATAAGATATTTTTACATCACATCAAAAACCTTGACAAGTAGAGATGGGCACTATACAAGAAAACTGTTTTTATTCATCACAATCGATGACGATTCAGAGCAAGGCCTGGTGCTTCAAATCCTTTCGTAAGCTTCGCGGATGATCGACTCAACCCTTTGCGGGAGATCACGGATTTCATCTGGAGTCAGATTCTCTGTTTCCATCGGATCCAGCATGGCAATCTTTGCATACTGTCTGCGGATAGTCTTCTTGCTTTCAAATCCGTTTCTCACACCCTTGATCACAACTGGAATGATCACAGCCTTGGACCTGGTTGCCAGCTTGAAGCTTCCACCCTTGAATGATGCAATCTTTCCTGTCTTGCTTCGGGTACCCTCTGGGAATACAGTCAGCCGTATTCCATTCTCAATCTTTTTGACACCCTCATCAATCGACTTGGCACTGTCTCTCAAAGATCCACGCTTCATGTAGACACAGTCTACTGCACTGATCCAGAAATTTACGAATGGAACCCAGGCAAGCTCCTTCTTTGCAATGAATGAAGTCCAGATATGCAGACATCCCACTATCGCTGGGATATCAAGGATGCTGGTATGATTTGAAATAATGCAGACTCTGCTG
>JAAYFO010000207.1 GCA_012728215.1 Spirochaetales bacterium | reverse complement strand
TATCAATCAAGGTGTAAGTGCTTTAATTCAAAGACTTACACCTTTCTTTTTATTGAGACTGCTGCAGCATTTGCTGTATCAGATTTCATGTCAAAAGTTGTTTTTGATGTAGACATTGTCTCTTTCATGTTCAGGAGAAACAGAGATAGTTAAAACAAAAGGCAAAGAAAAGCAATTGCAATGACAATGACCGGAGCAAGAATGCCAAGCAAGGCAACAATTAAACCGGCTTTTGCACCAGGTTTTTTCAAGTCTTCTTTAAATAACATTTCCAACTCCTTGTATTTATACAATGTATTGAATTATTTTATTTGTCAATATTTCTTCCTATCAATTATCCTATGACTGAACAAACCTATCAGAACATCATTTCAATGATTGCCAGTGTCAAGAGACTCTGCAGTGCATTCCGATGCAATCTCATTCAATGTGCCCAGATCTGATATCTGATAGCAATCATCGGTCTTGATGAGAATCCCATCGTTGCATAGATTGGCCAATTCGCGGAACAGATGCCGGCTGGAAGCTCCAAGCATTTCGGCAAGATGGGTGTAGTTTGATTTGAAAACTCCATTGTTCTGAGTTGAAACTATGTATGAAGACAGCCTTGTCCGCAATGAGCTTAGCAGATTCACTGCCGCTGATCGGCTGCTCTGATTGACGATGTTTGCAAGCATGCGGCTTATGGTTATGTTGAACTCGATCGAGTACGACATGACTTTTCGGCACATGCTCAATGGAAGGGCAGTGCATTGCGTTGGTTCGCAGGCCTCGACAAGTGAAGTCGCGTCAATCATGAGTGGAAGTTCCACCACGCCCAGTATGTCTCCGGGGCGATAGAAGTTCAAAAGCAGCTTTCTACCGCTGGGAATGGTGCATGACACTCTGGCCAGTCCTTCGGTGATGATCATCAGGCTGGATACTGGAAACCCCTCCATGATCATGATTTCCCCCTTGGAAAAGGAGAGATGCACTGCAGTTGCAGCTATTGCGGAAGGTATCCCTATCTCAATGAGTTTGCTTTGATCCGATTCGGTGGCCTCTTGTGTTGTCATTATCGGAGTAACTATGACATATGGCATAGTACAAGTCAACTCTGTCGTATATAATTTCCTTGAGGTTCGCTATGTACTATCTTATTGCGGTTCTTTCCGGTTGTGTTATATCTGTGATGATTGCCTTGAACGGCAATCTGACAAGTGCCTATGGGCTTTTCAGCGCGACGGTGATTATCCACATCGTCGGCTCTTTGTTCGCTTTCCTTCTGATCAAGTCAAAGGGACAGAAGCTGAACTTCAGCAAGGATATCCCAAAATGGTTCTTCCTTGGAGGTGCCATAGGTGTAGGCTCGGCTGTATTCAACAATCTCGCTTTTGGAAGAATCAGCATGACTTCGATTGTGGCTCTAGGACTCCTTGGCCAGACAGTCGCATCAATCTTGATAGATTGCTTCGGACTGTTTGGCATGAAGAAGCAACCTCTGGGATGGAGCAGAGTGCCAGGATTGATTCTGTCAGCTGGTGGAATGGCGGTCATGCTTCTTGATTCAGCAGACCCTTCACAGATATTGGCAATAGGTGTGAGTTTCGCTGCAGGAATCACAGTGGTAGTCTCCAGAACGGTGAATGCCAGGCTCTCGGCAAGGACAGGAGAGCTTCAAGGTTCGTTCTACAACCATATCGTGGGGCTTCCAGTGTCAATCGTGTTGATGCTGATCTTTGGAAGAAGCGAGCCTCTTTTTGCCGACTTCGTGATTTCGTCTCATTGGTGGATCTATTTTGGAGGCTGTTTCGGAGTGCTTACCGTGCTGCTGTTCAACATCACAGTACCAAGGATGAGCATGCTGGATCTGACGTTCCTGTCATTTGCAGGAGAGGTGTTCTCTGGAATAGCAATAGATCTTCTCTTGAAGCTCGGTTTCTCCAGTCTGACTTTCTGGGGTGGAATACTGGTGTCTGCAGGTCTCATGGTCGATTTTGGGATCGAGTATGTCGAAAAGAAGAAAGGAGCAAGGCAATGAGGCTGTTCATTGGAATACCAATTCCAGAAGATATCAGTGACGAGATTGCAAATCAGGTTGAGAACATCCATGACAGGTGCCGTGGAAATTACACGGACCCGGATCTTTACCATGTAACTCTTGCCTTCATTGGTGAGACAGCCCCAGTGATGGTTCCTCAGATCAGGAAGGTCATTGAGAATGCAGTGCATGGCAGAGAACGGTTCTCCCTGAAGCTTTCCAATCTTGGTTTCTTCGGCAAGGATGAGAGTGCGATATTGTGGTGGGGAATGGAAAGATCCCAAAGACTGGAATCCCTTGCCGCCTGTATTGCTGCCAAACTGGACGACATGGCAGTGCCATATGATCATAAGCCGTTCAGAGCCCACCTGACTTTGGGAAGAAAAATCAACCTCAAGGGAATGCCGGTCGGTGACATAGTTGTCCCCAGGCTATCCTTCGAGGTTGATA
>JAAYFO010000040.1 GCA_012728215.1 Spirochaetales bacterium | reverse complement strand
TCCGGCTTTGGAAATGTAGCATGGGGAGCGGTCTCCAAGGCTTCACAGCTTGGTGCCAAGGTAGTGACGATAAGCGGTCCTGATGGCTATGTGTTGGATGAGGACGGGGTGTCCACACCAGAGAAGATATCATACATGTTGGAGTTGCGTGCTTCAAACAATGATGTCATCCGCCCTTATGCACAGAAGTTCAATGTGAAGTTCGTTCCTGGAAGGAAACCATGGGAGGTTCCTGTCGATATGGCTTTCCCTTGTTCGATTCAGAATGAGATGTCGCTTCAGGATGCGAGGACTTTGGTTGACAATGGCTGCCGTTATATCATTGAGACTTCCAATATGGGATGCCAGACAGATGCCGTGGAATGGATGCTTGCAAACAAGATTGTGTTTGTTCCAGGCAAGGCGGCCAATGCCGGAGGAGTGGCGGTAAGCGGGCTGGAAATGTGTCAGAACGCAATGAAGCTTGGCTGGTCAGCAGAAGAGGTGGATGAGAAGCTCCGTCAGATCATGCAGAATATTCATCAAGCGTGTGTCAGGGAAGGAATGGAGGATGATGGATATGTCAACTACGTGAAGGGAGCCAACATAGCAGGATTTAGAAAAGTGGCTGATGCCATGTGTGAACTTGGATACTGATTATAATTCTTTATATTTTCTTGTGTCGGACGTCTGGATACAGGTTTGCTGAGATAAAACCAGACCTGCTAGATATCTGGCTGTTTATTGGGCAAAAATTACATACTTGGATTTGACTTAAGTTTGGTATCTGATTGCTATAAAACTTATATAAACACCATATATGGTGTTAAAGAAAAAAAAGTACGCTACCAATATTGCTTTTTCAATATTTGTGTGATATCGTCAAACAAGAGCCTGAAACCTCAGGCTCTTTTTTACAAAAAAAATACTTCATCGAGGTTGTCTGATTATGGATAATGAGAATAACAAGCTGAGCTCTCTTGGCCGGAAGATTTTTCTGGACCGGTATGCGTTGAAAGATTCAAGAAAAGATACTCTTGCCGTAGGTGACACTGTGGTAGCCGTGGCTAATCCTGTGACAGGACAGCGTGAAATTGGAACCATAATCAATCTTGATATAGAGAACGATTCTGTTTCCGTACGACTTGACGATGGCACTCAGGTTGATACAAAGGTGGAGAGTGTTGACAAACCGCTTGAGACTGAGCCTGAGCAGATGCTGCAGCGAGTCGCAAGAGGAATCAGCAATCAGGAGAAGGCAAGCGTCAGAGCCAGATGGGAAAAAGAGTTCAATTGGATTCTTCAGGATTGGAAGTTTGTTCCCGGTGGAAGAATTCTTACCGGTGCAGGCACGAATCAGAATCTGACATATTTCAATTGCTATGTCATTCCTTCGCCCAAGGACAGCAGGAAGGGAATAATGGAAAGTCTTGGTCAAATGACCGAGATCATGAGTCGTGGCGGTGGAGTTGGAATGAATATTTCCTCTCTAAGGCCTAGATACGCATATGTTAAAGGTGTGAATGGTCGCAGCAGTGGCAGTGTGTCCTGGGGTGGGCTCTTCAGCTTCGTCACTGGTTTGATTGAACAGGGAGGCTCAAGACGTGGCGCTCTGATGCTGATTCTGGATGTATGGCACCCGGATATCATGGATTTCATCAATGCCAAACGTGACATGAGCAAGATTGTCAATGCCAATATCAGCGTTGGAATCACCGATGAGTTCATGGCGGCTGTGAAAGCTGACGGCGAATGGGAGACCTGTTTTCCTGATACTTCAGACCCATCCTATAATAAACAATGGGATGGTGATCTGAAGAAATGGATTGCTGAAGGTCATAAGGTGATCACATTCAAAAAATACAAGGCAAGGGAGATATGGAATGCAATCATCGAGAGTGCATGGGCTTCCGCCGAGCCTGGTGTCTTCTTCTGCGACCGCTATAACAAGATGAGCAACAGTTATTACTACTGCACAATCAGGTCAACCAATCCATGTGGAGAACAGGGACTTCCTCCATGGGGAGTCTGCAACCTTGGATCAATCAATCTTTCCAGGTTTGTTTCCGATAGTCACAAGGTGCTGTGGGAGGATCTTGGAAGAACCGTCCGTTCTGCCGTCAGATTCCTGGATGATGTCATTGACGATACTCCGTATTTCTTTGAAGAGAACAAGAATCGACAGAAGTCAGAGCGAAGAATCGGACTTGGAACCATGGGACTGGCAGATATGCTCATCAAGTGCGAACTTGCCTATGGCAGTGAGGAATCTCTTGCCTTCATTGACAAGCTTTTCAAGTTCATATGTGTTGAAGCCTATTCTGCAAGCTCCGATATCGCCAAGGAAAAGGGTTCATTCCCTCTGTTTGATGGTTCCAAGCTTGTCGAAAGCGGATTCATGAAGCAGATGCCGGAAGAAATCCGTGAAAAAGTCCTTTCAGATGGTCTTAGAAACGTGACTCTGCTCACCCAGGCTCCGACTGGAACAACCGGAACAATGGTTGGAACAAGTACTGGAATAGAGCCTTATTACTTCTGGGAATGGGAAAGAACTGGTCGAATGGGGAAGAACATCGAACGGGTCGCAGTATATGATGAATGGGTCAAGGCTCACCCTGATGAGAAAAAGCCATCATATTTCGTCAGTGCGATGGATCTGGCTCCCGAAGGACATGTGAAAGTCCAGGCGGCTATCCAGCGTTGGGTTGATTCATCGATTTCCAAGACAGGAAACACTCCTAAGGACTATACAGTGGAGCAGACTGGCAAGCTGTATGAGCTGCTTTATGATCTGGGATGCAAGGGTGGAACGACTTACAGGGATGGGTCACGTGATACCCAGGTTCTGACTGTCAAGGCTGAAGATGCTAATGATGATAAGCGTGAGACCAAGGCTTCTGTGGCTGTTGCACCGAAGCTCAAGGCGAGAACCCGAACGACTTGTCTGAAGGGAACTACATACCGCAAGGCTACTCCGATCGGGACTGCCTACATCACAGTCAATTCCGATGGGGAGAAAGAAGACGAACCGTTCGAGGTTTTCATCAATGTCGCGAAAGTCGGTTCCGATGTAGCAGCTGATGCCGAAGGAATAGGAAGATTGATCAGTCTGATTCTGAGAATGCCGAGTCCATTGGATCCCAAGGAAAGGGCAAAGACGATTATTGCACAGCTCAAGGGTATTGGAAGCGGCCGATCGATGGGATTTGGAAAGAACCGTGTCATGAGTCTGCCAGACGCAGTTGCTCAGGTTCTGGAAGAGCATATCGGATCGATGGAAGGAGATGTTGTCTCGGATTCCAAGCTTCCTGACGAAGAAGATGAAGTTTTTGATGACGGGCAGCTTGAACTCAGCTTTGAGGCTCCTCACAACAGCATTACGCCTGATATATGTCCGGTCTGCGGAAATGCATCATTCATGAACATAGAAGGATGCAAGAAGTGCTTTTCCTGCGGACATAGCGAGTGTTAGCAGTAGCTGGATATTTTAAGAAAGGGATGTTTCGTTAGTCTGAACAGAAACAGATGAATGCGACATCCCTTGTTTTTCTGATAAAATAAAGACCATTCTCGCTTTGTTTATACTGATATTGGGTATGTCATTATGGTAGTTTTGCGGTAGCAAGGAGAATACAGTATGGAGATGAATCAAAAAGAGCTGACATCTGAAATACTTGATTCCATGTGTGACGGAATCATATCTATAAATAAAACCGGAGAAATAGTTTATGCAAATGATGCAGCATGTGCAATCCTTGAGCTTCAGGCAAAAAATATTGTCAATGAAAGCCTTTTATCAATATTTCTTGATCGGGAAGACAATAAGAACGATCAGATCTCGCAGTTGTTCATTGATGTAGTCCAGAATAAAGCTAAGATAAAAAAACAGCTTGTATCCTATTTCCCCCAAAAAGGAAAAGAAAGGAAAATTGAAATAACCCTTTCAAAGAATATCAGTGATGTTGACAGCGAGCCTTCGGGCTTACTCTGCTTATGTCCGATGTCACCGAAAGGGAACAGAATGTAGTCAACACAAAGAAAATGTCTTTGGGCTTTGTCGTTCATATGAGCTTGGTCTGCGTTTATATTCTGATTTATGCTGCCTTTCTATTCTTTTTTCCCACTGATTTTCCACGTGGAATCTTCATTTACGTAACATATGTCATGGCTATTTTATATACTGTAGTCTTTTATCATTATCTAAGTCTGAATTCATTGAAGCAGACCTTTTTGATCAATAAGAAAAAAATGCTGAATGATTGTCTGAAGGCTCTGGTGTTTTCACTTGGAGTTTCAGGATTGATTTTGCTTGCAAAGTATTTGATGATTCAAAACAATCCCAATGCGTTTCCTTCAGACCTGCCGTTCTACAACTTTGATCGTTTGATTCCTGGCAAGACCCTTGCTCCAGTATATTTGATTTCTTGTTTCTTCCAAGAAATATTGATTCATGTTCTTGTGCAAGATAATCTTCGTAATATTTTTGATGCAGAAAAAAACGAACGGAAAAAACAAGGCTATTCAATTCTTCTGACCTCTCTGTTCTTTGCTGCTTTCCACATTCAATATGGGTTGATTATGATGCTTGTATGTCTCATATTCATGACTTTGATGTGCCTGTATTACAGTAAATGCAGAAATGTTTGGTCATGCAGCATTATTCATCTAGTCTTAGGAGAAGTAGTTGCGGCTACTGGAATATGGATGGTGCGGCTTTGAGTGTTAGGGATAGAAAATGATTCCATTGATAATTCCATCATACAAACCAGAAGAAACACTCCTTGTGCTGTTGGATAGCTTGCATGATTATTCTAAGACACGAAGTCAATAAAGGGAAAGGGCATGCGCTGAAAACAGGGTTTGATTATGTTTTGAAGGAATACCCGGAAGCCTTAGGTGTCGTTACGGCAGATTCTGATGGACAGCACAGTGCAAGTTCGATTTTGGAGGTGGGAGTTGCCCTGTTGGATAACTGCAGCTCGCTGGTATTGGGAACCCGTACATTTGATTCCAAGGATATCCCTTGGAAAAGCCGCTTGGGAAATAAGATAACTATTCAAACATTCAAATTTGCCTCAGGTGTGAAAATCAATGATACCCAGACTGGTTTGCGAGGAATTCCTAGACTTCTGATGGTAACCATGCTTGAAGTCAAATATGATCGTTTTGAATTTGAGATGCAGATGCTTTTTGAAGCAGCTAAGAATTACAAGATACTGGAAGTGCCTATTGAGACGATCTATGACTCAGCAGAAGCGCATAAGACTCATTTCAATCATTTTGTTGATTCCATAAAAATATATAATGTGATTCTGAAAGTCTTCTTTAAATATTTCGTCTCCGCTGTTTCATCGAGTGTCATCGATTTGCTTGCATTCACTCTCATCTGCTATCTTCTAAAGGGCAAGACTGAATTATATGTACTGTTTAGTGCAATTATCGCTCGATTGATTTCAAGTACCTATAACTTCTTAATCAATTTCAAATTTGTATTCGAAAGCCAGAAAGCCTATAAAAAGCCGGCGATAAGATATATCATCCTTGCCTCAGTGCAAATGATGCTAAGCGCAATCCTCACGTCAATTGGTGTCTATCTTTTTCCTTTCATTGTCGAACCCGTTACAAAGGCAATCGTTGATGTGGTCTTGTTTTTCGTTAGCTTCAGGATTCAGCATAAGTATGTGTTTTGATTTCCATTCCACATTTCTCAGAATATGAAAATTGTGGAATGGAATAAGGGCCATTCCATTAATCCGGTTTGTTCAGATTCATGAAACAGCCCTGTTTGCATATCAATCATGGCTGACTATGAGCTACGATTGATTTTCAGGAAAGTTCCTTTGCAGCCTGATATACGACTTTGATCAGCTCAGGAATCTTCTCAAGATCAATGCTGGAGAAAGCAAGTCTGATATGATGCTCGTCCAACCTGATCACTCCTGCTTCATATTTATCAAGAAGAAGCTGTCTCAGGTCCTCTGCATTGCAATCGCAGTAAAATGACATGAAGTAACCGCTGTTGAAAGGAAGTGGGACAAGGTATGTTTCTGCCTTGTATTTCTCAAGTTCATTTTTCATGCAATGGAATCTCTTTTCAATCTTTGCCACGCCAACTGCCTTGCCTTCCTTGTAGTCAGGAGCTGACATCCCCTCGAGAAGAATGTTCTGGCTGGATGTGCTGCAGGATGAGAGCGTGCCCCTTATTGCACCCATGGTCTTCTGCATGATGGCATTGTACATTTCATCATCGAATCCCTTGCATCCATAGGTGATGAATCCGACTCTGAATCCCCATGCCATCTCTTCCTTTGTGGCTCCATCGCACTTGACTGCCAGGATGTTCTCGTGAGCATCGCAAAGTCTGGCAAACAGCGACTGTCTGCAGACATGTTCGTCAAAGAACAATCCGAAATAGGCGTCATCGGATAGAACGAGGATCTTCTTGCCGTTTCGTGCTTTCTCAATCAGAATCTCGGTGATCTTCTCGGCTTCTTCCTCTGTTGGTGAATAGCCGGTCGGATTGTTCGGGAAATTCATGAATACGAAGACTTTGTCTGAATTGGCTGAATCAATGGCGGAGGACAATCCTTCAGTGTTGAATTTCTCATCCACGAAGAATTTGTAAGGGATTATGCTTGCCTGGCACTGTTCGGTGAGAATCAGATTGTAGTTCTCCCAGTACATGTCGGGAAGAATCACTGCGTCTCCTCTGTCCAGAAACAGTGAAGCCACGATGCTTACAGCACTGGTAAGTCCACTGGCGACCAGTGGCAGTGATACTTTCTTGTCCTTCATCAAAGGGTTCTTTTCTCTCATGTCACTAAGCCATTTTTCTCTCAGCTGAAGGTTCCCACCCATTGGTGAATAAGGAAATATCTGAGATAGTTTGAGTTCATCAGAGAACATAGCTCTCATCGAAGGAATGAACATCGGTTCTCCATGCTCTGTGGCGATTCCGATGGTAGCGTTGAACTTGTGAGCTTTTTTCTTTGCTTCACCTGACTGAACAATGATCCCTTTTGGGACATAGAGACGTTTTCCATAATCAGACAGCAATCTGTCTGCCGAAGAATTGCACAGTACTTTATTTAGCTCTGTTGCAAGCTGATTCATATTTTCCTCCAAACGGCATTTTTGCCTCATTCCATTATATCATGTTGCTGATGGAAGTGAATATGTATTTTGACCGATGTTTTTTTGTATGATTCGCTGGTGATGTTGAAAAAAAACAATATGTGAGTTACAATATTCTTTGATTGCTTTATTTATGAATCAATGAAAATTTAAATATTGGAGTGTATTATGGGTAACAAGAAAATGGTTACAATCGATGGTAATACAGCTGCTGCGCACATAGCTTATGCTTTCAGCGAAGTTGCTGCGATCTACCCGATCACACCGTCCTCACCGATGGGCGAGTATGCTGATTCCTGGGCTAGCACAGGAAGAGTCAACATGTGGGGCAAGAAAGTCGACATCATGGAGATGCAGTCGGAAGCTGGTGCTGCCGGTGCTGTTCACGGATCTCTTGTGGCTGGTGCAATGACCACAACGTTCACAGCATCCCAGGGATTGCTTCTGATGATTCCAAACATGTACAAGATTGCTGGAGAAATGCTCCCGACAGTCTTCCATGTATCAGCCAGAGCTCTTGCAGCACAGTCTCTTTCAATTTTCGGTGACCATTCTGACGTGATGGCCTGTCGAAACACAGGATTCGCCATGACTGCCGCTTCGAGCATCCAGGAAACAATGGACATGGCTCTTGTGGCTCATCTTTCCACTCTCAAGTCATCAGTTCCATTCCTCGCTTTCTTCGATGGATTCAGAACCTCTCATGAGATTCAGAAGGTTGAGGAAATCCAGTATGAGGATATCAAGGCTCTTGTAGAACCTGAGTACATCGAGAAATTCAGAAATCGTGCTCAGCGTCCTGACAAGCCAATGATCAAGGTTGCCGCTCAGAACGAAGACGTCTACTTCCAGGGTCGTGAGACTGTTAACAGATTCTACGACGAGCTTCCTGAGATTGTTCAGGAATACATGGACAAGGTCGCAAAGCTGACCGGAAGACAGTATCACCTGTTCGACTATGTCGGTGCACCGGATGCTACCGATGTGGTAATCGTCATGGGCAGCGGTTCGGACACATTTGAATGGGTCGTGAAGTACATCAACGCCAGAGGTGGCAAGGTTGGTGTTCTGAAGGTTCATCTCTACAGACCGTTCAGTGCAAAGCATCTTGTAGCAGCTCTTCCAAAGAGCGTGAAGAGAATTGCCGTAATGGACAGAACCAAGGAGCCAGGTGCTCTTGGCGATCCTCTTTATCTCGACGTTGTTGCCGCTCTGGATCAGATGGGCATTTCCGGGATCAAGGTCATCGGAGGCCGTTTCGGACTTTCAAGCAAGGATTTCCCACCATCACATGCCAAGGCAGTGTTTGATCATCTTGCCAAGGGTGGATTCCATGGCTTCACAGTCGGTATCAATGATGACGTGACTCACAAGTCCATCGAAATCGGAAAGACGATTGACGTCACACCGAAGGGAGTCATCTCCTGCATGTTCTGGGGTCTTGGTTCTGATGGTACAGTTGGTGCCAACAAGAACTCCATCAAGATCATCGGAGACAATACCGATCAGAATGCACAGGCATACTTTGCATACGACTCGAAGAAGTCTGGTGGAATCACGATCAGCCATCTCCGCTTTGGAAATGGTTCTCTTGATATGCCATGGCTCATCGACGCTGCAGATTTCGTGGCTTGCCATAACCCAGCCTACATTGGCAGATATGACATGCTTGGTCCTTTGAAGGAAGGTGGAATCTTCCTGTTGAACAGCCAGATTCCTTCAGATGAAGTGTTCTACCATCTCACTGCTTCCGAGCAGCAGGAAATCATTGACAAGAAGATCAGATTCTTCAACATTGATGCACTGAGCATTGCAAACAAAGTTGGTCTTGGTTCAAGAATCAATACTGTCATGCAGGCTGCATTCTTCAAGATTTCCAAGGTTCTTCCTGAGACAGAGGCTATCGCACTCATCAAGAAGTACATCCAGAAGACATTCGCCAAGAAGGGTGAAGCAGTTGTGAACATGAACTGGGCTGCTGTTGATGGAGCTGCTGAAGCTCTCCACGAAGTCAAGGTTCCTGCCACAGTCGATCCTGCCAAGGCGTTTGTGCCTAAGCAGCTGATTGGAGATAACGCTTCTGATTTCGCAAAGAAAATCATGCTTCCGATCATGCATCTCAAGGGAAATGATATTCCTGTATCCGCCATGAGCATTGATGGAACACTTCCAAGTGCAACAGCTAAGCTTGAGAAGCGTGGTGTAGCTCCGTTTGTTCCTGCATGGGACAGCAGCAAGTGTATCCAGTGCAATCAGTGCGTTCAGAGCTGCCCACACGCAGCTATCAGAGCCAAGCAGATTGCTCCAGAAGATCTCTCCGGTGCACCTGAGAGCTTTGTCACCATCAAGTCAAATACAAAGAACACCAGAGATCTGAAGTTCAGAATCCAGGTCTATGCCGAGGATTGTCTTGGATGCGGTGTCTGCGTGGAGACTTGTCCTGCCAAGGAAAAGGCACTTTCTCTCATCCCTTATTCACAGGCAATTGAGAACGGCGAAGTTGCCAATGTCGCTTTGTTCGAGAAGTGTCCTGAAAACGTTCTTGACGGAGTGTCAGAGACAACAGTGAAGGGCTTGCAGTTCAAGCAGCCTCTGTTTGAGTTCTCCGGTGCTTGCGCAGGATGCGGAGAGACTCCTTATGTCAAGATGGTCACTCAGATCTGCGGTGAGAGAATGCTTGTTGCAAACGCAACCGGTTGTTCTTCGATCTATTCTGGAACATTCCCATCAATTCCTTATTGCAAGAGACCTGATGGACGTGGACCGGCATGGGGCAACAGCCTCTTCGAGGATAACGCTGAGTATGGTCTTGGAATGAGACTTGCAGTAGACAGCAACAGAACTCTTCTGAAGATGAAGGTAGATCGTCTTCTTGAACTGGGCACCACCGATGAACTCGCTGCTGCTCTGAAGAAGAACATCGAGCTTTGGAATGACACCACTGAAGCAGCCATTGATGCTCAGAAGGCCACTCAGAAGGTTCTTGAAGGTGTCTGTTCCTGCAAGGAAGAGGGCGAGAAGAAGGAGCTCATTGAGAAGATCAAGGAACTCAAGGATTACTTCACCGACAAGTCAGTCTGGATTATCGGTGGTGATGGATGGGCATATGATATCGGATATGGTGGTGTGGACCACGTTGTTGCTTCCGGCAAGAACGTCAACATCCTTGTTCTGGATACTGAGGTCTATTCCAACACTGGTGGACAGGCTTCCAAGTCCACTCCGCTTGCAGCTGTTGCGAAGTTCGCAAATGCTGGAAAGCAGATTGGAAAGAAGAACATGGGATTCATGTGCATGAGCTACGGCTATGTATATGTTGCATCCATTGCAATGGGTTCCAACAGACAACATGCTCAGAAGGCTCTGCAGGAAGCTGTGGCTTACAACGGTCCTTCGATCATCTTCTGCTATGCACCTTGCATCAACCATGGAATCAACATGACAAAGAGCCAGGTGGAAGAGAAGAAGGCAGTGGACAGCGGTTACTGGCCATTGTACAGATTCAATCCTCTCATGGAAGACGGAAAGAAGTTCAGCTGGGACACAAAGGCTCCGACTGCAGATTTCCAGGATTTCATAAAGGGTGAGATTCGTTATTCTTCACTGTACAAGACTAACCCGGCCAACGCTGATACGCTTTTTGCAAAGGCAGAAGAAGATGCCAAGCGCAGAATGGAGTTCTACCAGAAAGTCGGACAGGTGATGTAG
>JAAYFO010000206.1 GCA_012728215.1 Spirochaetales bacterium | reverse complement strand
GAGAGCCTCGACCGCTACTTCTTTTTTGAACGATTCGCTGTAAGTTTTCCTGTTACGTCCCATTTTCTGCTCCGTTTTCAACGGTAACAGCAATTCGTTATTTTTGCACCTCCCTGTCTCAATTCATGGTCTTATTATATTCAGCTCCCGGAGTTCTCCGGCTCTTACTGCTTCTTCAATTGCAGTCCGAAAGGCTGTCGCGATTTCGTAAAGATTGCTCATCCTTATATCCCCTGAGGAACATTCAGCAGCACCGAATCCTGATCAGTTATGAAGTAGATGGCCTTCATCGCTCTTGTCATTGCAACGTACATTTCAGTCGAAGAGTACCTATTAGATGCATTCTGCGCAACCTTGCTCAAATCAATAATCACGCAATCAAATTCCAGTCCTTTGGATAGTAGCGTTCTCGAAGCAAGTCTCTTGAATCCGGCATATTTACTTTGATTTCCAGTAATCATCCTAATCTCTTGAGCCGCCTGCGCGATAGGGATATTCAGATCTCTCGCACGCCTGATTGAACGCTGCATCTCAGTAAAGAGTTCTCTACGATGAATACGAAAGCCTGGCTCATTCTTAATCCAGTCAAGAACTGCCATCATATCATTATGACCATGATATTTGTAAAGTCTCGCCATTCTCTTTCCGAACTCTGGGTGTTTCTTGATTCTACTGAAATCGAAATCTCCATCTTTGATATGGCCTTCGTAGGATTTCAGTTCTGTTGCAATCCCGCTGGCACACTCACCGATAAAATCATAAATTGTGTTTGCTCTTGCGTAGCCATCGTCAGTATCCAGCAATTGACTTGCCTCATAAAGAATCTTCAAGCTCTGTGTTTCATCATGTTGGAAGAGACCACCAGTTCCTTTTGAGAACGCTATGGTATCTGGTTCCCATTTAGCTATATACAGCACCGTCTCATACTGATTCGCGATTTTGTAAATACTACCATCATGAAGTGCTGATATGCCAATTCTGTGAACGGCTCCACTGTTTGGGACAGTTGACAACCTTATATGCTGTCCATCCAACCCCGGCAATAATTGTGTGCGCACATCATTCAGATATTGCCCTAACGCTGGATTAGTCTTTTCCCATCTCCATGGGTAAGTTTTAATCGGCGTAACTTCAAAGCAAAGATTCTTCCATGATACTAGTTTCTCTTTAAAACCGAAGATTGCCTGTAGCGGATCGCCAAGAACATAAACAGGAAGCGTTTTATTCAGTTCAACAAATATCTGATGCTGTGCCAGAACACAATCCTGATATTCATCAATGATAACACAACTATAGGTCGTCCCGATTACTTTTCTTGCCCATTCGTTCTGAAAGATCCTTATTGCTCCAGCATGCACCATGGGGTAATACTTATTATCCGTCATCTTGACAGCAGAATCCACGCCAGCTGTCTGTGGATATGCATCACACCATTTCATGCAGAAGGACGAAATCGTTGAAAGATAATATTTTTCCTTCGAGATGTTCTTTCGGTTCATCCTCTGCTGTAGCGCGTCAACGCCAGCATTTGTATGGGTAAGAACCAGCTTCTTCCCTGGCAGTTTATCAACCAGGTCGGTAATCATCTCGGTTTTGCCATGACCGGCAGGAGCTACAATTGCCGCATTATGTTTTGACTGGATAAGGGCAATCTCCTCAGCTTTCATGACCAGTCACCCACTTTAAAATCCCATTTACAATTCTCTTGAAGTAGCTCCCTTCCTCAAGTTGGTCTTTTGAAGAAAAAACTATATCTCCAACATCTTGTCCGCGGTCAATTCTCTTGAACCATGCACCCTCTACTTGGTTTTTCTTCTTGTTGAATTTGCCCTTTGCAACCTTTCCAATACGACGAAGAACATCTATGCTAACTTCACCTTTGCCGTTCCCACAAAGAATAACAGTACCGTCTTCAACCAAGTATTCTTTTGCTTCATCCTCGAATTCGTTATTAAGATGTGCTTCTACACTTTGGATGCCTTTTATCTCTACAGCATAGGAAATCAGCTGCTCAGCACATTGAATTGAAGCATCTTGGAATAATTGCTCCTCTATAGCATTTCCCTTTTCCCAAGAGAACACTTTGATTCCCAGTTTTTCAACTTCTTCTTTTTCTGCCTCTTCGTTGTCAATATCCGAATCCATAAGGATACAACAATCATAGCCACAAGTTTTCAGCAGACGGGCGAGCGAGAAAAATTTATTACCACCGCCACCAAGAGCAGTGCCAACCCCATAATGGGCGAAACGTGTTCCTGTCTTGATAAATAGCTTTTCATCGAGCGAGCGCAGCAGACCAATTTCAGTCTTTCCCTCACAGACAATTATGCGTTTACATAAGAACGCATCTGGCTCCCCACGAATAATCCCCTGAACTTCGCCTTTAATATCTTCAACTTTATCAAGCTGATGGACTTTTATCTCCCCGGAATTATTACTAACCACACACAATTCACTAACTCCGCATTCGCAGACCGCACTGCGAGAATGCGTTGTCATGATAAGCTGACCATGATCTTTGAACTGAGACCTGAACTGGTTGATCAGCGCAGAAATACGATATGGCTCAAGGCCAGTCTCAACTTCATCAACGAGTACAAGCGTTCCATCGTCACAGGCATTCACATTCATCCCAATGGAAAGAAGGCGCTTACTGCCCAGTCCTCTCTGCGCAAATGGAACCTTATCATCAAATACACCAACTGTTGTAGAGTACGATCCATTTTGCATCAGAAGACGGTTATGAATCTCGCCGTTGAATTCCACGCCATATTGCTTTCCAACATCTTTCAAAGTCGGAGCCATCTGGTCTAATGCTTCGAGGCTTGTATTCTCAACAGCGGCCCTCATCGCCTGGGTAAAGGCACTGTGAAGAGCTTCTCTGGAATCGGCGTATTTCTGTAGGATTGAACCCCGGCCCCATTGAAAGTCCTTCTCATAATCAAAACCTACTACACCAAAGGAAAGTATGCGGCGATCATTATGACTGATTGGTTTAGGATCAGTGCGGTTTGAAATTACATTCCACTTCGGCTCAAGCGATTCATCGATAGTAAGCTGTATCGTGAGAATCGTTACGCCGTTTTCAGTTGGCTCGTCATCGCCTTCTGATTGTGCTTTTTCAAAATCCCGCAGATACAGACCGAATTTGTCTTCCTTCGTTAATGCTTTTGGAAGCTCTGCGATGGACACGGTTATTTCTATCGGTATGGCCGTATCGTTGTTATGGAAATCCGTATCAGTGGCAATCAAGCTCCATGACGGCCACAATGCCCATTCTATCGCTTTAAGGAGCGTAGACTTTCCACAGTCGCCTGCACCAATCAAACAGACAATCCGAGTGTTCAAAGAGAAGAACACAGACGCATGCTTAATACCACAGAAGTTTTTGATTTCGATATTTGTTAGCTTCATGATGTTCTGGCTTCCTTTTCCGGTTGTTTACTTCCATTTTTTTTGCTTCCGTAGGGACGTGTGGGCTACGAACTCGAAAAAACTATTGTCAATTTGCAAGCATTCTTCAGTACATCTAGAATCTTTTAAGGCTCTTATGGCATTGCTGCTCTTGCCTTAACCTCGTTACACCACGTATCCAATGTTGTCTCAGCACCCTTTTTCTCTTGCAAATGCTGCAACACATGGCGCTTATTCAAAAGATAAATAAAGCAAAGCACCTCTTTCGCTGTTCTTCTCTTTTCCGACTCAGATATCAGGCTGAAGAACTCATAGTTCTTCATGGCTTTTATCTGTTCTTCCCTATGGCTGCTACCGTGAAGAACTAACCTGTACATTAGATTCCTATAATACGACTGATACGCAGGTTCGGGCAACAAGGCAAGAATGTCTGGATCTGTTGAAACATCTTCTATGCCTTTCTTGTACTGGAATGTTGCGAAGGCTTCAAGCGCCTGGCGCATCAAGTTTCCAATGGCAAGATCATGCTCAGTAGTATTGCCTTGCCCATAGTCGTAAATCAGTTTGAGAATCTCAGTATACTCCTGACGGTTATTATATCGGAATGAAGCTATTTTACCGTCAGCCATCTCGAACCGATTAAACTTCGGAGGTAGAGCATATCCTCTTCTTTTACAACAAATAATGATCTCCTCAAAAAGCTTGTGGATATCATAGAAAGTCATTAGGTCATGAGTCATAACTAATGCCTTTGTATACTGATTGCCTTCGAGGAATGCTCCCAGCTCATATTTGAGGAATGAGAGAATACCGATGCGATTCTCTGTATCGTAGCTTGACACAGGATCATCAATAATCAGAAAGAACTCTTTACTATAAACGTCCTTCTCTTCCAGCCCCTCCATGATGCTGGTGAAGAAATAGCTAAGGCCAATGATATTACGCTCTCCAACAGATACATCACAGGGCCGTACACTCTTTCCGTTAGAATACAATCGATACTCACCATCTCTGAAGTCGATCCTCAATCTATCATCAGCAAAGAAGATATATTTCAAACAAGCATTCATGATATTCAGTGCGAGCTGGACATTCTTTCTCTGAGCCTCTAGTTCTTCTACGGCCTTCTTCTTTGCATCATAATAATCCTTTGCATCATTGAAGGCCTTCTCAGCTTTCTCATATTCAGCTTGCTGATTGTCATATTCAGCAACCAAATCAATAACGTCATAATGCGCAATGTGGCTGTTGATTTCATTCAGCTTATTGATAATAGGTGTGGTATTAGTAGCCTTCTTATTAAACTCTACCCTCTCCGATTCAAGCGTTGCAAGGCTCTCCACCAACTGTTTGATAAGCCTTGTTACACCTTGATTAGCAGCCAAAATTGGCTGATACGGGTTCGCTACCTTCTGTTGAATCAGTTTATTATTTTCTCGGATTGCAGTGTTAATCTTGCCAATTAGACCTGTACATATTTCGTAGCTTGGCAGCTCAGAAAAAACCGAAATATCAATGATTACATCACCATATTCGCAGTCTTCCAAAGCTTTTTGATGCTCTTCCACAGTATTGGAAAGTACTTTTCCAATGCTTGCTACAAGGTTCGTTTTATACTCGCTACTCACCGATTGAAAGCAGTAGGGGCATTCGCTCACGTCAGAATTCCTAAAAAATGCTGCTTTCTGTGACAGTTCTCCCGCCTTACCCGATTCGACAAGCTCCATAAGGTATTGTTCTCGCTCCGAGAGTTCCGGCCTTTCGATATTCTTTGAAAGTAATGCTATGATAGCCTCATCATATTGATCGTAGGACTTTGATAATGCTGGAACTTTATTATCAATCTTTGAAGAACCAGATTTTGCAGTTTCTAATGCCTTCATCTGCTCTTCAAATTCGACAATTAAGTCAGAACGTGTCTTTTGAGGAACAAGGACAATAAACTTTTTGTAAGTATCGTCCCTTACTTGCGTATTCTGTCGGCTACCACTAATTCTTCGGTCACGTCCCGCCCAAGCATCATTGCCACGAAGAGCATCTCTAATAATACACAGCCGTTTGGTCGGAGATTTTGGATTACTGCTATCCTCATACTCCTTTAGCATAGTCTCTTTGGTTTCATATATGGCTTTTGCCGAATCTCTATCCTTCTCAGCCTGCTCAATTTCCCCTGCAAGATCGGCGGCCTGTCCAAGCATGATAATTGTGTCCAGATGATCATCTTTGAGTTTCACCTTTTCATTCACAAAATCCTCATCAAAAACAAAAATCTGCTTTTTCTCATCATCAGACAGCGTAATAGGATTCCCATCTTTATCAGCGAAAGAAACCTGCTTGATTACCGGTTGCACTTCCTCCTTTGCTTTTCTAAATGCTCTGGCTATTGTGCTTTTCCCAGTTCCATTCCGGCCGTAAAGAAGAGCGCCTTTGACCGTTTTGCAATCCTTATCGTCCCTCGGCTCAAACAATGCAAACGAAGTCAGGGAGGCAAAGTTTGCGCCTTGAACTTTTATTGTTGATATATCCTTCAGCACCAACGACCTCCTTCCAGAAAGTGTAAAATCAAGATCACCGGCCTAGCCGGTGGTTTGTGTCGCCCCTAGAAGGGGCCCGTTGCTAGCAGCGGCTAAAGCCGCGTTTCGAAACGCAACATGCCAGCTATTTCCTGTCTGCGGGTTTGTATAGCAAAATAGGTTTGACCGAGAGCAATAGGCTCTTTGCGTGGATCGCCGTTTTGTACGATAAGATAGCAGGCATAGCGTGAAAGCTGAAAATCATTTATCGGCTTAGAGGTTGCACCTGCCTCCACGATTTTTCTGGCCTCAAGAAAATGGTCTGCACATTCAAAACCGCTGTTCTGACAGGACAACATCGCCTTATCAATTACCTTTGTGAAATTACGCCATTGGGT
>JAAYFO010000205.1 GCA_012728215.1 Spirochaetales bacterium | reverse complement strand
GCTTCGCTCATTGCTGAAGAAGGAATTGCCGAAGCTGCCTATAGTTATTCAAAGGACATGGTTCAGCCGTTTCTGCAAACGGTGTTCATCGCTTCCCAGCTGGTGCTGATATCCGGTCTTTCATCTGATGAAAACCTTAAAGTGGCTCTAGGGCTGATCTATGCCGTGATGAATCTTCTAGGTTCCTTCTTCTCCAAGCGGGCATACTGGTTCAAGGGCAAGAGAACGAATTTATTCTGCCTGACGGTGATTCACATCATGCTGGGAATGGTTTTTGCCCTTCTTCTGCTGTTTCAGACAAATTCGATTGTGATCTGTCTTCTTTTCCTGGGGATATACATCCTTCAGAATCTGCGCAAGCCAATATTCATTGACGAGATTGACGATAATATCGACAAGACTGAAAGAGCTACGGTTCTCAGCATTGCTTCTCAGATTAAATCAATCTTTCTGGCTGTTCTTTCACCGATTCTGGGATTTGTTGCCCAGAGGTTTGGACTTGGTATGGCAATGGCGGCTCTGTCAGTCGTGCTTTTTCTTACAACTGGACTGCTTGTCTCCAAAAACAGGTCGTCAAAATAAAAAAACACTCCGCAAGCCTGGTGGCAAACGGAGTGCTGGTGTTGCTTTTCCTGTAAATCAGTCGATGACAGCAAGAACATCCTTGATGTTCAGGATGAGATACTCATCGCCATCCATCTTGACGGAAGTGCCGGCGTACTTGTCATGCATGATCTTTTCTCCGACCTTGATGCTTTTCACATCGCTTCCAACAGCGGCGACAAGGCCAATCTGCGTCTTTTCCTGTGCAGTCTGCGGAATGATTATTCCGCTGGCAGTCTTCTCCTGAAGCTGCTCGATCTTTACAAGAACTCTTTCACCCAACGGTTTGATATTCATTACTTCTTCTCCTTGAGGAATATTTTATGTTTTCTAAAGTAATATAGTTTAAAGAACCTTATCAGGCAAGTATTTTTTGCTGAAAAGTGTCTCTTAAGCGTCTTTTTGAGGGTTTTGTATAAAAAATCACAAAAATACATGAAAAGGTTTCCTTTTGAGAAATTCGACATTATATTATGCTGTGAAAAACAAAGATATCAGGTAGTGAGGTCGAAATGCATAATCTCCCATGTCAAATAAATGAATTCCATCTGGATAAGTATTTTTTGGATACTGCATATTCATTTTCAAGATGTGGCAGAGTTGTTGATGCTCTCCATTGCTTCTGCAAGGCTTTCATGATTCGGAACAATGAAATGGATACCAGTCAGGACTGGATGACTTTCTTCAATGTTCAGTTCACCATGTATCTATTGGGTAAAAGGAGACTGGAAGTCGACCTTTGCGAAGGCGATATGGTCTGTGACCTGATAAGAGACAAATGGCAACAGGTCAGAAGTGATATTCAATGCAGTCAGCTTGGTCTTGTAAGGAATCTCTTCGAGTGGTCCAAGTCCGTTGAGATCACTTTTCCATTGGAATTGGATATTTTTGGTGATTTTGATGGTTTTTTGGGTCATGATGACTCGGAATCTGATGTTTATTATAAAATTGGGTAATTTTGACTCGCATTTGGTTTCTGAGTGCCCTAATGTACCTTTCTGATACGTTTTGCTCATCAGTTTTTTCAGCCTTTTTCCAATGGATGTCAATTCCATCACGGTGATTGGGCAAATATTCGTTCTTTTTGGCAATGTTTGTGGAGAAACATGTAGCGATTCAGGTTTTGGCATGGTTATTGCAACATGATTTTCATGAGGAGATCAGCAATGACCAAAAAGATGTTGGACAATGTATCAGCAAGCAGTAGTGATGTGAATTTTCTATCGATGTATCTGAAGGAAATAGACAGGATACCGCTTCTTTCCCGTGATGAGGAGTACGAACTGGCCAAGAAAGCATCAAAAGGCGATGAAGTCGCACGCAACCGTCTTGTGGAAGCTAACCTCAGGTTTGTAATTTCTGTTGCCAAGAAATTTCAGAATCGTGGGATTCCACTTTCAGATCTTGTCAACGAAGGAAATATCGGTCTGATGACTGCCGTTGAGAAGTTCGACCCTGACAAGGGTTACCATTTCATAAGCTATGCAGTGTGGTGGATAAGACAGGCTATCATGAAGGCTTTGAGCGACAAAGTCAGGATGATCCGACTCCCTATGAACAAGAATGCCGACATGGTCGCTATTTTGAGGGCGAGAAGCGAGTACGAGCAAGAGACTGGAGAGGTTGCCTCTTTGGAGGATATTTCCAGGATGACCAATATGAAAGCATCCGATATCGGCGATCTGATCGGTTATTCAAGCGAAGTGTCTTCGCTTGACAGCCCGGTTGCCGGTTCCGCTGATTCAGTATTCGGTGATTTCATCGAAAGTGAGGAGCCTCTTCCTGAAGACCATCTGGAGAGCTTGGATCTCAAGGATTCAATCAACAAGGTTCTTGATAAGCTTTCTCCTAAGGAAAGAGCCATCATCGAACTGAGGTTCGGTCTCAACAACAACCATCCGATGTCTCTTAAGGATATTGGAGAATTATATCAGTTGACCAAGGAAAGAATAAGACAGATTGAGAAGAAAGTTCTGAGCAATCTTTCCAAGGACAAGGATTTCGTTGAACTGAAGTCTTTCATAGCTTAATTTAGATGAATCATAGAGTTAAGGCTCTTTAGTCAATTGACTAAAGAGCCTTGTTCATTCATAATCACTTTCGTATTGTTTTAAAAAAGAACAGAAAAGAAGTTAAAGAATTCAAGGAGTGATTTATGTCAGAAAAACAGAAGTATGTATACTTTTTCGGAAATGGAAAAGCAGACGGAACAGCCGCTATGAGGGATATCCTTGGTGGCAAAGGTGCAAACCTGGCAGAGATGACCGCCATCGGTCTCCCTGTTCCTCCAGGGTTCACCATCAGCACAGCTTCATGTGCATATTTCAGTGCCAATGATGGCAAGTATCCATTTGGAATGAAAGAGGAAGTCTTAGAGAATCTTCATAAGTTGGAGAATCTGATGGGAGCGAAGCTTGGTGACAAGAAGGATCCGCTTCTTGTTTCAGTCAGATCAGGCGCTGCTTCTTCCATGCCTGGCATGATGGATACGATTCTTAATCTTGGTCTCAATCCTGATACAGTAGAAGCATTGGCAAAGAAGACCGGAAATGAGAGATTTGCCTGGGACAGCTACAGACGCTTCATCCAGATGTTCGGTGATGTCGTCATGGGTGTTCCTCATGCCAATTTTGAAAGTGCCATTCAGGATCTCAAGGACGAGAAGGGTATCACAATGGACACTGACATGGATGTCAGCGATCTCAAGAAGCTTGTTGACAAGTACCTTAAACTCTACAAGAGAGTGACAAATGAGAGCTTCCCAGTGGATCCTGAAGTTCAGCTGTTCAAGGCTATTGATGCAGTGTTCGGGTCATGGAACAATGCCCGTGCAATCAAGTACAGGCAGATGAATGATATCAGAGGCCTTCTTGGAACTGCTGTGAACATTCAGGCCATGGTATTCGGGAACATGGGTGACACCTCCGGAACCGGCGTCGCATTCACAAGAGACCCGTCAACTGGAGATAACAATTTCTATGGCGAGTTCCTGATGAATGCTCAGGGTGAAGATGTTGTCGCTGGAATCCGAACACCGAACAAGATCGACACTTTGAAGAAGATCAACCAGGATTGCTACAATCAGCTTTTTGAAATCCGCCATACATTGGAGAATCACTACAAGGATATGCAGGACCTTGAATTCACTATTCAGGAAGGCAAGCTCTTCATGCTCCAGACAAGAAGTGGAAAAAGAACAATCTTCTCATGGCTCAGAAGCCAGGTCGAGATGGTTGAAGAAGGTCTGATTTCCAAGATGACTGCTGTCTCACGTGTACCTGCCTCTGAATTCAACAAGCTCTTTGCTCCGATTCTCGACAATAAGATCATCAAGGAAATGGGAATCCAGCCCATCACAGTAGGGCTTAATGCTTCACCTGGTGGAGCTTGCGGTCAAGTTTACTTCACCGCTGCAGCTGCCGAAGCCGCTGCCAATGAAGGACAGGATGTCGTTCTTGCCAGAACAGAGACCAGCCCTGAGGACATTGGCGGCATGGCTGTTTCAAAGGGTGTCATCACCTGTCGTGGCGGCATGACCTCTCATGCAGCAGTCGTTGCCAGAGGAATGGGATGCCCATGCGTATCCGGTGCCGGAGAAATCAAGATCAATGAGATCCAGAAGACTCTTACAGTCAACGGTGTGACGCTCAAGGAAGGGGAGTACATCTCTCTTGATGGTTTCAAAGGAAAGATCTATGCCAATAGAATTCCAGTCAAGCCTTCAGAAATAATGCAGGTTCTGACAGGACAGATGAGAGAGCAGGATTCCCTGCTTTACATCGATTACAAGAAGTTCATGGGCTATGTCGATGAGATCAAGACCATGAGCGTCAGAGCCAACGCCGACACTCCTCAGGATGCCCATATGGCAAAGATCCTTGGAGCCGAAGGTATCGGTCTGACCAGAACTGAGCATATGTTCTTTGGTGGTAACAGAATCACTTCCATCAGAAAGATGATTCTTGCAAACAACCTCCGTGAAAGAGAAGCTGCCTTGGATGAACTTCTTCCTATGCAGAGAGAAGATTTTGAAGGAATTTTCGAGGAACTCAATGGCCTTCCTGCTACAGTGAGACTTCTTGATCCTCCTCTTCATGAATTCCTGCCGACTGACCATACAAGCCGACACGAGATGGCCTTGACACTGGGTGTCAGCGTTGAAGAGATTGCACAGAAGTGCAACCAGCTTTCAGAGTTCAACCCAATGCTTGGATTCAGAGGCTGCCGTCTTGCAATCGTGTATCCTGAGATTCTTAGAATGCAGGTCAGAGCAATCATCGAAGCTGCCATCAACGTGAAGGAAAGAGGTTTTGCCGTTCATCCTGAGATCATGATCCCACTGGTTGGCAACTGGAAGGAATTCGTGTATTGCAAGAAGGTTGCAATTACTGAGATCGAGAAGATATTCGAGGAACAGAAGCAGAGAATCAGCTACAAGATCGGAACAATGATTGAGGTTCCAAGAGCTGCTTTGACCGCTGATGAGATTGCAAATGATGCAGAATTCTTCTCGTTCGGAACCAACGACCTTACTCAGATGACTTGTGGTTTCTCAAGAGATGATGCAGGCAGTTTCCTTGGTCATTATGTCAATGATACTGATAAGCAGTTCTATGAGCATGATCCGTTTGCATCAATCGATGTAGGTGGAGTAGGCAAGCTCGTCAAGATGGCTGTCAACCTTGGAACCAGCGTCAGACCTGACATCAAGCTTGGTGTCTGTGGTGAGCATGGTGGCGATCCTGCCAGCATTAACTTCTTCCAGACTCTTGGTCTGAACTATGTTTCCTGCTCTCCTTACAGAGTGCCTATCGCACGTCTTGCATGTGCTCAGGCGACAATCAACAACAAATAGAATTATCTAGGGACATAGAGCTGCTTCTTGGGAGGCAGCTCTTTTTTTCATCTTAGATCACTTTCCGATTGACTTGAATTTGTAGAAAAAAGACGGATTGACTCATCAACCAATATTCATTTTTTCAAAGATATCTTATATTTGACTGAAACTAAGAAGATATTAAATGTATTGAATATAATATATTAATAGTAAACCAAAAATATAAAATAGTTATAGTTGATTTATT
>JAAYFO010000039.1 GCA_012728215.1 Spirochaetales bacterium | reverse complement strand
AAGAACTGGAGGATGAGGCGGTTCACAACATCACCGCAACCAAATCACAGAATCCGTTTCACTGAAGCGGAAGATGAATTGAAAGAACTGGGAATCCCTTTTGACAGCCATAGCTTCGACCTTGAGATGGGACAGCCGTTCAGATGCTTCGATGATGCTTTGAAATTCTTTTCGCTGTACGGAAAAGACCCTGATCCAGGCTTGATAAGGTCCAGGCTTACTGCTACCGATTCCAAGGAGTTTCCGTTGTTTCTGCCGGAACGGAAATCAGTTGGCCTGATAGCAATAAGGACTGAGGATATTGCTGCAGTTGTAAAAGAGGGAGAAAAATTATGAAAAAGAAGTATGTCCATTGTGTTCTGATCATCGCCATTATTTGTTCAGGGTTTGCATTTGCCAATGCAGTTGCAGAGGAGAGTGGAACGGCCATCGAGATGAGAAGCTTCACCGATTCGCTGGGAAGAGAGATCATGATTCCAGAAAAGCTGGATAAGGTTGCAGTGTCAGGGCCTCTTGCACAGATGGTCCTTTTTGCAATCTGTCCAGACAATCTGGTAGGTGTCGCCACTGAATGGGAACCTTCTGCAGAAGAGTATCTGGATTCGAAATACTATGACCTGCCGCTTATAGGTCAGTTTTATGGGGGAAAGGGTCAGCTGAATCTGGAAACATTGCTTTCTTCGGGAGCACAGGTTGTCATTGATGTCGGAGAACCAAAAAAAAGTGCTAAGGATGATCTGGACGCATTGCAGAAGCAGACTGGTATTCCATTTGTGCACATCACGGGGACGTTGACCACCATGGGCGATGCCTATCTCATGCTGGGCGAGCTGCTTCAAATGCAGAGGAAGGCTGAAGAACTCAGTCAGTATTGCAATGATACCTGTTCAATGATAGGGAAGATTGCCTCTGAGGTTGAAAAGACCCGCATTCTTTACATTACAGGCCCAAAGGGACTGAATGTCATAGCCAGGGGCAGCTATCATGCGGAAGTGATCGACATGCTTTCCGATAACATTGCACTATTGGACAATCCTTCGAGCAAAGGTACTGGAAATGAAGTTGACATGGAGCAGATTCTCAAATGGAATCCTGATGTGGTGATCTTTTCTCCTGACAGCATATTCGACACAGTTGCCGATGATGTTCTTTGGAGCAATGTCAATGCCATAATGAATGATCGCTACTATGAAATTCCGTTTGGTCCTTACAACTGGATAGGATTTCCGCCATCAGTTCAGAGGTATCTTGGGATGATGTGGATGGCAAGGCTTCTTTATCCGGATAATGCTGGATTCGATCTGTATCATGAGGTTGAACGCTACTTCAACCTGTTCTATCATTGTGATGTGTCGAGAGTCCAGTTTGATGAGCTTGTGAGCAATTCCATTGGAAGATGTGGAGGGGTAAATGAATAATGTCGAGAGACGGCTGTTTGCACAGATGAAGAGTGAACTGGAAGATGGAAGAGAACTTGTGCTGTGCAGCATTGTGTCAAGTTCCGGTTCCACACCCAGAGGCAGTGGAGCCAAGATGGTTCTGTTTGCCGATGGTTCATTTGCCGGGACTGTAGGAGGCGGAGCAGTGGAGCACCAATGCCAGCTTCTTGCAAGGCAGTCGCTTCAAAGCAAGTCTGCCATTTCCCATGGCTTCCAGCTGGATAAGAACCAGAAGGCAGATATCGGGATGATCTGCGGAGGTGATGTCGAGGTTTGCTTCCAGTATTTCGCTGGTGGTGATGACCGGATGATCAGACTTCTCAATGCAGTGGACTCATCTTATTCCAGACATGTGGATTCATGGCTGGTAACCAGGATCATCGATAAGGTTGCAGTTAGTACTGATGTCTTGGAGAAGGATTCTGGTATGCTTTTTGGTGATATCATAAAGCAAGAGGATGCCGTCAAGCTTGCTGGCAATCAGCCAGTTCTCTCTGGAAGCGATGATGGACTGTTTGTCGAGCCCCTTTCAATGGCTGGAAGAGTCTATGTGTTCGGAGGCGGGCATGTGGCTCAGCAGCTGGTACCGGTGATAGCAAGGATCGGTTTCCCTACTGTGGTTTTTGAAGATCGGCCTGCATTTGCCAACCCATCGCTCTTTCCAGATGCCGAGGATGTCGTGCTTGGAAGCTTCGCCGAGATAGCCAAAAGCATTGCCATCAAGGCAGAAGATTATGCAGTGGTCATGACAAGGGGACATATGGCGGACTTCGAGCTCCTTTTCCAGCTGGCTACGATGAAGACGCGGTATCTGGGTGTGATCGGCAGTCATCATAAGGTTGCTCTCACCAACAGACGGCTGATTGATGCCAGGGTGGAGCAGGAACGGATTGACCATATTCATTCACCTATAGGTCTGGACATTGGTGCCCAGACACCTGCAGAGATTGCCATAAGCATTGCAGCTGAGTTGATTTCAGTGAGAGCGGGAAGGGATGTCAGATGAAGCATGTTCTGATCACAGGTGACCGAGGAGTAGGAAAGAGCACACTTATAAGGACGGTGCTTCAGCAGAAGCTCAGCTCCAGAAATCTTGCTGGATTCTTCACATGCAAGGGAAAATTCGCTGAAGATGGATTTCATGAAATCAGGATTTATCCTGCATGGGAAACTGAGCACCCAGACAGCCGGAGAAACTTGATTGGCCTGTGTGACACCAAGGTGCATCAAGTGAACATTGATGTCTTCAACGACATGGGTGTGGAATGCATCCGACGTTCTTGTGATAATCCTGTCATTGTGATGGACGAGCTTGGCTTCATGGAAGCGGAAGCTTCAGGCTTCACCGCATCAGTTCTGGACTCGCTCAATGGAGAGATTCCAGTCATCGCAGCGGTGAAGAACCGCAAGGATGTTCCTTTTCTTTCAAAGATCCTTTCTCATCCCAATGCAGAGGTGTTCTATCTGGACGAGCGGTCACGTGATGAGGTCCTCAAGAGTGTCTGTTCGTTCATTGAGGACAAGTGGCTGTAGACTAAAGCCTTTGTGCCAACTCTTGCACGATGCCTTGTGAATAAATCATTTAGTATGGTGTGCGTTATTGAAGCTTTGGTGTATTACAGTTAATATGCCCTCATGAAATACCTCAATGGACGTAAGATAAGGGATTATCTGTATATTATCGTAGGGACCGCGATAACAGCTGCGGGAGTGGCTCTCTTTCTTACACCTGGAAAGATTGTCAGCGGTGGCGTCAATGGCATAGCGACGATATTCTTTCACCTTTTCGGTTGGGACACAGGACTTGTCATACTGCTGATATCAGTTCCTCTTTTCATCATTGGAATGAAGATATTCGGTCCGATGTACGGAGTGAAATGTCTGGCAGGTACATTGCTGTTTGCACTTTTCACATCCCTGTTTGGTATGCTTACAGGTTACAACGGTCTTCTTCCATATGCGGACAGGATGGACACGATGCTCAGCGCCATCTTCGGCGGTGTGCTTTATGGAAGCGGCATTGGAATAGTGATGAGAAGTGGTTCAAACACTGGTGGAACCGATATCATCGCACAGATCATTAGCAAGTACACACCTCTTCCAGTGGGGACTTCACTGCTGATAGTCGATGGATGCGTGGTGATTTTTGGTGCTGTCTTCCTGGGTTTTGACAGAGCCTTGTTTGGAATCATCGCCATGTACTGCACAAGTCAGATGATTAATTTCATGGTCATGAAGATTGGTACCAAGCAGGCCAAGACTGCTTATATTGTAAGCGAGAAATATCATGAAATCGGAAAGCGGATCATAGACGAACTTCATCACGGAGCGACCGAGATCAGAGGGCGTGGAATATTCACAGGACAGGAGCGTCCCATGCTGCTGGCAGTGGTTCCGAATCAGAAGATAAACCATCTTCTTTCAATAGTGCATGAGGAGGACAGCAACGCTTTCGTCTTCATACATGAAGCCTACTATGCGCTGGGAAACGGCTTTGTCAGGATTGACAAGGTGGTGGGTGCATTGAACACCGAGATCAAACCGTTGACCAAGCAGGATATCAATGCCAAGAGCGGAATGAAAAACCGCTGACTTTCGTTTTTCTCTTCCTTGTGATTAAGTACTTTCTTGCACAACTGTACGTGTAAAGTTTGTATCACTTCTCTTTCACTTCTCTTTCTGGGTCTCTTGTAAAGAGAAATGTCCACTTAAATGATTCTTAACTTTCTTCATTAGGATACCTTCAGTATCTGTATAGTAGAGTTCGTTAGGTCGAACTCTCTTTTGAAAGCCTTCAGTGGTGTCTCCCCACCCAGTATCCTCCTGGGATAGGTGTTCATCCAGTGTTGGACTTCCTTCACCGTTTTGTTCTTGATCTTTGCGAAGTCTGTTCCTTTGGGCAGGAATCTTCTGATGATCCCATTGTGGTTCTCGTT
>JAAYFO010000204.1 GCA_012728215.1 Spirochaetales bacterium | reverse complement strand
GAAGACAGAGTTCTGCATTGATTGCCTGCACGAAGCCGTCGTCAGATATGGGGTCCCGGCCATCTTTAACACCGACTATGCCGAAGATAATACTACGCTGAATAACAACAAAACTGCATAGCTTTGATGGAATTAACTGGAGTTTTTCGGCATAGTATTTCTACACTTGAAGCATTACCAAGGAGGTGCTTCAAATGAAAATTGAAGAAATCGGCAGTCTGCTAATCAAGGCATTGGACAATGCAAACTACAAAAAATCGACAGTATTTAACTACAGAGGCGTTCTTAGGAGGTTCAAAACCTTCTGCAATGAAAGAGGAGCAACGGAATACTCTGCGGAAATAGGGAGCGAATATGCAAATGCAATAATCAGCCCCAAGACCGGAAAGTACAGTGCAGAGCGACACTTTTTACAGATGCGCTTCATACGTTTTCTCGACTCGTACATGGAGAATGGCTTCTTTGTATTCGGTGAGATGAAAAGAGGTCGGTTAAAACCTTCAAATCCCAATTTTGGGAATGAATACGAGAAGTTTCAAGGGTTCCTTAAAACTAAATATGAGAATGAGAACACCATCCACTTTTACGAATATGGAATGTATTGTCTTACACAATTTATGGATGAAGCAGGGGGTGGGGACCTCAGATCTCTGAAGCCAGATTTCATCATGAAGTATTTTACGCAGACAAGTGAGGCTCGCAAGAGAGCCGTTCTTTGCGAGCTGAGATGCATATTCAGGTTTCTTGATAGAGATGACCTAATTGAGACCATTGCCGGAATACACGTGCCAAGAAAAAGGATGATTATACCAATACTCACCGACTGTGAGCAGGAAAGCCTACAGACCACCATTGAAGGTGAAGGATTTCTGAAAAGGGATAAGGCAATAATCATGCTTGGTCTTACTTCAGGAATGAGGGCTATAGACGTCATTAAACTGAAGCTCTCAGACATAAATTGGACAAATGAAACTATATCCTTCAGGCAGAGCAAAACTGGTAATCTTGTATGCCTACCCCTAATTCCATCTGTAGGTAATGCTATTGTAAAATACATCACGGAAGAGAGGCCAGATGTCAGGTCAGAATATCTTTTCTTGTCAGAAACGATTCCCCATCTGCCGCTGCAGGGTCACTCATCTTGCTATTACATAGTGAAAAGATGCTTTGAAAAAGCAGGAATAGAAAAAAGTGGCCGAATCTTTGGGATGCATATGCTTCGTCACAATGTTGCCTCAACCATGATTAGAAATGAAATTCCCATCGAAACAATTGCTGCAATACTAGGCCATTCCACCCCAGATACAACGAATATTTATATAACCACTGATGAAGAGCGTATGAAGTCCTGTGTCCTCCCCTTGGCATTGTTGTCGGAAGGAGGTATCGCATGATAGAATTCAGAAGTAATCTTTCAACACATCTTGCAGGCTTTCTCGCCTTCAAGCACTCCATGGGGATGAGTTACAAAACATGCGAGCATTACCTTGGACGTCTTGACCGGTTCAATCTTGAAAACGGGAATCATTCGACGCTGACTAAGGATGTCGTGATCAGTTGGCTCCTGAAGATGGCAGGAGAAACCGAGTCTCAAAACAGAAGCTGGATTCCTCCAATAAGAGAGCTCGGACGCTATCTACGTAGGCTGGGGTTTAAGGATGCCTATGTGGTTGGCGACAACTTCGTTATCAGAAGGTACCATGCGGAAACGTATCTCATGGCGAATTCAGAAATTAAGGCCTTCTTTAAGGAATGCGATCCCTTTGTAAAGTCTCCCATGCTCAAACCTGGCATGCAATATGTGTACCCGGCATTCTACAGGCTCATGTATTGTTGTGGACTGAGAACGATTGAAGCAAGGTTGTTGAAGTGCTCAGATGTGCATCTCGAAAGTAGTTGTATCGACATAATGCACGCGAAAGGATACCGTGACCGCCGCCTCTACCTATCCGAGGAACTTGTAGATTACCTTGTAGAATATGAAAGGGACATAAGCTTAGTGAAACCTAACCGGCAATACTTCTTTCCCGGTGGTTGTAATGAGCTATGTTCTGCAGCGGCGATTACTTCCACATTTGCCAGGATTTGGATTGCAGCAGGACTTCCCTATGATGGAAAGGTGAAACCAAGGCCTTACGATTTCAGACACCATTTTGCCTGCGCCAACATCATGAATTGGTCTCTTAAGGGTAAGAACATTCATTCTATGCTCCCATACCTCATGAGGTATATGGGGCATTCGACTCTGGAAAGCACCTATTATTATACTCATCTCATTCCAGATTTCTTTGAACAATACAATGTGCTCTCAAAACCAACGGAAGATATAATACCGGAGGTTGAAGCCAATGAAGCCTAAAAATAAAAAGGACTTTTGGATCCTTGCACGCAGGTTCCTTCATGAATATATGCCGCTAACTAGGAATTTATCAGGCAAATCTGTCGAGGCTTACAAGCAGTCTCTCAAATCATACCTGCGATTTCTTGAGGAAGAGAAGGGTATCTCCAATGAGAATGTCTGTTTCGACTGTTTCTCAAAGAATCTGGTTATTGAATTCATCTCATGGCTCAAAGTAAATAAGTATTCGGCTAAAAGCATAAACTTAAAACTCACTGCAATACGTTCATTACTCAAGTACTGTGGTAGTGAAGATATGGAACTTTTGGGTGCTTACTCGGATATTTGCAACATCAGGAAGATGAAAGAGGAGAAGCATCCCATCATGTATCTTCAACCTAGTGCAACTTCAGCCATATTGTCTGCTTTCGATGTCCAAACGGTAAAACACAGAAGAAATCGCATGATACTTATTCTTCTGTATGATTCTGGTGCAAGAGTACAAGAGCTCTCTGACCTGAACAGATCTTCCCTACATCTTGAGGCCTCAAATCCATTCATTACTCTTGTAGGCAAAGGACGGAAAACAAGAAATGT
>JAAYFO010000203.1 GCA_012728215.1 Spirochaetales bacterium | reverse complement strand
TGCATCTGAGAACCCATATATACGAATTGAAGTCATACTCAAGCTGAGACAATGATCAGCTGATATCAATATTCTTCTTCCCAGTTCTCGAAATGAACCGTCCGGCTTCTGAGCCCCATGTTGAAATAACCAACCTCGCCGTTTCGCTGCTTTGCAATGATGATCTTGATCTTCTGGACATCCTGCCGTTCGGGAGGAGCTGCCTGAACCTGGTCTGGAGCATCATCATCACGCCCGCTGACACTCTCGTAGCGTCTTTCCTTGTGCAGAATGATCACCAGGTCAGCATCCTGTTCAATGGAACCGGAATCCCTGAGATTGGCAAGAGTCGGCTCCTGCTTCTCCCCTTCTCTTCCCACCTGGCAGAGAACCACCACAGGGATCTTCAGTTCCCTTGCAAGCTGCTTCAATGAACGTGACACCATCCCAACCTGCTCGAAACGAGGCACATCACCCTTCATGTCGGCATCTATCAGACCAATGTAGTCAATGAAGATGATTTCAACATTGTTCTCACGAACCATCTTCCTAGCCTGAGTCCTCAGGTCATAGAGCTTCATGTTAGGAGTGTCCTGAATCCACATGGTATTCATCTCATAAAGCCTCTCAGCAGTCTTGAACACCTTGTCCGCATCTGATTCAGGGATTCTCCCGTTCCTAATATAGGTGAAATCAACATTGCTTTCAGCAGAAAGCATACGGTCAGCCAGGGAAGCTCCGCTCATCTCCAGAGAGAAGAATCCGACATTCCTGCCCTTCTTGATTACCTTGCCGGTTTCCAAATCCCTGCTTGGAACACGAATTGCAATATTCTCAGCCACGGAAAGGGCAAAAGCGGTCTTTCCAACAGAAGGCCTTGCCGCGATGATGATGAATTCAGAATTCTTGAATCCACCGATGATACGATCAAGTTCCGTGTAGCCAGAAGGAATCCCATCTATCATTCCAGTCTTTCGTCTCTGGTCCAGACTGCTGACCGAAGCCATGATGAGCTGACTGGCAGGAACATACGACTGAATTCCAGAAATGTTGCTGATGTCGCTGAATTTGCGTTCAAACTCATCCAGGGTATTTGTAAGGACAGCAGTGTCATCATATGCACTGTCCTTGATCAGGCTTGCAAGGACAAGCAGCTGACGGCGGATTGAGCAATCCTTAACAAGCTTGGCATAGAACCTCGTGTTTGCCAGCGAATGGGCATACGAGCCAAAGCTTGCCACGTAAGCCGAACCACCACAGACCTCAAGAAGACCCTTTTCCTTCAAAAAGGCGTCCATTGTGATCAAGTCAATTTCATGCCCTGGATTATCCTGCTTGAAATCCATGATGCTCTTGAAGAATACTCCATGGCCTTTTCTATAGAAATCGTCTGGAGACAGAATGCTGCAGACGTCTTCAAAGATCTGCTTGTCCTGGACACATGCACCCAAGACAGCCATTTCCGCATCGATATTCTGCGGAGGCACTTGATCCAATATAGCCATGGTGAAACTCTCCTTTTAGATAAAATAGACCCAGCTTTCATGGAAAGCTGAGTCTATACTGAAGTAGAAATCAAGTCTACTCTTCGACAGAAGCAGGTTCTTCGGCGGCCGGCTCTTCTGCAGCAGGCTCAGCGGCAGCAGCTTCA
>JAAYFO010000202.1 GCA_012728215.1 Spirochaetales bacterium | reverse complement strand
CAGGTTCATTTTAGGTTCATTTTTGGAAAAAACTGACTTCACTGGACGAAAAAAATGGCAAGTAACTTATTATGGCATAAGCACTTGCCAAAAGCGGGAAACGGGACTCGAACCCGCGACATCCACCTTGGCAAGGTGGAGCTCTACCACTGAGCTATTCCCGCATGTCTTTTATTCAAACAATGGGATTTTACACAAAAACATAAATTGTGTCTAGTCCTCTCTTATTGAAATAACAAGGGGATTTCAAACCTATTTCAAAATCAATGGCTTCCCATGATCTCAAATCTTGATACAGGCTGTGTATATGCTATTCCGCTACCTGGATCCTGCATTGAAGGAAGTGAGATGATAGCATCAAAAACCGCATCATGATGGGCATCGTCGACCAGAATAATCACCAATTCCTTCTCAGGGACAAGCTGAATCCCGAAGAAACGGGCATCTTCAGGAGTTCCAGTGCCACGACCGGTCATGACTGTGCCACCGCCCGCACCAGCATTTCTTGCTGCACCCATCACTTCCTCGGAATAACCCTGATTGCATATTACGTTGATCATCTTATAGTCGCTTTTCATTCTTTCCTCTCCTTCGCCAATGTAAATTTCCTGCTTCAGATAGCTTCTCTCGCTCTCGATGGCGAAAGTGACTCCCTGGCACTTTGGCGTACTTGCCATGGCGTCGAACACCTGATTTGAAATATCATGATCACAGATGGTTATCACGATTTCCTTGCGTGAATCAGCAAGCCCCAGAAGGGCAAGCAGATTGAACGGTGCAGTCCCTTTTGCCAGCAGAATCGTTCCACCAGTGCTTCCGGCATTCCGAGCACGTGTGAAGACTGCCTGCGCCTTGCCTCGCGATACGATTGAATACAAGACTGTTCCGCTCATTCCTTCTTCCCTCCTTTCTTACCCCTGTTCCTATAGATAAGTCCCATGATTTGAATCGTCAGAAGAGGGGACATCGAAATGCATCCTATTGCACCAAAAAGCTCACCTCCAGTCATGCTGCCAATTCCTATTACGAATGGCAGCATGAATGCCGCAGCAACAGGACCTGCAGACACACCTCCGCTGTCGAAGGCCAATGCCCCGAACATGTCAGGTCCGATGAAAAGCAGTATGAAAGATAGAATATACCCTGGAACGAGAATCCAGAATATCGAGAAATTCAGGATTTCTCTTAGTGCAACCAGCCCCAGAGCAGTTGCAACTCCTACAGCCATGAAGCTCAGAAGCATCCGAGGCCTTATTGTCCCGCTGGATATCTGCTCCACCTGTTCCACAAGAACTGCAACAGAAGGCTCTGCGACCACTACAGAAGCTCCCAGCAAGAAAGCACATGCAATTAGAAGCAAAGGGTTAAGTGAGGCAAGACTCCGTCCCACTTCGAATGCCACAGGCATGAATCCACCATTGGCACCAAGAAGGAACATCGTCATTCCAATCAAGCTGTAGATCATTCCCATGATTATTCTGAAGAAGCTTGAAAAAGGCATGTGTAATGCAAAGATCTGGAAGAACAGAAGAATTGCCGAAAGGGGAGCCATCGATATCGAGGCAGTCTTCAGATAGACAATGATTCCTTCGATGAAGTGACCTGAGGTATATGAGAATTCCGGGACTTGTCCTTCAAAAGAAGGGGAGACGAAGCTCATCACCAGCACCGCAAGGATGGCCCCTACCGTCTGGAGACTTACAAATCCGAAATTGTCTGCTTCGGTTGAACCGGCTTTTGCTCTTGCACTTCCTATGCCCAACGCCATGATGAAAGGTACGGCCAGAGGACCGGTTGCCGTTCCTCCTGCATCGAATCCGATACTGACGAAGTTGCTTTTTCCAAGAATTGCCAGAATAAACACCAGAGCATAGCATATGATCATCATGATTCTGTATGGGATTCTAAGGACTAGCCTCAAAAAGGCAAGCATGATGGTGAATCCAACTCCTATTGAAAGGCACAGGAGCATTATCCGCCCATTGATCGCAGGATTTGCCAATGCAACCTGCGATGAGAGAACTTCTGCATTAGGTTCTGCGAATGTGATTGCAAAACCTGCAATGAACCCTGCAATCAAAAGAAGTGGAAGACAGCGCTTCTTAAGCAGAATACCGCCGATCTGTTCCCCCGCAGGTACCAGCGCAATATCCACACCAAGCAGAAAGATTGTAAGTCCGATAATGAGAATCGCTGAAGCAATCAGAAAGTTTGGGTAATACCCCTGAGGAAGTGGTGTCAGAAACTGGAAAACAGTGACGAAGACTATTATCGGCAGCACGGAAAAAGTGACACCTCTCAAACGTTTTAATAGTTCCACTTGCCCTCCTTTGAATGATAATACAATGAAAAACGGTTATGGGCAACTATCCAACCTTTAACATGGCAATACAAAGCTGTCTCATCTGATAAAGACCATGCCCAGACAGAAATTCCATCCGAAACCAGCAGGGCTCATGATCTGTTTGAAATGCAATGAATCATTGCTTCTGCTTTTGCTTAAGCTGCTGCTGAAGCAACCATACCGGAGCCTTCATGATCTTTGAATGGAGCCATCGGAAACCTATTCCTGCATTTAATCCAAGATAATTGTATGCATAGGTTGCTCTGATGGGAATCAGTACCTGGAACTGGTCAGAAACAGTTGTCTTTATATTGAACTCAGGACGAATCTCGATTGAATGGCTGGCCCATTTCACATCCATCTGGGATAACGTTGATGTCACTCCTATGCCGTATCCTATTCCAAGGTTGAAAATGTTGCTCAGATGCATTACTGCCATAGCTCCGAATCCGATTTCCAGACGCTTTTCCACATAGTATTTCCCGACATGCATTGAATCCGAGACATAATTGACATATGGACCTGTATGGACTTCGACGGCTCCGACCTGCACAGAGAGGAGGCAGAGATTCAGCTTGGCGTTCCAGCTTGTTCTCGGTACCTGAAGCTTTGTCTTGAAATCCTCTGAAAGAGGTATCGTGAATGCGACGCCACCATCTGTTGAAATCGAAGGGGCATAGAACACACGTGCTCCGGTCTCAGAATGATAGTAGTCTGTGGCTGCGATCGCTGACGTAGTGCAGATTGCAACGACAAGAATGATGGTTATCACGTTCTTCATATCATGGCCTCTTTGAAACAATGATAGTTGATATAACGTCAATTAACAAGTTTCCCTTCATTGAATTGAAGAATTCTATCCAATCGTACCGAAAGATCCGCTTTGACTCCATTGGGACGGACTGGACTGTATGCAACAATCAAATTCTTCTCGAAACGGTATTCCAACGCCCATCGGTCGCCCTCGTAATCAGCGCAAACCAGCTCGCAGTCAGCAAAGCGAAGTGTATTGCACAACTCCAGGTCGTATGCCTTTTTGACATCGCTTTCAAGTGTTATCATCACCTGCTCAGGTCTGAAGAAGATGCAATGGCTGCTTCCCATTTCCTGATATACGAATCTGCTTGAATCTACAGAGGAAGTGACAAGTGAACGTGGAATAATGGAATATGGAAGCGTGTTTCCTTCGCCCATGAATGTCGCAGTAAACAGGTTCGCCGGATGGTTGTAGACATTCTCAGGAGTGTCATATTGCTGGATTCTACCCTCATTCATCACAAGAATCCTGTCTGACATCGACAAGGCCTCGCTCTGATCGTGAGTGACATAGATAGTTGTCTGTGCAAACTCCCTGTGAATCTGGCATATCTCACGTCGGAGATCCTTGCGGAGCTTCGAATCCAAAGCTGATAGTGGTTCGTCCAGAAGAAGAATCTCAGGCTGTGCGGCCAATGCACGGGCAAATGCGATCCGCTGCTTCTCACCACCCGAAAGTTCATTGGTTCGTCGCTTGGAGAAAGAGTCCAGCTTCACTGCACAAAGCAGTTCCTCCACACGGGCATTGATCTCTGCACGTGGCATATGACGTAGCTTAAGAGGAAAAGCGATGTTCTTTCCTGCGTTCATATTTGGGAACAGCGCGTAATCCTGAAACACGACGGCAGTTGAACGCTTGTCAGGTGCATAGTCAGTGACATCCTGCCCATCTATCTCAATTGTTCCACT
>JAAYFO010000038.1 GCA_012728215.1 Spirochaetales bacterium | reverse complement strand
GCTTTTTGTCTCTGAACATGATCTGGCTCACGTGGCAGCATGATTGAAAAAAGCAAAACCGCTGAATATGAAAGCACTGTCAGCAATGCACTTAAAACATAGTCATCCCTGATGAACAGAGAGAACACCGCAGAAGCACAAAGCAACCCTGCCGTGGAGAGACCATCGTATCGACCAAGAAATCGCTGCTGTCTCTCTATTGGGACGAACTGCGTGATATAGTCATAGTCCACACCGGACAGACCGGCAAAGGCCACCGCCATCACCACACGTTCCACAAGAAACCCGGCAAAGCCTGTCGCCTTGTAGAAGATCAGCTTTGATACAAGTGAAAGAGCACTGCAGACAACCAGTGTCCGCTTGTATCCGATTTTGTCAGCCACCCATCCCCATGGGATTTCCAGCACCATCATCAGGGCAAGGCTTATTCCCTCGATCATCCCTATCTGAGCTATGCTCACCCCTCGCACCTGCCGATACAATGTCGCAATAGGAGCAAAGAACACAAGTCCTTCGGTAAAACCAATGCAGAGCATCAAAATGGAAGCGCAACGGGATCTGTAATTATTTGAAAACATTTCCGTACTCCGAAACGCAGTTCATGAAAAATTGAACTGCAAAGATAACCATTCATCACTGATAATCAATCTTTTTTCATCAAATCGGAGTAAAAGACATGCCCCCAGGTTATCAGAGAACTGAATTCTCTGTAAAGCCCAGGGGCATCAAAATCATTGTGGAATAATACTAAGGATTACTCAGCGCTGAAGCTGTCCTTGGGAGCTCCGCACATCGGGCATACCCAATCCTCAGGCAAATCCTTGAACTTTGTTCCAGCCTTGATTCCGTTATCGGGATCGCCGACACTCTCATCGTAGACATATCCACATACGTCACATACATATCTCATGATTACCACCTCCTGTCATTTCTTCCAAAGTCCATGAAGGTTGCAATATGCATATGCCTCCACGACCTCGTCATTCTCAGCAATAAGGAAATCAGCGGCTGGGGCCAAATCCCATGAAAGGTCCTTCCTCTGAACGCCCTGCCTTGTGACCAGCACTATCCACTGGATGTAATGCTTTTCCGTCATCGGATGAGCTACCGCTCCTACACTGACTGTGACCAGAGATCCCTCTCTCTTTATCACAGGAAGATGTTTCTCAAAGGCCGCATCCACTGTATTCGGAACCAGTTCCTGCATCTTCTCACCACAGCACACTACCGGCACTCCGCTGTCGTGAACGAAAGTGATGATGTTTCCGCAATGTCTGCATACAAATAATTTCATAATCAGTTCCTCCTGATACTCATAATTTAAACAACGGACACCGATTTATCCAGTGATAATGTCACATATTCTTGAATTTATTCAGTGAGGACCTTGCTTGCACCCCCACCATCGAGGAAATCCACATCAAAAGAGACATTTCCCAGAAGTCCATCCAGACCGAAGTCGATCCATATCTTCTTGTGATGACGGTCCACCTTCTTCACCAATCCATCCATTCCCTGCATGGGGCCATCTATGATCTTGAGCTTCTCACCTGGCTTGTAGACCACCTTTGAAATGGCGATGTCGCCGTCAAAGCGATGAATCCATCTGGCGACAGAGAGATCCCCTCCCCTCAGATAACAGGTTCCATCACTGTAGGAAAGAAACCGAATCACATTCTTCAAGCGTCTGATGTCAAAGAACGGAAAAAGCTCGTCATCCTCATCGAAGCTGATGAACAAGTAACCAGGATAGAGAGGACGGTGCTCCTCACGAGGCTTTCCATTGCCTCTTATCCTGCACACTTTCTTAGGAAACCACACCAAGGCATCCCTGAATCCGCCAAGGCGAAACAGCCTCTCGATTTCATGTGAGACAGAATCCTCGTATCCAGTCAGGCAATGCAAGCAATAATACATGAATCAAGTATCCGATGTTTTCGACTTTCGTTCAAGATGCTTGAGGAAAAAGCTTCGGTGCAGTATCATCATCGACGATGAACAACGAATTTATCAACAATGACACACCCCTTACCGAACCACAGAATGAGCCAGAGAAAAAGCATCCTTATCAGGAATTGATTCACGGCAGCATGCCTCCTTGGGTGATGCGCTTCATCAAGGGAACAGGAAGGACCATAAACACCTTTTCAATGATTCACCAGAATGAAAGATTGCTTCTGGGAGTCTCAGGCGGAAAGGATTCGCTGGCACTGGCACTTGCCCTCTCGATACGGCGAAGATGGCTTCCGATCTCGTACACAATGAAGGCTGTGATGATCAACTGGATCGAACATCCCATAAGCGAAGACAGCAAGAACAAGCTTCGCCG
>JAAYFO010000037.1 GCA_012728215.1 Spirochaetales bacterium | reverse complement strand
GCAGATGTGCTCTTTCTGAGAACGATTATCTCAACGTCTAAGTGCACATTTGCATAAGGTTTTGTCTGTTTCAAAGAATAATAAACAGCGTTTAATATTGTTTCATAACTGTTTAATGGATTTCGCAATTTTCATTTCGCGAAAGTCAACGAAAAAGCTGCGATTAAACCCCTTTTCAACTGTTTTCTGAGCGTTTAAACGACCAAACCGACAGGCTTTTCGCAATATTTTCACCTTTTTCTGGATTATTCGTTGCATCTATAACTGGATTCAACATATGATTACCTTTCTCTGTGACTCCTTCAGCATAGGCATGCTCGTCGTTCTTGTGGTTCTGTCACTGTTCTTCTCCATTGCGACTCCAGCGGTTCCTTATGGAGGAATCACAATCTATGCAATCCTTCTTCAATTCTTCAATATTGATGTAACTGCTGGACTGCCGATCTTCATTCTTGGGGATATGCTGACAAACAACTTGGTATCCGGAGCAAATGTATTCTTCGTTCTTCTCGAGGTACAGCGGAGCAAGAAGAAAAAGGCAATCAAGTGCTAACTGCTTGCAGCCTTGGATTCAATGGAACTCATCTAATAAGCAAAGACACAACTATGAGAGAACCATCCCCATGCTCGAATCTATCAGAATTGAAAAAGTGCGAGAAGGGGGACTTGAACCCCCATGCGTAAGCACTAGATCCTAAGTCTAGCGTGTCTGCCAATTCCACCATTCTCGCAAGATAAAAAACAACCTCCAAAATCACTTCCGGAGGTTATCTCTTGAGCCGCAAAGGGATCGAACCTTTGACCCACAGATTAAGAGTCTGTTGCTCTACCATCTGAGCTAGCGGCCCATTCATTGAAAACTCACGCGCCCGGCAGGGCTCGAACCTGCAACCTATGGATTCGAAGTCCAGCACTCTATCCAATTGAGCTACGAGCGCAGATTGGTTTTGCGATTCGCAAGGGTGGATGAAGGGGCTCGAACCCTCAACAACCAGATCCACAATCTGGGGCTCTACCATTGAACTACATCCACCATGAAGTTCTTCGCCTTAGACTTGTGCGTTTCAACGAAGCCTAATATGCCCTAAACTGGAAAAATTGTCAACAGGTTGGGAAATATTTTTTATCTATTGTAAAAATGATTACAAATACATTGTCTCCTGCCCTGAAAAAGCTCATTTGTCATGCTTGTCTGACTTGGCAATTCTTGGAATGTCTTCATAAAGCACATTGAGAAGTTGATTGAGACTCCTGATTGCATTAGGCGAGAGGGATTTCAATGAAAAGACGATTTCCCTGAATGAGCTGTTGGTCCTCAGCAGTCTGAGAACCTCGATTTCATCCTTGTCATATGCTGAAGTGTCATCTCCAAAGAGAAGGTAATCAATCGATGTGTTGGCATTTTTCGCCATCTCTATGAGCATTGCCACCTTTGGCATTCGATTATCGGAAATCTGATTTGTCAAAGTCTTGTAGGAGAAGTCGCTCTCTCTGCAGAGTTCCACAAGGTTCGACCCTTTGTTCTCATCTATGATCTTCTTGTATCTCGGCCACATCTGCGCGGCAAGGAGTTCTTCGGATTCCTTGAAGCGGTTTCTGCGATTCTCACTGCTCTCGTGAGAATCCGAATCTGAGTTTATCAAATCAACATCACTGGATTTTTTGACCATGACTCACTCTAATCCCTGAAAAGGGAATTCGTCATCCGAAAAAATGCGAAATCCCCATCAAAGGAATCACTGGAGCCAAAATACAGAAAAACATCCCAAAACAGGGCGCCGTTGCCTGAATGTGGGAGAAGAACTCAAATCGAAAAACAATCATTCTTCACATTTCTACAGGTGATAGTCAATTATAACCGATTGTTTTTCAGTATATTATGTTAGATAATAGACACAGTGTTGAATAGGAGAATAAAACGATGAAAAATATAAACGAAAACAGGACGGTACTGATTACCGGAGTCTGCGGACATCTTGGCACTTGCCTTGCCTTGACGATGCTTGAAAAAGGATTCGAAGTCAGAGGACTGGTTCTGAACGGAGAAGACAGCTCCTTCCTTGATTCCAGGATAAAAGTCTATAATGGTGACGTCCGAGACAAGGAGTCGATGAATGCAATGTTTGAAGGAACCGATAATCCGGTCTTCATTCATGCCGCAGCCGTGATATCAATAAAGAAGGGATATTCAAAAGACCTCTATGACATAAATGTTGGTGGCACAGCCAATGTGATTTCCCTGTGCAAGGAACATGGCGTGAAGAAGCTGGTCTACATCGGTTCAGTAGATTCGCTGTATTCCAAGGGCAGGAACTGCCTGGTGCAGGAAGTGGATGGATTCTTTCCCGAGAAGCTGTTTGCCCCTTATGCAAAGACCAAGGCCATGGCCGCACGTCTTGTTCAGGCTTCAGGCCTTGAGTACTGCATAATCCTCCCTTCGGGAATGATCGGTCCGGATGACTACAAGAGGGGATTGATGAGCATGGTCTTCTCTCTTTATCTTAATGGGAAGCTCCGTGCCGGAGTGTCGGGAGGATTTGATTTTGTCGATGTACGTGATGTGGCAAAGGCTGTCGCCAATGCCTCCGTGATGGAAAAGACAAGCGAGACATACATTCTGTCAAACACCTTCTCCAATACAACCGAACTTCTCAATGAACTGCTTCTTCTTGCTGGAAAGAAACCTCTAAAGACAAGTCTCTCGGTCGGATTCATAAAGCTGGTGCTTCCTTTTGCAGGATTGTACTTCAAGCTGATAAAGGAAAGAAATCCTCTTACAATGGAGTCGACCCGACTGCTGGGAAAGAACATCAGGTTCTCAAATGAGAAGGCTAAGAAGGAACTCGGGTTCTCTGCCCGTCCTGTGATCCATACCTTGAAGGACTTCCTGTCATTTGCCCGAAGACAGAAGTGGGTTACAGCATGATGAAAGTCAGGCCATTCGTAGGTTAGAATAAAAAACAGTCCAGAAATGGACTGTTTTTATTGATTCTCTAATTCTAATCTGTTATTATTCATGCAAGGAGGAGAAGAAGATGGATTCTGGCGCAAGGTTTCGGCAGATTGTTGACAAGGCTGTTGCGGCTTCTTCCTTCTTCAGTTCCTTGGATATCTCACAATCTCCAATTCAAATCAAGGAAACCGATAAAGGCCAGACGCTGTCAGATCTTGCATCGCAGAATGTGATACTTGTCTGCAGCGGAGCCTTCGAGGTTTTCAGCTGTGCAGAAGATGGAAAGGAAGTGCTTCTTGCAACTCTTCTCTCTGGTGATGTGTTTGGGATCAACAGTCTTTATCTTCCAGATATGGACGTCGAGTCCTGCATTCGATGCAGAAAGAAGGGATTGCTGCTGAGCGTGCCAAATGAGGAGTGTCGAAGATTGCTGGAAAATTCACCGGAAGCGATGAAGAATTATGCGAGGCTATGCAACGAGAAGATACACTTTCTTCTGCAGCGGATAAGGGAACTGACAGTTCAGAATTCGCGTGACAGACTTCTGTGCTATCTCAGAAGCCATGCCGGATGCGATGGAACTGTGAAGCTTGGAAAGTCCAGGGAAGCCGTTGCCAAGATGCTTAACATGAGCAGAGCAGCGCTTTTTTCACAGCTTGCGGTGCTTCAGGAAGAGAATCTGATTGAGAACAAGGACGGAGAAATCCGAATAGTATAAATGAGAAGCGTCTAAGAACGCAAAGGAAGGATAAAATGAAAATCAAACGTTTATCGGCTGTCGTGATGATTGCTGTGATAGCTCTTGCATCTGTCTTGGGACAGGCAGTCGGCGAAAAGAATTTTCTTGAGCCTGAACAGACTGACGTGAAGGTCATAGCATTGAAGGGACCGACTGGAATGGGACTGTCAAAGCTGATGTCTGAAAGCGATCAGGGAAACACAGGATCGAACAAATATGAGTTCACGCTTGCCGGTGCGATAGACGAAGTGACGGCAAGGCTTCTCAAGGGAGAAGTGGACCTTGCCGCAGTACCCGCCAATCTTGCATCTGTCCTCTACAACAAGACACAGGGAAAGATTGAAGTCGTTGCAATAAACACCCTTGGAGTCATTTACATAGTGGAGAAGGGCAATGCAGTTCATTCAGTCGCCGATCTCAAGGGCAAGACGATTTTTGCCAGCGGAAAGGGAGCCACCCCGGAATATGGACTGAACTATATTCTCAGTGCAAATGGAATTGACCCGATAAAGGATATCGATATCCAGTTCAAGAGCGAGCACGCTGAATGTGTCGCCGCCCTTGCCGCTTCCCCAAGTGGAATCGCAATGCTTCCTGAACCTTTTGTTACCACCAGCCAGATGAAGAATCCTGATATCCATGTAGTTCTTGATCTCACCGAAGAGTGGGACAAGCTTCAGAAGGGAACTGATTCGCCAAGTGCAATGATCACAGGTGTGATCGTAGGGACAAGGGACTTTTTGGAGAACAATCCGGAAGCTGTGAGCCTCTTCCTTGATCAGTACAGAGAATCTGTCGAATACGTCAATGAAAATGTCTCGGAAGCCGCAAAGATCATCGGTGGATACGGAATCGTTCCTCAGGCGGTAGCAGAGAAGGCCATAGTGAACTGCAACATAGTTTTCATCGAAGGCAATATGATGAAGAGCCAGCTTGGTGGTTACCTTGCCGAGTTGTTCAGACAGAATCCCGCTGCTGTAGGCGGCAAGCTTCCAGATGATGGCTTCTATTATTCCAGATAAGAGAAAAAGAAAGAAGATTTCGTGGTGGTCTGTCGTTGTCTGGCTTGCTGTATGGCAGGTCGTGGCAATGGCAGTCGGCCAGAATATCATCCTGGCTTCCCCAATAGAGGTGGCCAGGACGCTTTTTGCCCTGATGAAGACCGGTTCATTCTATGCTTCAATCTGGTTCTCATTTGTACGCATAGCCGCGGGATTCTTTCTAGCTGTCGTCGTTGGCATTGCTTTTGCGGCAGGGTCCTATCGGTGGAGTGTGTTCGAGAACCTTGTGGAACCACTGATGCGGGTGATCAAGAGCATTCCAGTGGCGTCATTCATCATTATGATTCTTGTCTGGATTTCTTCCAGAAGCCTTTCCATAGCAATTTCGTTTCTGATTGTCCTTCCTGTGGTCTATTCCAACGTTCTGGAAGGATTCAGGCAGACTGATTTCAGACTTCTGGAAATGGCCAAGCTGTTCAGGGTCAAGCCGGCACGTGCTGTGCGATATATCTACGTTCCTCAAGTCATGCCATATTTCAAGAGTGCCTGCACTGTAGGCCTTGGACTGGCCTGGAAAAGCGGAATCGCAGCAGAAGTCATAGGAATGCCATTGGGATCGATGGGAGAGCAGCTCTATCAATCCAAGATATTCCTTGACACTCCATCCCTTCTGGCATGGACGGTTGCAATCGTTCTCGTCAGTTATGCATTTGAGAAGATTGTGATTCTTCTCATTTCAATCGTGCAAAGGAAGGTTGTCAGATGATGCCAGACATAGTGATGAAGAATATCAGCAAAAGCTTTGGCGAAAAGAGAGTGCTGGATCATTTTGATGCTGTGCTGCATTCAGGCACCGTCAACTGCCTGCTTGGAGCTTCCGGAGCTGGAAAGACAACAATTGCAAGGATTCTCTGTGGCCTTGAGACTCAGGATGAAGGCACTGTGACAGGTCTTGAAGGATTGAAGCTCTCGGCAGTGTTTCAGGAAGACAGATTGTGTGAAAGCCTATCAGCGGTGACGAATGTATCATTTGTGGCCAACATAAGCCGGGAGCAGGCTGCTGAAGCCCTTCTTGAAGTTGGCCTTAGGACAAGTGCTCTGCAGTCGGCAGGAACGCTTTCCGGTGGACAGAAGCGAAGGGTGGCTTTGGTACGTGCAGTCGTATCGGATTTTGATTTGCTGATCCTCGATGAGCCATTCAAGGGCTTGGACGATGATACCAAGAATCTAGTGATAGACTGGGTGCGAGACAGAATCGCCACAAAGACAGTCGTGCTGATCACTCATGATGAAAGGGAAGCGCAAAGACTGGGATGCAGTTCAGTCATCAGGCTCAGTTGACCAGAGAGGCATACTGACCGTCTGAGGCTCGAAGAAGGTCATCTGGTCTGATCTTCAGAGTCAGACCTCGCAGTCCACCGCTGATGTAAATGAATTCCTCAAGCTGAGCAAGCTCTTCAATCAGCACGGGATACTTGTGAATCATTCCAAGAGGGGAGCAACCACCTCTTATGTATCCGGTGAGCCGCTGCAGCTGATCAGGCTTGATCAGGTCTATTCCATTGCAGTCTGCGGCACTTCTGGCTTTCTTGAGGCTTACCTCGAACAATGCAGGAATGCAGAGAACGAAGATTTCCTTCTGCTCCGATGCCAGCACCAATGTCTTGAATATCTGCTCTGGACTGATTCCCAGCGTCCTGCTTGTATGCATGGCTATTTCATTGTCTTCACGTGGGTCGATATCATATTCCAGAGCTTCGTAATCTATTCCCAATCCATCTAGGATCCTCATGGCATTTGTCTTCATGCGATGATATTATCAAATTTGAACTACTAATTCAATTTTCGTGATAAGATTATGCACATGGGCAAATCAACAGTTCTGATTATTCTTATTCTCTCCCTTCCGCTTGCAGTAATGGCTTTCTCAATCGAAGGCAGGTATTCAGTTGAAGTGGATACCCCTGTCGGGTTGGAGAAGGGATTCGTAATAGTTGAAAAGACTCCCGACAAGGACACATATCATGGAATCCTGAATCTCTGGAAACATGACAATGAGTTCAAGGAGGCTCGATGTGACGGAAGATCGTTCGAGTTTTCCTCAAAGCTCAGGTATTCCGTGTTCAGGATCAAGTTCACATGTTCAGGTACCATAGATGAAAAGGGCAGCCTGGTCGCAGTCGCCGGCACCTTGTTTGGAAAAATGAATGTAAGAGGATCCAAGGACAATATCTAGTTGCATTTTGCGAAAATACGCAAAGCAACGGGAGTCTACTTGTCAAGCTTCTCAGAAATGATCAGCTTGAGCTTCTCTGT
>JAAYFO010000036.1 GCA_012728215.1 Spirochaetales bacterium | reverse complement strand
TTAAGTGAATTCAGGTTCTTCCAGGGAGGATTGTCCTCCCAAAAAATATACATTCCCAGTCGGGGTCTCAAGGCAGACCCCTTCTGGTTGTTTTCGAACCGGTCCATGAGGGTCGGGATATAAAGAACAGGTACCTATGGCCGATTATCTAAGACTAAAGAAGTCCAACTGCAAGAACTGCTACAAGTGCATAAGGCACTGCCCGGTGAAGTCAATCCAGTTTTCCGGAAATCAGGCGCACATAATCAGTGATGAATGTATTCTTTGCGGAAACTGCTTTGTGATGTGTCCTCAGAATGCGAAGGAAATCGTAAAGGACATCGATCGATGCAAGGTGTTGATTGCTGATAACACCGAAGTTTTTGCAACCATAGCGCCGGCATTCATCGGTTGCTATGACGGGATTGGAATAGCCGGTCTGGAAGCTGGGTTGAAGAAGCTTGGCTTCAAGGGTGTGATGGAAACAGCAGTCGGAGCCACGTACGTCAAGACACAGTACGAGCGTCTGGTGAAAGAGCGTAACATGGATGTTATAATTTCCACCTGCTGTCCGACAGTCAATCTTCTGGTTCAGAAGCATTATCCGGAAGCGCTGAGATATCTGGCGCCGGTGGTTTCACCAATGGAAGCGGCGGCAATGGATATAAAGAAGCGGCATCCTGGTGCCAAGGTCGTGTTCATTGGTCCTTGCCTTTCAAAGAAGGATGAGGTTGACAGGTATCCTGGTTATGCCGATCTGGTTCTTACATTTGAAGAGCTCAACGAATGGATGGAAGCAGAGAATGTCGTTCTGGAAGGCAGCATGGATGATACTGAAGAAAGCAAGGCGAGGCTTTTCCCGACATGTGGCGGCATACTCAAGACAATGGCGCTGGAAGAGAAATACACCTATCTGTCAGTTGATGGGATTGATAACTGCATAGCCTGCCTGAAGGATATAATCAGTGAAAACATCACTCATTGCTTTGTTGAGATGTCTTCGTGTGTCGGCAGCTGCATAGGCGGTCCTGTGATGGCCAAGTACCACAGCTATCCGGTGAAGAGCTATCAGGAAGTGATAAGATATGCAGGCAGGAAGGACTTTGATGCTAACTTGCTTTCCGTAACTGATCTGACTCTTGTCAGAGAAGCCATCCCAATGAGTTCGAAGATGATTCCGACTGATGAGGATATTCAGAATATATTCCACAGAATGGGCAAGAATAAGCCAGAAGACCAGCTGAACTGCGGAAGTTGTGGATACAACAGCTGCAGAGACAAGGCTATTGCCGTGTTCCAGGGCAAGGCTGACATGACGATGTGTCTGCCTTTCCTGAAGGAAAAGGCGGAGAGCATGACTGGTAACATCATTGGCAATACTCCAAACGGCATAATTGTTGTGAACGAGCAGCTGGAAGTGCAGTTGATTAACAAGTCTGCCAGAGCAATCATGAACATCAGGAATTCCGGTGATGTGATGGGAGAGCAGGTGATCAGGATTCTTGATCCGAAGCCTTTCATGGATGTGCAGAATACCGGACGTGATCTGAAGAACAAGAAGGTCTATCTT
>JAAYFO010000035.1 GCA_012728215.1 Spirochaetales bacterium | reverse complement strand
TGAGCGAAGCTCCTATCAACGACCATGATCGGGTTCTGCCATATACGAAAGTCTTCTCAAAAGACCAGTCCATCCGATCAAGATAAGTATAGATCATCGCCTTGTGTGTCCCGGAGCGGAAAGCCTCCCCCAACCCATAGAAGACCATGGCAACGCAGGCTATCACAAATCCTGAGATAAAGAAGAATAACGCAAAGGCAACCATGTAGAAGATGAAGCAGAGGCAAAGCTCGTTTTTTCTTCCATATGTGTCTGCAATGATTCCAGAAGGTATCTCAAAGACATTGATAATGATTTCCCGTATTGAAATGAGAATTCCTATCTCAAAAAGATTTATGTTCTTTCCAACAAGAAAGACAATCAGGTAAGGCTCAAAGAACTTCAGGTCCTTCAAGAACCCATAGGCCTCGAACTTTCTTATCTGTGAATCTTTCAGGATTGACTTTCTGACATCCGTCATCTGCTTCAGCTTCATGAAAAGAGAAAATTCTCAATCTTGGTGCATATACCGCTTGTTTCAGTCTCTGGATTGTAGCTTTCAGGCAAGGCATGAAGCATGTACTGTCCATAATTCTTCGTGATTATGCGAGAATCAAGAATAAGAACCACTCCCTTGTCTGTCTTGTTACGTATCAGCCTTCCAAAACCCTGCTTCAGCTTCATAGTGGCATCGGGAAGAGACAAAAAGTAGAAGCCACTTTGCTTCTGCTCTTCAATCTTTTTCACTCTGGCCTTGAGAATCGGTTCGTTGGGAGCTTGAAAAGGAAGCTTGACGATTATCACCATCCGCAACGCTTCTCCAGGAGCATCAATTCCCTCCCAGAAACTGTTGGTTGCGAAAAGAACGCTGTCCACATCCTCCTTGAAATCCTTGAGAAGCTGATACCGGTCCTTGTCCCCCTGCATCATCGTCTTCATTCCCTTCCGTTCCAGGCCAGCCTTCAGTTCGTTTTTCATCCAAGCCATCATCTTGTTGCTTGTAAACAGAACCAATGCACCACCACCGGAGCTGCAGATGGCATTGAATATTGTTTCTGATGCATATTGCTCAAACGCCTCTGATTCATTCTCCTTGAAGATCGGAGCATCCGAAGGAGTCAGAAGAAGCAGGTTGTTCCTATAATCGAAAGGGGAAGCCACTTCAAGCTTTAGAATCTCACGTCCATCGACCGGAAGGCCTACCCTTGATGACCAGAACGCAAAATCATCATTGAGGTTGAGAGTCGCACTTGTACATACCACAGTCAGGAACTCATTGAAGATTCCTTCCCTCATTTTTTGCTGTATTGAAATCGGAGAGATGCAGATTTCCTGTACCAACTGCTTCCTGTTCAATGCCTGCCTGATGTAATGAACATCATCAGTCCAGTTATCCTTGTCACAGAAATCCTTGAGAATTTCAAAAGAAGAGTTGACCCTGCTGACTAGAGTTGAAAATTCATCGACAAACTGCCTTTCGTCATCAGAATACTTCAGATTCTTTGCAAAAATGCTCAGTCTGTTGACAAAGTCGACTCCAAGCTTGACGACCTCGTTTCCAATCAGATAGAAATCCTGAGAACCTTCAAAAGAGGAATTCTGAAGCAACCTGCTGCTCGCCTTCAGCTTTGCAAGGTATGCAGCCAGATAAGTGTCCAAAGTCTCCATCTTGGATGAGAGATTCTTCTGAGCTTCATATATCGAAGAAGTGCAGTCTTTTTCCGTACTGTAACGCGAGAGATCTTCCATAATGCTTGCCTGTCTTCCATAACGGGGCTTCATGATGAGACCAATCTGCCGTGATACTTCGAAGAAGCTGTAGACCCCTGTAAAGAGATCGGTTGCATTCTGTTCGATGTTATGTGCTTCATCGATTATCAATCGCGAAAATGCAGGCAGAACACAGTCTTCGGCATGTGACAGTCCTGCTTCCAGCCGGCTTTCGGCATCTGTGAACAGAAGATGATGGTTTGTGATTATGATCTGAGCCTCCTGCGCCGCTCGCTTGGCTCGGAAATAGAAGCAGCTGCTCATGAAGGGACACTGGCCTCCATGGCACAGGTCCATATCGCTCATGCAAGCCGCTCTCAGACCATCTGGAATATGTCCCGTATAATCCTGAAACAATCCTCTTTCGGCATTTTCGACAAAATCATTCATCTTGGCCATGTCGCTTTCACTATCCTGTGCAAGCAGCTCGACACTCCTGTAGGCTTCCTCAAACCGCCTTCGGCAGATATAGTTGGAACGGCCGAAAAGAACTGAGACCTTGATATCTTCATGAATGAGCGACAGAAGCAGTGGAACATCCTTGTTTGAGAGCTGAAGCTGGAGATTCTTGGTCGCTGTAGCTATGACAGTCCTGTTGTCATCCGAATTCTTCATCGCATAGATGATGGCTGGAACAAGATAAGCAAAGCTCTTTCCTATCCCGGTTCCAGCTTCAATCATCGCAATCGCATTGTCGTTGTAGGCCTTCTGCACAAGAAGAGACATCTCAAGCTGCCCTTCTCTGTATTCATAGCTTGGAAAGGCTTTTGAGAGAAGACCACCTTCGTCGAGAAAATCATATACATCAAGGTTGTTATTCATTTCCTTCTTCCTGAATCTTTCGAAGAAGGGTTTTTCTTCCTATTCCCAGGACATCGGCAGCCTTGGTCTTGTTTCCCTTTGTCAGAGAAAGCGTATTTGCAATCATGATCTTTTCAGCCTGAGCCATGGAGGCGCCAATCGGAATATGGATGAAATTCTGATTCACACTGCCATTTCTGATCTTGGCTGGAAGATCATCCACATCAATCAAATTGCTCTTTGACATCACAACAGCGCTTTCAATGCAGTTCTGCAGTTCACGGACATTTCCTGGCCAGTCATAGTTGAATAGCACTGATTTAGTCTTTGCCGTGAAGCCATCGATCGTCTTTCCATTCTTCTTTGCAAACCGAGAGAGGAACTCAGTCGCAAGAAGAAGAATATCCTCCTTCCTTTCACGAAGTGAAGGAACTTTTATGGATACGACATTCAATCGGTAGTACAGGTCTTCTCTGAAGGTTCCTTTTCCAATCGCCTCTTCAAGATTCCTGTTGGTTGCGGCCAGAATCCGCACATCAACCTTTATCGTCCTTTCTCCGCCAACCCTTTCAAATTCCCTCTCCTGAAGCACACGGAGAATCTTCACCTGAATGCTCTGGTTTATCTCACCGATTTCATCGAGAAAGATAGTTCCACCATCAGCTAGTTCAAAACGGCCCTTCTTCTGAGCTATCGCCCCGGTGAAAGCCCCCTTCTCATGTCCAAAAAGCTCGCTTTCAAGCAATGATTCGGAAAGAGCACTGCAGTTAACCTTGATGAAAGGCCCGTCCTTTCTTCTTGAGAACGAATGGATTGCATCAGCTACCAGCTCCTTTCCCACACCGCTTTCTCCTGTGATCATAACAGAAGAATCCGTAGGCGCAACCTGGCTGATAGTATCCATCATGTTTCTGATTGCACTGCTGTTACCGATGATCTTGCTGAATTTCTGTCCTTTCTTTATGTTTTCCAACTCTCTGGACAGTGCATTGTTCTGCTCAAGGACCTCAATGTTGGCAAATGTACGCTTAATTAGTAGATCCAGGTGATCAATGTTCACAGGCTTGGTAAGGAAGTCCACAGCCCCTTCACGCATGGATTCCACAGCGGTCTCCACAGTGCCATGTCCAGTCAGCACTACAACTGGAATCGCAGGATAGGTGCTGACAATCTTCTTCAGCAACTCGCTCCCTGGCATCACAGGCATCCTCAGATCGGATATCACCAGATCCACATGCTGCTCATTGACGATCTTCCAAGCCTTTCCACCATCTTCCGCAAGAATGCAGTCATAGTCATCCAAGGCCAGTGCAAGTCCTTCCCTGATGTTCTTCTCGTCATCCGCAATAAGTATCGTTCTTTTATTTTGCATATCTCACCTTGCCGCTATACCCAATCTTCATTCTTTCATCTTTCGGAACAGGGAATGAAAGAACGAATGTCGTTCCTTCGTTTTCACGTGAGACGACATTGAGGTCTCCATTATGTTCCTTGATTATCTTGAACAGGACAGTAAGTCCCAATCCGGTTCCAGTTTCCTTTGTCGTGTAATATGGTTCGAATATCTTCGACAGCTTGTCCTCTGATATTCCGCATCCATTGTCGGTGAATATCACACTCACAAGATCATTGTTCAGCTTTGTCTCGATATCGATCTTTCCATCCTTGCCATCGGCATGACTGCATGCAATCGCCTGCATTGAATTCTTGATGACGTTCAATGCCGCCTGACGGAACAGAGACCGATCCAGCATCAGCTTTGGAAGACCTGGAGCCAAGGTCAGCTCCAGCTCTATACCATTCTCCTTGAGTTCAGGCAAGACGAATTGTCCAATGTCAAAAACCAGGTTGTTCACTTCCTCCTTCCGAAGATTCACTGAAAGCGGCTTGACTGCAAAAAGGAAGTCAACGACTATGCTGTTGAGTCTGTCTATCTCCTCGGAAATGACTTTCAGATATTTCTCAGCCTGTTCTCTGGTGAGGCTCTGGTGTTTCTTGAAGTCCCTTCGCAGTAACTGAAGATACAGGCTGATCGACCCAAGGGGATTCTTGATCTCATGAGCCACACCTGCAGTCATGGTCGTCATCTGGGCAAGACTCTCGCTTCTCTTGAGTCGGTTCTCCTTGATACGCTTTTCAGTGATGTCGGAAAGTCTGATCATATCACAGACATGTCCATGAAACGTATTGAACCTGTTGAATACCGCTACCAGAATGATCTTCACATTTTCACCATTTTGATATGTGAATTCCTTTGATATGGTTTTTTCCTTTCTTGGATCGGCCCAGTAATCATGAAGAAAGTCCGTTATATCGGAATCAACTATCTGACTGCTGATATCACGGAATTTGTAGAATCGAGGATAATTGATCGCAATTATCGAGGATACGACTTTATTCTGATAGAATATGTTTCTCTCTTCACCTACAAGAATTATTCCATCCGGAGATGAATCCAGAATGAAATCCTTCAGCTCCAAAGTCTCCAGCAGGTCTGCAAACAGCTGCTTTGTCTGCGACTGATCCAGAAGGTTTAGTTTCTCAGAAGCCTTCTTCAAGAATTTATCCATGATCAAACCTCTTTTTTTTGTCTTACCGAATAAAACAGTCCTTCAACAGCAAGCCGGGGATTCTGATTGAAGATACGGGATGACGAAGCGGTATCACTTATCAGTCTAAGGAGTTCTTTTGCCCTGTATTCAGTCATCCTTCCGGCACTGAATTCTCTTTCCACTTCCAAAGAAAGTTCATTGAAGAAAGCCATGGAACTCCGTGAATCATCAAGGATCTTCAAGATATTCAGAAGATTGAAATCCGAATCATTTAGAAAGCCAGAGGCTATTCTTGAGACCTCAGGAATTTCAGAAGAAGCGTAGCTGATGAAGTATTCCTTCAGATTACGCTGTCTGTCGCTGTCTCGCTTCCCAAGAGACCCAAGAAGGGCAGCTTTTGCATCCAAGGAAATCGCAGGAAACTGATATCTTCTGGTCCTTGAGAGAATTGTCGCAAGCATTCGTTCGGGAAGAGATGTGATGAGGATGAATCTGATTCCACTTGGCGGTTCTTCCAGAATCTTCAGAAGGCTGTTCCTGACAGATTCGTTTGCATCCTCGATTCCTTCCAGAACGACTATCTTATCACTTCTGCCCATGCTCGTAAGGCATGCCCATTGTTGAATGGAACGGACCTGTGATATGCTCAGAGATCCTGACTTCTTCCCCATCAGGCGGACTGTATCCAGGAATACGGATTTCAGCCGGTCACAGATGTCAGAAAGCTTCCTGTCCGAAGCATCATGCAGATCACTTAGCAGCTCCATTATCAATCCAGCGCTGTCATAGGCCTTCTGGTCCCTGTCATCCGTAGCCAGACAGTTATGGAACTGTGCTAGAAAGACATTGAAATTCTCCAGAAGAAAATCTGACGTCGCCTGGCAGGGCTTGTTTCGATAGCAATCCAAGGCAAAGCAAATCTGATACTCAAAATCACGGTTGGAGCTCAATGCAAAGTTTCCTTCCTTCACACTGCCCATCTGTAAGGCAAGCTGGTATGCACAATGAAGCTTGCCTGCAAATTCAGGTCCACAGAAAAGCATCGAGCCAGGAAGACTGCCTTGCCTGATCTGGTTGCATAGAATCGCAGCAATCTCTGGCTGTGTCACGCTGACTTTGTCAAGCACCAATCATCCCCCTTCCGACAATAGCAAGTTTATCCAGAAGATTCCTCACTATCCAGCTTTGATGGAAAGAATCTCCAAGTGAAAGAACACTCTGATAGGAAAGGAACATCCATATCACTGAAAGGACAAGGACAACCTCTGCCATTCCAAGGAAGAATCCAAGGATTCTGTCAACGAAGCTCAGACTCATTGCCTCAAATAATTTCGACAGAATGCCGCCAACTGCAGCGATGAGAATGAATGTGACAAGGAATATTGCAAAATATGAAATCAAGGCAGATGGAAAGCGCCCCAGCCCTGTTCCGTTCATGATAACGGGAATCAGAATGCCTGAAAACGTCAATGCAGTGAAGATTCCAGCAACAAAGCCAAGTTTTCTGGACACTTCATCGAAGAACCCGGCAAATCCGCCACCTATGCCACCTACTACAGCAAGTCCGACTATCACCCAGTCAACTACATTCAGAGCCATCAGTTGCAACCTCCATCACGTTTTGGGCAATTTCTTCGGCACTGTCCATGCCTTGGTCTGCCTTGCAGGCCATGTAAAGCAATTCCCTTTTTTCTTCATTATCGATTAATTCGAGTATTTTTTCAATCACCTTGTCATAGTCAGTGACGACTACGGCCTTCCCTTTTCTCAAGGCTTCCTCTGCATTCGTTATCTGATCTCCCCTTGAGGCATCAAGTCCCAATGGAACGAGGAGCATTGGCTTCGCAAGAAATTGAAGCTCAGCAATTGCACCGGCACCTGCCCTGCTGACAACCAGATCGGCAAGTGATAGGACATCCTTGAAATCATCATCGAACGACTCAAACTGCCATAAGCCGGATATCACGGTCTTTGTGGTCTTTCCCTTGCCGGATTGAAGAATCACATTGCATCTTCCTCTGAGCCTATCCATTCCATCGATGATGGCATTGTTCAACTTCAAGGCACCTTGGCTTCCGCCTAGCACCAGCACAGTGGGCATGCCATCACAAATGCCATGCAGCCTTCTGAACTTCTGTGGATTTCCACCAGATATGTCACTTCGGACAGGATTTCCTGTATATCGGACTTTTGCCTTGGTGCTTATTGAGCATCTTCTGTCTCCAAGACATACGACATCGCAATATCTGGCGATGATTCTAGTCGCAAGCCCGCATGAGGAATCGGATTCATGGGTCACCACAGGAATGCCAAGCGAAAAAGCGGCTCTGGCAACAGGAACACTGACAAAACCGCCCTTTGAGAAAAGAACATCAGGCTTTTGCTGTCCGAGGATTCTCCTTGCCTGAAAAAAACCTTTAATCACCAGAAACGGCATGATGAAGTTTGAAAAAGCAAAATACCGCTTGAGCTTTCCTGCGGATACAGAGAAGAAATTGATTCCACGCTTTTGAACATAGGACTTCTCATCAGAATCAGTGTTTCCTATCCAGAATACGTCGCAACCATGCTTCTTTAGCTTATTGGCCACGGCAATGCCTGGAACTATGTGTCCAAGCGTTCCTCCACCAGTAACTGCCACCTTCATCGCGATTCACCTCTGATATAATCGACAAGTGCCTTGTCGGCGATAATCCCCATCAATGACTTGCTCCAGGCATATTCAAAGGCATCCCGTATTATCCAGCCAGCTTGAGCCGCATCATCTGATCTTTGCTCCTCACCGATTTTCAGCGTCACTTCAAGTATCCAAGTTTTGCAGAGACTAGAATTCTAGAACCCAAGGCTGAAGTCTTGGCATCTGTCTGATAGCTTTGGTCAGCAATGTAGATTCTGTCATTCTTGATTGACACCTGAGAATAATGGCCATGCCCTTCCATGTCCGAGCCAACTGTTGCAATCACCTGATTGACTTCATCGTTGCTTTGTTCATGTTTTTCTGGGTCCGAATAAAATTCTTCCAAACTTGCCGCCATAACGGCGTCGCTCTCTGTGGAATGAAACAGATAATGAACTAAGTCAAGCATGTGGGCTTTATCACTGATATTTGACAGCAAATGGGCTCTTTGGAAATATACAGAAGCAGATGATTGCAGTGAAATTTCATTGACGTACAGAATTCTTTCCTTCTTCTGCTCTTCTCCAATGCTTTCGTAATTATGGAAATACAAAGCAATGCACAGGCATATTCCACAAAAAATCACAACGCCGATTAATATGAACAAGATTTCAGTTTTGGTGATTCTATGTTTTCCGCTGGATATTCCCATTAATTTTTCCTGTGATTTCATAAATAACGAAATTTATTGAATAAACTTGGACTATTTTTGCTTATTATAAAGCAAGTTGAGATATTTGAAAAGCAACAAATAATCAAAACTTTTTTACCGCTTTTTTATCTGACAGTTCCTTTGCAGTCTATGCAATCAGCCAATGCAAGTCTCCAAAAGGAAGCTCACTGGTCGAAATCCGTCGTTGCAGGATATCATCGCTGTTGTTGGATTCTTCATCCACCCATCAAAAATATCAGCTCCATTGCATGACAGAGTCAGGACAAACGGTGAAATCGATTCCCATGCACTGGCACAGAATCCATCAGGCATCTGATGTCCATGTGAGACAAATACCTCATTTTCCTTCATTTCACATGCATGGGAAATAGGGTTTTCATACTTTGCAATCAGATCATCATGACTGACCTTTCTTATTACTGTTATTCTTACATCCTTCATAGACAATGTACCATCAGCACAGCTGCGCAGATAAAGTTTTCTCCATCACCATGACTGGTGCCTTCTGTCCAGTCCACAGCTCAAATGCCAGTGCTCCCTGGCAGACAAGCATTCCTAGCCCATCCACAGTCTGGGCACCCCTGCTTCGAGCCATTTTCAGGAAAAGGGAATCGGAAGGATGAAACACCACATCGCAGACTACCATCGAAGGAACAATGGATTTGTAATCGAGGTCAGGCTTTTCATCATCATATGGCGCAAGCCCTATGGAAGTGGCATTTACCAGAACATCAATATCTCCAGGAATCATCATATCTGGAACACCCTGACAAGCCTCAGCCTTGCAACCTGTGTTTGCCTCTATCACCTCGGCAAGTGATTGCGCATGAGAAAATGTCCTGTTAGCAATGACAATCTCCCTTGCTCCAGCCAAAGCTGATTCCACAGCAATGGCCTTGGCGGCTCCACCCGCTCCCAGGATCATTATTCTTTTTCCAAGAGCAGAGACTCCATCCTTCTCCAAGGCGGAAATGAAGCCCTTGCCATCCGTATTGTCACCGACAAGTTTTCCATTTCTTGAGAAGCAGGTGTTTATCGCACCAATTATCCTTGCCGCCGGAGACAGCTCATCCATGAGCTTCCAAGCCTCAGTCTTATGGGGCATTGTGAAGTTCATGCCGCAGAACCCCATCGCACGAGCTCCATTGACTGCATCTTCAAGACATCCATTCTTCACAAGACAGGTCATATAACGATAATCCATCCCAAGAGCCGCAAATGCGGCTTCCATCATGACCCCTGTGGGATTGTCATCCACAGGATCTCCAAAGAGCGCAATCAGATTCGAGCGATATCTCCTTCCCATTTTTTCTCCTTACAGTGAAAAATATCATAGCTAGGAGAGCTGTTCAACTATATGACAAATCAATATCGAAAAATAAAAAAACATATTATACTCTCTGTCATGATTAAAATTAACAAATTTGTTGTATTTCTGATCCTGACTACATCTTTTCTGATTGTTGTTTCTTCTGCATTTGCAATCCCGCCAGAAGACAGCATTCTGAAGGTGGGATTCTATCCATTGAAAGGTTTCTTTGAGTATGATGAGAATGGTGTCGAATACGGCTATGGAGTCGATGTCCTTGAGGAAATCAGTCGGCATTGCCCCTGCGAATTTGAATATGTCAGAATTTTTGAATGGGATGATTAAAGCCGTGCACTGAATGCCAATGAAATAGACCTCTTCTTGCCTGTTTCAAGGTCAACATGACCAATGTCTTCGTATCAATGGACAGACTATGGAATAATGGACACTTACTATATCATTATGGCAGACAAAGACAGGGATGACCTCTATTTTCAGGATTATCAAAAGATCAGGAATCTCAAGATTTCTGTTTCCAAGGAGTTTAGCAGCTACCAGCATGTCCTGTCGCATTTGGCTGAGATTGGAATCGATGAAAACAATATTGTATGGAGTGACAGCTTCCTTGCCAGCGTATGTCAACTTGAAGAAGGAAAAGCAGACCTGATATTTACAAACGTGATGAACTTCGACAGTGAGAAATACAAGATGATTGACAGGTTTCACCGCGAAACAAATGTCATAGTCTCACGATATGGGGAAGAATTGATCTTTGACATCAATGAAGTGATTGCAGACATTCTGCCTGAAAATCCCAGTTTCTTCTTCAATCTTGGCAAAAAATACTTCCCTGAACGTTCTTTGATTCCATTTTCAAAGGCCGAAGAAGTCATGCTCAACGCTATCGGATGCATTTATTTTGCATATGACGAAGATCTTGGTTATCTGAGTGGAATGGAAGACGGTGTATTTGTTGGAATCATCCCTGAAATTGCACGTGCCATTTGCAAAAAGATGGGTATCGAGTACAGGGAAATCAGAATTCAGGATCTCGATATCGCCGAATTTCAAAGACAGGACATTGTCTATTGCATCGCGCCCTATCTTCATGACAAAGAAATCGCATTGAAAAACAATCTTGTCTTGTCCGAATCAGTATTGCATTCACAATACAACATAGTTTATAGAAAGGGAATGGATGTGGATTTGACAAACAAGAAGATTGGCATAGCCAGGAACATTATCAACAAGGAAAAAATACTTGCCAGACTTGAACCTGACCAGACAGTCATCTTTGACAGCATAGACGAATGTCTCAATGCTTTGAATGAAGGAGAAATAGATCTGACTGTGATGAATGGTTATGTATCGTCATTCTACCTCAACATATTCAAATACAACAACTTGGGTCAGAAACCAACCAAGGGTGGAATTGATGTCGGATTCGCTTTTCCTATGGAAACAAGCAGCTTGATCATGAGCGCCATGAACAAGGCGATTCGATCATTCACTGAAAATGATATTCTTTCAATTATTTCAAACCAGACTGTGCGAATCCCGAATCAGACTTTTTTTGACCGGGTCATATATGCATATCCAGCGACAACCCTGATTGTTTCCTTGCTTTTTCTGAGTATTCTTTTGTTTTCCGTATTTTTTGTCATAACTACAAACATCCTGAGGAAAAAGAACAAAGCCCTGATCCTGGCAACTCAGTCTCAGGACAGATTCTTCTCTCAGATAAGTCACGACATCAGGACCCCTATGAACGGAATAATCGTTTCCACCGAGCTGGTAAAGGACAGCACGGATGTGGCACAGCTTCATGAGGCAATAACAGACATCAGGGAATCCGGACAGTTCATGATGACACTTCTTAATGATGTTTTGCAAATCAGCAAGATGCAGGATGGAGATTTCAGCCTGCATCCAGAGCCATATTCGTATCAAGAATTCGAAAACACGATAAAGTCGATAATCATCCCCAAGGCAATCCAAAAAGGAGTATCTCTTGAATTACACTTTGAACCGGAACCATATTTTCTTGCTGTTTTAGACAAGGTACGAATTAAGCAGATAATAATCAATCTCCTTGGGAATTCAATTAAATTCACACCGCCAGGAAATAAAGTAAAGCTGATTGTATCCACCTCAGTTGAAAGCACCGGATGCAGACTTACATTCAAAATAATCGATGAAGGAATAGGTATGTCAAAGGAATTCATCGAAAACAAGCTGTATAGGCAATTCGAGCAGGAAAAGCCCGATAATCAAGGTTCTGGACTCGGCTTATACATAGTGAAGAAACTGGTTGAAAAAATGAATGGTACAATCACATGTGAAAGTACTCCTGGCAAGGGAACGACATTCACTGTCGTCATATTCACTGAATGCATTGATTCCATACCGGACAATGAAGTTTCACAGATGGCTGACAAGAAGAAGTCAAGTCTTGTCAAAAAACGAGTCCTGCTTGTTGACGATCATCCACTTAATGTCAAGGTGGCTTCCAGAATTCTTGAAAAAGAAGGCATTCTCATAGATTCTGCAGAGAATGGTCTATTGGGCTCAGAGAAATTCATTTCAAGTGAAGAATCCTTCTATGATGCCATTCTCATGGATATACGAATGCCTGTGATGGATGGACTACAGTCAACAGCGCAAATACGCAAGTCAAGTCACCCACAGGCTTTGAAAATACCTATCATCGCAATGAGTGCCAATGCTATGAAGAAAGACGTGGAGCTGTCACTTGCAAGTGGAATGAATGCACATATTCCCAAACCGGTTGATCCAGAAGAACTTATCAATGTGCTGGAAATCCTGATTGTAGAGAAAGAGTAAGACTTCTATGCAAAATACCAGACTGGGGCAAGGTGTGGCTGAGCTCCAGTTTCTGGGTCCCGTTCCATGACCATGACATCCTTCATGTAGTTGTCCCATCTGGCATTGACTTCGCTGGCAGCTTGAATTTCTGAAGCCTTTGCTGCACTCTGGCATTCATAATAGCCAAAAAGCTCATTCCCTGTGTTCCAGATTGAATAATTTGAAATTCCTGCTTCCTTGAGCATAACCTTCATTTCAGGCCATATCTGCTGATGACGTCTTCGGTATTCATCAAGCATCCCAGGCTTGACCGTGGCTTTCCATGCGTATCTTTCCATTTGCTTCTCCTACAGTCTATCACTGATTATTCTCCACTGAAATAGCCAATCACAACCAAAAGCAGAGACTTTTGCAATCAATATGAAATCAGGCCTAGCCCTTCCATCACAGATGTTATGAGCACAAGCAGAATCAGCACAGGTGCCACATACTTAATGACAACTGAATAAATCTTCTGCACCTTGAAGGTTGATGAAAGCTTCACTTCGTCAATAAAAGTCTCAGGCTTGATGATCCAAGCGGTGAAGATGCAGATGATCAGAGCCGCAACAGGCATCATGACATTGTTCGAAGCAAAATCCATGAAGTCGAAGATTGTAAAACCGACAAGCTTTATGAAGGAAAGAGGCCCGAATCCAAGAGATGCCAGAGAACCAAGGGCAAGTGAATAGATCGATACAATGACACAGGCCTTGCGTCTTGACATCTGCTTGATTTCCATAAGTTCACTGATGATGGCCTCCATCAGTGATATCGAACTTGTAAGAGCGGCGAAAAGGACAAGCACAAAGAACAGAATACCTACGAAATCGCCTCCGGGAATTGATGCGAACACCTTTGGAAGAGTGACGAACATCAATCCCGCACCCTTGTTGAGAGCTTCAGGATTTCCACCTGAGAAGACAAATACTCCTGGGACAACCATGACTGCGGCAAGAATCGCAATGGCTGTGTCAAATACCGCAACCTGGGCAATGGCAGTGTCCATCTTCACATCCTTCTTCATGTATGTTCCATAAGTGACCATTATTCCCATCGCCAATGAGAGGGAATAGAACATCTGGCTCATTGCAGAGAACAAAGTCTTGAAAGAGAACTGTGAGAAGTTAGGCACGAACAGGTACTTCATTCCTTCCATAGCACCGGGCAATGTCAAAGTATAGATTGCTACGCCTATGCAGAGAACGACGAGGATCGGCATCATGAACCTGCTGGCCTTCTCGATTCCCTTCTGGACTCCGAACGAAACGATTACGCTTGTGACTACGAAGAACAAAGCAAAACCGATCAGTGGGCTATATGGGCTTGAAATGAAGCTTCCAAAGAAACTGTCAGATATCAGCTCTGCACCATTGAATGTCAGATATGAACCGAGGTACTTCACGACCCATCCACCGACAACTGAATAATATGGAAGGATTATGGCAGGTACCAGTGCAGGGAGGACTCCCATCCAACCACTCTTCCTATCCAATGCACCGAAGGCCTTCAATGTGCTCTTTCCGGTTCTTCTTCCAAGGGCTGTCTCGGTGAGGGACAGAGCAAATCCAACGAATACCACCAGAATTACGTAGGTCAGAATATAGATTCCACCACCCTGATTGGCTGCAAGATAAGGAAAGCGCCAGATATTTCCCAATCCGACAGCAGAACCTGCTGCGGCAAGCACAAATCCGACTTTTCCCGAAAAACTGCCTTTTTCTTCTGACATAACGACACTCCTGTTGCATTTGCATGAATGTTTCTATTCTTATCAGAAAAAATGTAAACTTACAACAGAAAAAACAAAAATCGATATTCTATCAGAAAGTCAGGAGCCCAATCCCTTCCAGAATTGAAGTCACCATCACTGCACAGATTATAAGCGGTGCAACGAATTTTATTATAACCGTAAATATCTTCTGGCTACGGAACCTGGACGAAAGCATGACCTCATCTATGACCATTGAAGGACCTGCTATCCAAGCGGTGAATATGCAAATCAGAAGCGCTCCGATCGGCATCATCAGGTTGTTTGACAGAAAATCGCAGAAATCGAATATTGAGAATCCCAGAATTCTTATCATCTTGAGAGGACCGAAACCAAGGGAGGCAAGCGAACCAAGGATAAAAGCGCCAATGAACACCAGGAGGCAGGCCTTTGTCCGGCTGATCTTCACACATTCCATCAGTTCACTGATTATGGCTTCAAACAGAGAAATCGAGCTGCTCAAGGCTGCGAAGAACACGAGGATGAAGAACAATATGCCGATGATGGATCCGCCACGTATAGAGGCGAACACCTTTGGAAGAGTGACGAACATCAATCCTGCACCCTTGCTCAGGGCATCAGGGTCACCGCCTGAGAAAGCGAATACTGCCGGAATTACCATTATTGAGGCTATCACTGCGATGATCGAGCCCAGAATGCAGACCTGCTTCATTGCACTGTCCATTGGAACATCCTTCTTCATGTACGCTCCATAGGTGATCATCACCCCCATGGAAAGCGAAAGGCTGTAGAACATCTGGCTCATCGCCGAAAG
>JAAYFO010000201.1 GCA_012728215.1 Spirochaetales bacterium | reverse complement strand
GATGCGAAGATGATAATCAGAAGCAGGAGATTGAATCGAACCTATAAAAGAGTATATAATGAAGAACTGGCTGAAAGAAGCAAGGTTTTGAAAGATGATTCCGATCTCGTGCCTCCAAAGTATCTGAAGGATTTCGAGACTGCTGCCGGTTTGGCAGGATCAGGTGGAGGAGTCACCTCTGTTGTGAATGAAGAAAAGCAGGATCACGGGTTCGTCTGTGATGGAATTGCAGATAAGGAAGGCGCTGTGGCGGAAGTTGATATTCTGGAAGCAATTGAAAAGGATGAAGCAGCAGCAGGCAAGGCCCCTGAGAAAGAGGCCGATAAATGATTTTTTCAGGGATCGTGATGAACGGTCCCTTTTTTTTCTATAGCCACGAATGGCAGGAGAAAATCTAATATGGATAATGTTTTCAAAGGCAGATCGCTTTGCGTGATTGATGATCTTTCGATTGAAGAACGCAAGTATCTGTTTTCTCAGGTGAGAAGACTCAAGCAGGCAATAATTCATCAGAATCGGGATGTGATGGATGAATTCAGAATCAGCGATCCTGATTTCGGCATATATGAAGTGTTTCTGGAGGATAGCACCCGGACCAAGGAGTCCTTCCGAAATGCAGCAAGTTTCCATCATGTGAAGCTTACCGAAATGAGCAGTTCGAGTTCATCGTTCAATAAGGGAGAAAGCTATGCAGACACTTTCAACACCCTTACTGGTTATCGCAACCAGATTTTTGTCATCCGAAGCAAGGTGGAGGGCGTGTGCCGCTATCTGGAGAAGGAATGTGGAGATTTTGCCGTTCGCAACGGACTGCCATACAAGCCTGTCTTCATCAATGCAGGAGATGGCAAGCACGAGCATCCCACGCAGGAACTGCTGGACGAGTATTCCTTCATGGAAGATAATGGGTTCTCGACAGACTCCATTCATCTTGCTCTGGTAGGTGACCTTTTCCATGGCAGGACAGTCCATTCGAAGGCCAACGGCCTTAAGCTTTTCTCAAAGGTGAAAGTAGATCTGATTGCCCCTGTAGAACTTGCCATGCCTGCAAATTATCTTCAGATAATGAAGGATAACGGGTATGAAATCCGTTTGTTCGGTTCGATTGATGAATATCTGATGCAGAACGATATCGCTTCCAAGTGGTACTTCACAAGACCGCAGCTTGAGCGCATGGGCGAAAGAATCCTTCAAAGGGCGGATGAACTGCGAGCTTGCATAACATTCAGAAGGGAATTCCTCGATAAGCTGCCGCAGGGAACAATCTTCTATCATCCACTCCCAAGACACAAGGAGCATCCTGTGATTCCGACATTCCTTGACGAAATGCCTCTAAATGGATGGGAACGCCAGTCAATCAATGGCATGTACTGCAGAATAGTTCTGCTGGCTTTGGTGGCGGGCAGGATCGGAGATGATTTCGTTCCATCAACTCCCGTAGAGAAAGAAAAGGTGGAGGCTGACTATATCCATGCAGTGGATCCGTCACTTCTTAATCAGAAGAAATCCAAGGTTGTGTCCGAAGGTGTACGCCCAATCGATGAAGGCTTGGTCATAGATCATATCAGCAGGGGCAGGACTCCTGATGAAATCAGAACTCACATGAGACTGATCTGCAAGGTGATGGGCCTTGATGGGCTCAAGGGTGGTGAGTGGGTATCCACAGGTTCCGATGGAAAGACCTGGAAGGGCTTGATCTTCAGGCCAGGGCATATCGAATTTGACCGTAAGCAGCTCAAGAGACTGGCTGCAGTGGCACCTGGATGCACACTCAACTTCATCGCTGATGGAAGTGTGAAGCAGAAGTACAGAGCCTCAATGCCACCCAGAATCTACAACTTCGATGATTTGATGTGCACAAATGAAGCCTGCATTTCAAATTCGACCCAGAGTGAGAATGCTCCGGCAATGTTCTATAGAACTGAAGAGAGCAAGTATCGCTGTGTGTATTGCGACAAGGACCATTCTTTCAATGAAATATTCAAAATGTAGGAGACGTATCAGATGAATCTAAAAGATTATGCAGAAAAGATCGCCGACAAGGCATTGGAACTAGGGGCTATCAGGCTTTCGCCTCAGAAGCCGTTTCTTTGGGCATCAGGTTATTACATGCCGATCTATAATGACAACAGAAGCCTTCTTGCAGACTGGCAGACAAGAGAGAACATCTGCAAGGCTTTTCAGGTCATGCTTGAGGAAGCTTCATTTGAACCCGATAATATTGCAGGAACAGCAACTGCGGGAATTGCCCATGCGACAACTCTTGCCGATAGTCTGAAGCTTGGCCTCAGCTATGTAAGATCTTCCAGCAAGGATCATGGGCTTGCCCATCAGATCGAAGGGCTTGGTCTGTCAGGAAGCTATGGCAACAAGAAAGTCCTGGTTGTGGAGGACCTGATCTCGACAGGAGGAAGCAGCGTCAGTGCAGTGAAGGCTGTTGTGAATGCGAAAGGAGTATGTCCATATTGCTTCGGAATTTTCTCATATGGACTGAAGGCAAGCATTGAGGCCTTTGCATCGTTGGATCCTTCATGTGTTGCAAGTACTATCCTGGATTATGACTTTGTTCTATCCAGAGCATTGACGACTGGATATATAACCGAGGATGACCATGAAATGCTGAGCCAGTGGCGAAGTGATCCCTTTGGATGGGGAGAGCATCACGGATTTAAAAAAGTGGAGAGATGAAAATGATTGAAAAACTGAAGAACAGTGCCAAAAAAACTGAAAACTGTGCATGCATGGGTATCGATCCGATCTTCACCGATTTACGAAGAATTGGTGATTTCTTCGATGGTCTATTTGCCTCAATGAAGAAGAATGGGCTTATTCCCTCGGCATTCAAGCCTAATCTGGGATTCTTCAGCTGCATGGACAGACCTTTGGATGGAGATTTCGGTGGCAGTCGAGCTTTAGCATCGGTTCTGAAGCTCATCGGAGATTCATTCCCTGGCATCCCGGTGATTCTTGATTCAAAGCGTGGCGATATAGCCAGAAGCAGTCTTAACTATGCCAAGGAGGCATTTGAAGCCTGGAATGCGGATATGGTCACCATTTCTCCATATATGGGAGAAGATTCGGTCATGCCGTTTGCATTTGCTGGAAAAGGTGCCTACATACTGGTTAGAACAAGCAATCCAGGTGGAAGGGACCTGCAGAATCTCCTGATGAAGGACAGTTCCGACATGCTCTTTGAATCAGTGGCTTCCAATGTCATCGGATACAATGACAAGGCAAAGAATAACCACTCCGTATTCGGTGCAGTTCTTGGAGCCACCAATCTGGGCGAGCTTAAAGCAGCTGCATCCCTCTTCTCGTCTCATGATGTACCGCTTCTTATCCCGGGAGTGGGTTCTCAGGGCGGGAGTGCAACTGACGTGATGAAATGCCTGAAGGAAGCAGGTTATCCTGCACCACTTGCTAGAATCAACAGCTCCAGCAAGCTGACCCATCCATGGAAGAGCGAGGATGTTCCTGCCGATGGAATCTCCCAGTGCCTGAGAAACATTGAATCTCTTTTGGAAGAATGCAGATGTTAGAAGAAATAAGATACAACCACAAGAAAAGAAAATTGCTTCTGTCCACTGTCAGCGGAGTCGCATCTACCAAGCCAAACCTGATCAGATTCTTTGACAGTGAGGTTTCTGCCGTAGGAATCATCACTACAAAGAGCTTTCAGCTGGCTCCCAATCCAGGAAACCGGGAGCCGGTCATTACAGAACCGGAAACTGGCTGCTTCGGTAACTCAGTGGGATTGCGTAATCCAGGGCTGGACAAAGCGCTGGCGGAGATAAGAGAACTTCGTGCAGGAAGAAAGTTCCGTTGCCTGCTCAATATTTCGGTTTCCGCAAGTTCCATTGGAGATTTTGCCATTCTGGTGAAGTCTTTCGAGCCATATGCTGATTCGATTGAATTGAACTTTTCGTGTCCTCACGCCGCTGCCGGGTATGGAGCTGCCATAGGAAGCTCAGCTGAAATCGCCGCTGAATACGTAAGAGGAATTAGGGCGGCATGTCCAAACATGCGTTGCCCTCTTTTTGCCAAGCTTACTCCGAATGTCCCTGATATTGCTTCGATAGCCAAAGCGGTAGTGGAGGCAGGAGCTGATGGAATAACTGCAATCAACACCGCCGGACCCGATGTCTACATGGTTGATGGGCATGTGGTGCTGAATAATTCTCTGAATGGAAGAGGTGGAAGAAGCGGAGGATGGGTCCGTCAGATTGCCCTGGAGGCAATAACCGAAATCAGAAAGGCAATCGGTGATGATTTGATCATCATCGGAGAAGGTGGAGTATCCACTGGGGAAGATGCGGCCAGAATGATCTGTTGCGGAGCAGATGCTGTTGGAATCGGCAGTTCGGTGGCAATGGTGAATCAAATTCTTTGGCCAGAATACTTTGCAGCCGTGAAGTCGGATGGAGAAGCTGTCCTGGCGGGCAAGGCAAACCCAGATGTGTCATCTTCATATCTTTCCACCGATAACAAGATGCATTATGAACGTCATTGCATCATCGATGTGCTGCATCATGATGATGCGACTGTGGTTCTGACATTGGACGGTACGATGGACAGTCAGGCGGGACAGTTCGCTTTCATATGGATTCCCGAAATAGGAGAAAAGCCGTTTTCAGTCGCTACGAATCAGCCTCTTCGCTTCATAATCAAGAATAGAGGACCATTCACCGAGAAGTGCATGGATCTCAGGAAGGGAGATTCGATCTATGTCAGAGGTCTCTATGGCAAGCCGGTGGAGATTGTAAATCGCAAGAATGCCATTCTCCTTGCGGGCGGAACAGGTGAGGCTGTTCTTGGCGAGCTGGCTCCGAAGCTTCGTGCAGAAGGAATCTCGGTCAGTACATATGTCGGTGTGACTAGCCATAATGGTGGTGTTCTGAAGGAGTTTCTTTCCCAGTTCGGAAGTTATCACGATGTAGAGGACTGTGGAGTCCCTGGAAGAGTCCTTGGCTCGATAGTGATTGAAGAACCAAAGGACACGGCAGTGTACATCGTCGGACCTGAGATCTTCATGGCCAAGGCTGCACAGATGTTCCATCAGATGGGAGTGGATGATGATTGCATCCTGATTTCCATGGAGAAGAACAGCATGTGTGGAATTGGATTATGTGGTGAATGTGAATGCCATGGCCGTCTCACATGCCAGCATGGAACATTCATGAATTACCGATTCCTTCATGGGGAGGGAGTGATTTGATAGACCCGCATGTGCATCTGAGAGACTGGGATCAATGCGACGAGGAGACTGTGGAGCATGGGCTGCGTTGTGCGGCGTTGGCGGGCTTCGATGAAGTGTTCGACATGCCCAACACATCTCCTCCGATTGTTGATGAAACGGCTCTTGAAAGAAGGCTTGAGCTTGCTGACCATGTGCTGAAGAAGGTTCATGACAGCACAGGCGTCTCAATGAATTATCGTCTGTACATAGGGCTTGTCGCTGACCCGCTTCAGATTGAGAATGCCTGCCGGTTGTATTTGAAATATCGAGACCATGTAGCAGGCTTGAAGATGTTTGCCTCTCAGTCCACTGGAAACATGGGAATCGTCACCGAACCCATGCAGCGAATGGTGTACGATGTTCTTGCAAAAAAAGGATACCAGGGGCTGCTCGCTGTTCATTGCGAGAAGCAGGAGCTGTTTGCAGATGAAGCCCCGCATAGCCTTGCACGTCCTTCTTTCAGTGAAACCGCCTCCGTATTGGATCAGTTGAAGTTTTCTTATGATGCAGGTTTCTCTGGAATCCTCCATGTCTGCCATATAAGTACCAAAGGTGCTTTGGAACTGGTCAGAAAGGCGAAGAATGATCGCCGCAAGGTCACTTGCGGTGCTACAGGGCATCATAGTCTGTTCAATCTGGACCATAAGCCTTATCTAAAGATGAATCCACCGCTTAGACAGGAAGAAGACAGGCAGGCAGTGATGGAGGCGCTGAAGGATGGAACTGTGGACTGGGTTGAAAGCGATCATGCTCCCCATTCCCTTTCCCGAATCCGCTCTGGCGCCAGTGGCATTCCCGGCTTTGCAAACAGCCTCAGATTGTTTGGATGTCTGAAAACACAGGTGTCTTATCAGAGATTGCTGTCATTGTTCCAGATGAGAATCTGCGAGGTTGAAGGAATCAGCAAGGGAAGGGAGCAATTTGACCGTATCTACAACAGCGATATGGAGGAACTGGCTGCCAGGCTGGATTGTGAATATCCCCTCCTAAAAGACTGAAACAAAGCCAAAAAGGGTTTTAGTTTTTTCTCAATAGTGGTAAAGTGATGTCATGTTCCAAATCAGAGGAGGTTTATTATGTCTGCTTCAGATGCAGATGGCGGTAGTTGTTGCCAATGTCTGACTTTAAAACTTTCTCTCGGGTGTATTCGCTGATTTGAATGTTCCCGAGCTTTTATATTGCTGGGAGATTTTCTATGATCACTATCAGAAAAAACTTGATCTATTCTGCTCTAGGTGAGGCTCCATCGGAAGCTCAGTACACTTGGATTGATGCAAAAGATCTTAATCGTGACGATATTTCGACCTTGACCGACGAGTATGGCATTGAAAATGACCTTCTCGCCGATATCATGGACCCTGATGAACAGCCTCGTATCGAAAAGGATGAGGGCAAGGTGAACATAATCGTCAGAATTCCGACACTTATGGATGACGATGACGATGATACAAGTCAGAATACAGTTCCTTTGGGAGTGATTCTGTTTGAGGATAAGATTCTGACTATCTGTCAGGGAGACAGCGTGGTTCTTGCTGATCTGGCAAAGAACCGTTTTCGCCAGTATCCGCTTCAGACCCGTGAGGGCTTTGTGCTGAGCATTCTGGGACGGGCCACTCAGGTGTTTCTGCGTCTGTTGAAACTTGTCAACCGCCGAAGGAGCCTTGTGGAGAGTACGCTGACTGGATCTACGATCAAGAATTATGAACTGATACAGCTTCTTGACATTCAGAAGGACCTGGTCTACTACAGCACCAGCCTGACTATGAATCAGGCTCTGATGGAAAAGCTTCTGAAGACAAACTTGTTCATCATGAACAATGATGAGGAGCGGGATTTCCTCAATGATGTGATAATCGATAATGTTCAGGCCCTGTCGATGTCCAAGATATATTCAAATATTCTGCAGGTGACCACTGACAGCTTTGCCTCGGTCATTTCGAATAACATGAACGTTATAATGAAGCGTCTGACATTTATCTCACTGATGCTCATGTTCCCGACATTGATCACCAGCTTCTATGGAATGAACGTGAAGCTTCCCCTGGCTGGCAATCCACTTGCCTGGCTGTTCCTTCTTGGAGGGTGTCTGCTTATCTGCGTGGTGAGTCTCTGGATGCTTTCCGACAAGCATAACAAGCATATCATTGACAGGGAATTTGAGAACAGGGATCGCAAGGATAGGAAGTCTCTTTCTGCTTTGCGCAGGCAGCGTGTACGTGAGGCGAGAAAGGATCGCCGTGACAAAATGATTGAAAGGAAGGAAGAACGATGATTTTTCTCAAGAAGGATAGGGATAAGAGTGTCCGAAATCGGCACCCTTGGATTTTTTCCGGTGCAATAGAAAAGGTTGGTGATCCCAATACTTCTGGAATTGACGTGATTGCTGATTGTGAAGGCCGGTTCCTGGCTTGGGGCTACTATGATGCTGATAGCCATATCCCTGTACACGTGATGAGTCTTGACGAAGACAGGAAGCCTGATGAATATTGGTGGGCTGACATGCTGAAGGCTTCGATTTTGAGAAGACGTGAATTCTTTGAAAAGGGAAAAAACAGCGATACGACTACATTCCGTCTTGTCCATGGTGAGTCTGATTTTCTTGGAGGATTGACTGTGGATGTATATGGAACGGTTGTCCGGATGATCATCAGTTCCCGCCTTGCCTACCATTTCAAGGATGTGTCAGTCAAGACAGTTCAGTCCTTCCTTGCTCCATCGATGATAATAGTCAATACCGATCCTTCGTTCTGTTCTGTGGAAAAGCTTCCATCAGAGATTGAGTACTATGAGAATGGGGTTCGCTTCCAGCCTGAGAGCCGATTGAATCCGATTAGAATCAAGGAAAGCGGTCTCATCTATGAACTGATTCCTGGAACAGGTCAGAAGAGTGGTTTCTTCTGCGATCAGCGGGAAAACAGAAACATGATTGAGCGTTACTGCAAGGATGCAGTGGTTATGGATGGATGCAGCTATACCGGGGGATTCACTCTTCATGCCATTCGAGGTGGAGCGACACGGGTGGATGCCTTTGACAGCTCCGATGATGCGTTGCACATGCTTCTGGCAAACGTTCAGATAAACGAGGAGAGCGGAGTCCTGCCCAAGGGATCCAGGGATAAGGTGACTGTCACCAAATGCGATATTTTTCAGCAGATCAGGGAGATTCCTGAAAATGAATATGATGTCATCATTCTGGATCCTCCAAAGCTTGCTGCGACGAAGAGTGCCGCTGATAAGGCAATGCGAGCCTACAAGGATCTTAACAGGGTCGCAATGGGAAAGATCCGCAATGGTGGGATTGTTGTGACCTGCTCATGCAGCGGTGCCATTTCAGTGCAGGATTTTCAGATGGTCCTGGGCTGGGCAGCCAAGGATGCTGGGGTCAATGCACAGATTCTTCAGAGGCTTTCACAGGGGACTGATCATCCGGTTTTGGTGAGTTTCCCTGAAAGTGAGTATCTCAAGGTGATGATCATGAGGGTGATCAAATGAAAAAGAAATGCGTTCTTCTTGACTTCGATGGGACTATGGCCGACACTGTCGCCGATATTGCGGCATCGGTGAATCATGCAATTCATGTCATGTTCGGCCTTCAGTATGGAATTGATCTGGAGCAGTGCAGGAAAACAGTAGGACGTGGATTGAGAAACGAGCTGAAGGATTCGTTGATTCATTGCAAACTCGATTTCAATGATGATTCGTTGGACAGAGGTCTGAATATCCTGGAATCATACTATCTCGATCATCCATGTGATCATACTCTCCCTTATGAAGGAATGGTATCAGCATTGAAGACTTGCAATGATCTGAATCTTCATCTGGGCGTTTTCTCCAATAAAGCGGATCAGATATTGAGAATTGTGATGAAACAGCTTTTTTCTCAGGTGTGTTTTGATTATATTTGCGGCATGAGTCCAAGCATTCCCCGCAAGCCGTCCCCTGCTGGAGTCTTAAGGTTCATCAATGAAATGGGAATTGAACCTGATTGCTGTCTTTATATAGGTGACAGCGAGGTTGATTGGCAGACAGGGCAGAATGCAGGTGTGGAGACAAGAATCGTCACATGGGGATTCAGAAGTCGCAGTGAGCTGATCGGTATGGGTGTGTCTTCAGATGCACTTATCGATACGATGGATCAGCTTGAGAGCGAATTCAGGAGGTTTGCCAATTGAAGAATGGATTTCTCATCAGATTGAAGAACAAAGACGCGATGGTGATTACACCTTTTCAGAATCCCAAGTCGGCAGTTGAATGGGATATGCGTGAGCGCATACGCTGGAATGTTTCCGAAACTCCTCAGTCGGGAGAGCTTGAGAAACTTGACAAGCTGACGTTTTCACAGATTGACAGAGGAATTGACAGATGGATTCAGGACGTCAAATACTTTCCCAGGCTGTTTTGGAGCGCCGCTGCATTCCTTGTGATTTACTTTGCTCTTTCTTTTGCAGTGCGTGATCCGATTCCCGTGATAGATGAATTTATTGCCGGTCTTGCCGGATCTGCAGTCGTCTGGTATCTTCTTGACCGAAAAGCAGTGAAATCCGATGCATCAATCAAGAGAAGGCTGGAATTCAAGCAGAGGGTTTCTGATGCAGAGATTGTGCTTGTCCATAGCTTGGCTGAAATTGAGGATTGGATGTCAAATCTATCTCAGAAGACGATTCTGGCGCTCTGTGATTCAATCGTCAGAAGCACTGAAGCAGATCTTGCTTCGTTCGAGATTCCTGCTTCCGAATTCGTGCCTATGCTCGAAGAATACTGCATGTTGAACATCCCTAAGCTGATGAAGCTTGTTCCTCAGATCCTTGAAGCGAGAAAGGACACTGATCCTAACGTACAGCTCAGTGGTCGACTGGTGCAAGCAGGACAGAAAAGCCTTGATGACCTTGTCTTGCTGGCATTGGTTGTGAAAGCAAAGGAAATGACCTATTAAGCGATAAGCATTCCAAATTCGTGATTATAAACCGCGTTTGGGCTATTGTAGTCTCGATGACTCAGCCGAACTGGACTTCTTTTGTATTCTAATGCATGAAGGTCGGTTCGGTTTTTCTTTTTTCTGTGGTTTTAATTGGTTTCCTCTTTCCATCTGTACTTCCAGGTGCATTTGTAATAATCTGCATTTCGTCTGCCGCTGCTTGCCTGCTGGTTCCGCTGTTCTCTTTTCAGCCTGGCAGAAGGCAGCTGCTGATGATTCCACTGCTTTTGGGTGCAACGCTTCTTGTGCTTCTGCGCACTGTCCATATAAGGAATTCTGCTTGCTTCCCCTTCAAGGAGTCCCTTGTCTGCAGTGTGAGAGGAACACTGTGTGAGGACTCCCGTATTTCTTCTTCAAATAATCAAGTGATGCAGGTGAGGATGAATCAGTGCACTGCCTCGGATGGAACCGTTGGAAGCGCTTCGGGTGTAATCGCTGCGGTAGGAGGTCCGTCTCTTCTGCTGAATGCAGGAACTGAGATTGAAGTGAGTGGCAGACTGATAGCCGGCTTGGATGGAAGATTCTTCAAAGCAACTGCATGGCAGGTCATGAATCCGCCTCGAAGATGGGATTTTTTGCGTGTGTGGATTTCTGACTGGGCGATTAACAGACTTGGCATGAATGAACCAAGCTCCTCTGTGCCGATCATGCTGATTTTTGGACGAGTCACTCCTGGTGCGGCAAAGATCAGAGAAATGGCTCAGAATGCAGGATGCCTTCATGTGCTGGCTCTGTCTGGACTCCATCTTGAGTTCTTTATGAGTTTTTCCCGTTTTGCTTTTTTCTTCAGCAGAAGACGAATTTCGGTACGAATCCTGTCGTTGGTTCTTTCAATCGCTTTCGTCATGGTGGTAGGGCCGATGTCATCGCTCCTAAGAGCAGTGATTTTTGTTTCGGTTTCGCTGTGTGATTCACTCATCAACATTGGGTTTTCTAAGATGGAGAAGCTTACTCTTACTGCAATACTGCAGATTGCCATATTTCCAGATTCGATTCTGGGAATCAAGGTTGTGTACAGCTATGTGGCAACTGCCGGCGTTCTCCTTGTAGGAAGGTACCTGTCAGCATATCTTGTCCGTATCATGCCGGAGAAACTGGCAGGTTCCATTGGGCATGGGGCAGGGGCTGTGCTTGCCACAGGTCTGGTGTCAATCAGACTGGACGGAGTCTGGCATCCTCTTTCCATACTGATGACCCCGATTGCAAGCAAGACAGTGTTTTTAATGATGTCAGTCGGCTTCGCCCGCCTTGCCTTCCCATCAGCATATATTCTGAAGCTGGCGGAGAAGCTTCTCTATGAATGGCTGTGTGACATCTTTCGCTTTCAGTATTCTGCCGGAGGCATTGCATTTGCAGTGTTTTTCCTCATCATGTTGACGGTTTGCCTTCTTATAAAGTATTCTCTAGAAAAAGCAAGAAGGAAAGCAAGAAAGGATGAGCTGGAATTTCAATTACGATTCGCCTGCGGCAATCAAGGTTCTTCTGGAGAGGAACTCCCTGGTGATGTCCAAGAAATTCGGACAGAATTTTCTGATTGACCGTCATGCCAGAGAACGGCTATCTCAACTAGTCTATCCGAATGAAAAACTGCGTATCTGGGAAATAGGACCAGGAATCGGAGCATTGACTGAGCGGCTTCTCGCAGGGGGATCTCCTGTCACCGCATTTGAGATAGACCATGGTTTCTGCCGAATTCTGAGAGAGCAGGCCTTTGCTGACGAAAAAGGGTTCCGACTTGTCGAAGGTGATTTCCTTAAGACCTGGGAGGAGATATTCAATTGTGATGGAGCACCGGATGTGCTTTTCTCAAATCTTCCATACAACGTCGGCTCTGTCTGCATTGCCAAAGTCCTGGAAGCAGGATGCCTTCCGGAAAAGATGGTGTTCACGCTTCAGACTGAAGTGGCACAAAGACTAGCAGCTTCACAGGGCTCCAAGGACTGGTCCAGCTTGTCGATGCTGGTTCAGGCGGATTATCTTCCTAGGATCTGTTTTTCGCTTTCCGGTTCATGTTTCTATCCACCTCCAGCAGTATCCAGTTCGGTCATTGCCTTGGAAAGACGGCCAAGGAGCCTTGTTCCAAAAGACCTCAGACCTGTGTTCATCAAGACGATAAGAATGATTTTCTCTCAGAAAAGAAAGACTTTGAAGAATAATCTGATCCAGATTGAAGGGGCAGAGGATAAGCTGATTAATGCAGGAATCAACCCACTTCTTCGTGCCGAGAGCCTTTCTCTTGATCAGGTTATCAGGTTGTCCGTTGAGATTCAAAAGACAGGCAGGCAATAGACCCTATTCTTTTTTCATGCTAATGTATCAGAAAACAAACTATCGAGGATGTGATGGATATCTTTGTGGACAGGAAGCCGGTTCGCGACCTGTACAGTACCCCTTTGCTTCATCAGACCTATTTCTGGTCGCAGGTTAAGGAAAACCTAGGTTTCGAGTCTCAGGCATTTGAGCTCAAGGTCAAGGCATCTTCGCAGCTTTCTGCGTTCTATTCGGATGACATGCTTGTGCTGTTTCATCCTGTATCAAGGGATCAGGTCGTCGGATATGTTCCTTACGGTCCGGCTTTGACACCTGAAGCAGGCAATGAGGGATGCTTCATTGAGGAACTTTCAGAGATGGTCAGGCCTCTTCTTCCCCCAAACTGCATATTGCTGCGTTATGATCTTCCGTGGAGATCAATATGGGACAATGACCTGCCGGAAGTTCAGATGCAGGAAATAAGAATGAATTACGGTACAGAGAATCACAGCTTGCGAAAAGCTCCTTCCAATCTTCTTCCCAACAATACAATGATAGTGAACCTGAGGCCTGATGAATCCGATATTCTCATGAGCATGAAGCCGAAGACCCGCTATAACATACGTCTTGCACAGCGCAAGGGGGTGCAGGTTAAAATAGGGGGATATGACGATCTTGATGTGTTCTACCGCCTCTATGAAGAGACTTGCGAGCGTAACAGACTCAACCTTCACAACAGGTTGTTCTTTGAATCACTTTATCGGACCAATCACGAGGATCCAAATACTGGATTTGAACTGCTTGTTGCCTATCTCGATGATATTCCATTGTCGGCGATGTTCCTGACGTTTTCCTCGTCAAGGGCGACTTACCTCTATGGTGCTTCATCCAATCAGATGCGTGAAAGCATGAGCACCTATGCTTTGCAATGGGAGGCAATCAGGCAGGCTAAGGCTTCTGGCTGCCTGCAATATGACCTTTTTGGAGTAGCGCCAAGTCGAAACGCCGAAAATCATCCGATGGCAGGACTGTACCGATTCAAGCAAGGATTCGGAGGGGATGTTTTCCATCGGATGGGATGCTGGGATTTTTATCTGAATGATGAGCTTGCCTCCCAGCTGATTTCAGCCGAAGCAGCTGGGACTGGCTATCACCTTTAGGTTCTCATTTCTCTGTTGAATGGCTTGCCGAGGGCAGTCGGTCCGAATTTGTTCGATTCGCGACTGAATGCCAGCACCACTATGACAAGAAGGTACGGAAGCATGTTGAGGAATTCGTAGTATTTGAAGCTTGGAACAAAGATCTGAACCTGCGTCTGAAGAGTCTGGGCAAAAGTGAAAAGAATCGCTCCAAGGAGAATCCTACTGGGCTTCCAGTGTCCGAAGTAGACAAGTGCCACGGCAATGAAACCACGTCCGCCGATTATATCTGCATTGAACATCTTCGCCTGACATAGTGTAAGGAATGCACCGGCAAAGCCTGCCATTGCTCCTCCGACTGCCAGGGCCTGGAAACGGATTCTATTGACGTTGATTCCCAACGAATCAGCAGCTCTTGGATTGGTTCCGACAGCTCTGACCTTCATGCCCCAGGGTGTCTTCATGATCAGATAGGCTGCAAGAGGAACCATCAGATAGGCAAAGTAGACGATAGGGTTGTGTGAGAAGAATATCTGTCCGATGAAAGGAATATCGCTCAGCAGAGGTATGTTGACAGAGTTGATTCCACTGATGGACTGTGTTCCACCGATATAGGATCTGAACAAGGTTCCAGCAACTCCTACTCCAAACATCTGAAGTCCGATTCCTGCGATTCCCTGAGGTGCTCTGAACGTAATGACTATGAGTCCGAAGAACAGCCCAAGAAGGATGCCTACGAGCATTCCTGAGAAGAGCCCAAGAAGATTGATTCCGAATGGAACAATATTGGCTCCGCCGTATGAGAATGGTATCAGCATTCCCATGAATGCACCCATGCACATTATTCCTTCACAGCCCAGGTTGAAGATTCCCGCTCTCTGGTTGAACATTTCACCAAGGCTGGCTATGAGAAGAGCTGCTGAGAATCTGACGGTAAGTGCAAGAACTGAAATAATGAAACTCATGCCGTGACCTCCTTCTTGGATGAGAAGAATCTCTTTCTGAACTTCTCTATCATGTATGGGTTGTCTATGATCATCTTTACCGCGACAATCACGAGAATTATCACACCCTGCAATGCTGTGACAAGGTTAGGTGGAACGTTGGTGAACAGCTGCAGCGATACCTGCGAATACAGCAGGATTCCGAACAGCAGAGCCGCAGGAATTATTCCTGCCGGGTGGAGACCTCCGAAAAGCGCCACGACTATGCCTGAAAAACCATATCCACTTGTGATTCCTTCCAGTGCGCGTCCGTGGGTTCCCATCACTTCCACTGCTCCTGCGATTCCTGCGAATCCGCCTGAGATTGCCATCGATACCACTAGAAACAGAGCCACGTTTATTCCACCATATCTTGCGGCTCGCTCGGATGCACCAGATGCACGCATCTTGTATCCGACGCTTGTCTTCCACATGAGAAAGTAGATTATCACAGCCAGAACCAAGGCGATCCATATGCCCTGATGAAGCACTGTGCCTCTTATCAGCTTAGTCAGAATAGTATTACCAGGCAGTTTCGCACTCATTGCTGTGCCGGTTCCGCCACCGGCGATTTCTGCAGGATCCATCAAAGGGACACGTAGGCAGAAGGAGTAGAACTGAGCTGCCACATAGTTGAGCATGACTGTGGACAGAAGCTCTGAGACATCAAGCTTTGCCTTAAGAAATCCTGGAATGAACCCCCATGCTGCTCCAGCGGCCATTCCTGCCAGAATGCAAAGAGGAAGCGCAATGACCTTTGGTGCATTGCCAACTGCAAAGGCCATTGATGTTGCTGCGATTATTCCCATCGCCATCTGTCCTTCCGCACCGATGTTGATGATTCCGCTTCGGTAGGCGACACTGACTCCAAGAGCAATGATTATCAAAGGTATTGCCCTGATCAGTACTTCACAGACTGTTCTGTAATTCTGGAATGGACTGGAAATGATGATCCAGTAAGTCTTCATCACGTTCCCACCCACTGCCAGGATTATCACTGATCCGAGGGCAAGGG
>JAAYFO010000034.1 GCA_012728215.1 Spirochaetales bacterium | reverse complement strand
CTCTTTGTCAGAAGCGTCAATAAGCTTCGTGAAGCAGGAAAGTCCAAGGAAATCGAAGAAAAGCGCAAGGCTGACGAGCTTGCTGCCCAGGCTGCTGCTACGGCTGCCGCTGTAGTAAAAGTGGATGAGAAGCTTGAGACCTTGAAATCTATTGAGAAGCTGTTGGAAAAGCAGCTGTCGGAAAGCAGGAAGGGTCAAGCCTGATGAATTTCTGAAAACGGTTGTTTCTATGAAACTGCAAGTTTCTGCATGCAGCATTTCAATATGTCCAAAGTGAAGTCAATTTCTTCGGCTGTGCTGAATGGACCGGGAGAAAGACGCAAGGCACCGCTTGGATAGCTTCCCAGACTTCTGTGAGCAAGAGGTGCACAGTGAAGGCCGACTCTTGTCTGGATGTTTCCTGTCTCTTCAAGAAGTCTGGCAAGTTCGGCGATGTCGAATAAATCGGAAGTCAGCGAAACCACAGGAGTTCTCGCTTCGTCCGCTGCTGGTCCCAGGATGCGTATTCCAGAAATGCTCAGAAGTCCATCGATGAGGTGAGACGTCAGGTGCTGAAGGTTGGATTCGATTTCCTCATGATGATTTCTTTCATAGTCAATGGCACACTCCAACCCAAACAGGCCGGGGATGTTCTGCGTTCCGGCTTCGAACTTGTCAGGCATGAATGAAGGCATTTTTTCCGAGAAGCTTCTGCTTCCAGTTCCGCCTGCAATCAAGGGAAGAAGCCGGTCTGCCAGCATAGGTGACAGAATCATTCCACCTGTCCCCTGAGGACCTAGCAACCCTTTGTGGCCAGCGAAGCAGATTGCATCTATTCCCATTTTCTCCAAGTTCAGAGGAACGTGAGGCGAACCCTGCGCCGCATCGACAATCAGAAGGAGCTTGTAAGCATGAGCAATCTCGGCAATCCTGGGAATGTCCTGAATAGTTCCGCTTACATTGCTTGCAGACTGAATGATCAATGCTCCAGCTCCCTCCTTTGCTGACTTTTTGAGATTATTGATGATGCAGTGTCCTTCAGCATCTGAAGGAATGGTGACGAATGGCACATTATAGCGGACAAGAGGCCGAAGCACTGCATTGTGCTCCATGGATGAAATCAGGACTGGTTTGCTTGCTGCTGATAGGCCAGAGATGATGGTATTCAAGGCGGAGGTGACATTCAGTGTGAATGCGACGCATTCGGGATGTGATGATCCGAACATATCAGCGATCATGCGGCGAACGTTATTGATATGTTCCTCGCTGGAGAAAGTATCGCTGTATTCTCCACGATTCAGATTTGCACCGATGTCGTTTATGTAATGAGTCATCGCTTCAGCTGTGCCCGGCGCCTTTGGGAATGAGGTTGAGGCATTATCCATATATACTCGCTTCATGGATTCAATATATCATAGAAGCGGCAGATATTCCATTGCATAAGTAAAAATATAATGGTAGAATCGGCTCATGAAAATTCGTAGAGACAAAATAATGCTCGCCATTGCAGGATCTCTTGTGGGAATCATTGCATTGGCGCTGACGTGGCTGGGGAATCCTGGCAACATGGGATTCTGCATCGCCTGCTTTGTAAGGGATATCGCTGGATCATTGGGTCTGCATCAGGCAAAAGTGGTGCAGTACATCCGTCCTGAAATCATCGGATTGGTTCTGGGATCGTTTCTGATTTCTTCAGTCAGCGGTGAATTCAAGGCAAGAGGAGGCTCGGCTTTCATGACCAGAATGATCATCGGGTTCTTTGTGATGGTGGGTGCACTGGCATTTTTGGGATGCCCATTGAGAATGGTCATAAGGCTTGCAGGTGGAGACCTGAATGCATTGATTGCATTTGCTGGATTTGCTGCTGGAACAGGCGTTGGAGTCCTGTTTCTCAACATTGGTTTTTCTCTTGGGCGTTATCATCGGCAAAGCAAGGGTGAAGGATTGGTGTTTCCATCAATTCAGATATTGCTGTTTGTTCTTCTGGTTGCGTTTCCTTCGATTCTTGCATTCTCAGCCAAAGGCCCGGGAAGCATGCACGCTCCAATTGTCGCAAGCCTTGCGGCTGGACTGGTTGTGGGCATTCTGGCTCAGAGGACAAGGCTTTGCATGGTAGGCGGTTTGCGTGACACCACGCTGTTCGGTGACTGGACGCTTCTTTGCGGAGCTGTCTTCATGTTTGTCGTCATGCTTGCGGTAAATCTGATTACGGGGAATTTCAAGCTTGGTTTTTCCGGACAGCCAGTTGCCCACAGTGACCATCTTTGGAACTTTCTTGGAATGATGCTTGTGGGACTTGGATCGGTGCTTGCAGGGGGGTGTCCTTTGCGACAGCTGATTCTTTCAGGGGAAGGAGATTCCGATGCGGCAGTTACTGTCGTAGGAATGTTCATAGGGGCAGCTGTTTCTCACAACTTGGGGCTCTCAGGAGTTTCCGGTTCAGGCGTCCCTGCAGCGGGACGTGTCGCGGTAGTGATTGGACTGCTGGTCTGCATGGTTCTGGGAGTTGCCAGAAAGGAGAAGAACTGATGAGCGAGGAAAGGAAAATGATGATTGTCGATGCAAGAGGACTCAGCTGTCCTCAGCCTGTCATTGCTGTCAAGAGGGCAATCGGATCGCATTGCGGCGATACCAAGGTGATTGTTGACAATTTCGCCGCTAAGGAGAATGTCGCCAGATACGCCGAAGCAATGGGTTACGATGTCAGCATTGAGGAACAGATGGAAGATGGTGCAAGGGAATTCCGTCTGAATCTTGTGAAGAAGGGCTGAAGCGATGAATGAATATTGGGTGACGTTCTTCTGCCATTATGATGCCCTGTCATTTCGTGATAAATGCAGAAAGGATGGTGTCCCATGCAGATTGTCCAGCGTTCCCCGGCAATTATCATCGTCCTGCGGTACTGCCGCAATGGTTATTGCAGATGGAGAATTCCGCTTCAATGGGAGAAGCGAGTCAGTTTTTCTGAAGAGAAACGGGGAATATCAGCAGATTAAGACTGTGACGGAGGAAATATGAAGCAGGATGTGAAGCTCACCGAAATGGTCAGCACGTCTGGATGTGCGGCGAAACTTGCACCAAAGACACTGCATAGAGTTCTGGAATCGCTTCCTCGGATGGAAAGCAGCAGATTGGTGGAAGGATTCAGCAACAGTGAGGATGCCTTGATATACCGGATTGAAGGGGATCTGGTATGCGTTCAGACAGTGGATTTCTTTCCTCCAATGGTTGATGATCCATTCACATTCGGACAGGTTGCAGCTGCAAATGCACTGAGTGATATTTATGCCATGGGCTGCAAGCCTTCGGTAGCGATGAATCTTCTTTGCATTCCATCATGTCTGGGTGATGATGTGATGAGGCAGATTCTTTTGGGAGGCCAGTCAAAGGTCCAGGAAGCGGGTGCCGTGATAGCCGGTGGACATACTATAGCCGACCCTACGCCGAAGTATGGTCTGTGTGTGACGGGTTTCGCAAGGGAAGCAGGCATATGGAAAAACTCCGGTGCAGTTGAAGGTGATGTGCTTGTGCTTACCAAGGCGATCGGTACTGGTGTGATCAACACTGCAATCAAGGCACGCATGGCTTCTGAGGGAGCCTTGAGGGAAGTGACTGCATCCATGACTGCTCTTAACCGGTATGCACGGGACTTTGCCATGGGACTGGATGTGCACGGAGCTACCGACATCACTGGCTTCGGGCTGCTTGGCCACGCCTTGGAAATGGCTCAGGCAAGTGAGGTCTCGCTGCATCTGGATTACAGCCGCATCCCATTTCTGGCTGAAGCGCTGGAGTATGCACGGTTGGGACTGCTTCCTGAAGGCCTCTACAATAATATGAAGTTTATTGGTGACAATGTTGAATTCGATTCAGAACTCAAAAGAGAACAAAGGGATATGCTTTATGACCCTCAGACTTCCGGTGGTCTTCTTCTATCATTGCCATCCAAGGATGCAGAGATTCTGCTGGATAGGCTTTCTGATTGTCATGCTTCAGTGATTGGCACTGTAACAAAACATAGCAAAAAGCGGATAATTGTGTCCTTGTAGTATTTTTCGCTAGTAAAAGGTAACGATATTTTCTCTTTTGTCCAGAGTTCATGCTTGTCGCGGTTGCTTTTATATCTGTCTATGTTAACTTGAATGTATCCATGGTATTGAATAGGGAGGAGGATGGATAGATGGAGGAGCTCTGCAGTGAATATTATGCTTCTCGCCCCATCATCTCGATACCGAATACCATAGGCGGTAATTCTAATGTTCTTCATTGTCAGGGAAATCTGAAGCTGCTGAAAAAGCAGTCTATTGCAATAGTGGGGACGAGAAGACCGACGGAAGAAGGGCTGGAAAATGCCGTGCACATTGCGAAGCAGGTCTGTTTGTTGGGTTCATCAACTGTTGTAGGGTCAGGCCTTGCTGCTGGAATAGATACAGCTGCTCATGAGACTGCCTTGAAGTTTGGCAGTACTATCGCCTTTGTTCCATTCTCTCTTACATGCCCCTGCTATCCATCGTGCAACAGGGGCTTGTTTGACCGAATATGCCGTGAAGGTCTGGCGATATCTCAGTTTTCTTCTGATGAGACGATGCAGAAATGGTGGTTTGTAATGAGAAGCAGGCTTCTTGTGATGCATTCGGCGTGCACTGTGCTTATCGAGGATGAGGAAGAAGGCGGGGGCCGCAAGGCCTGTGATTTCGCATTGTCAATCGGCAAAACAGTAATGATACCCAGAAGCTTTTATCATCAGATTCAGAATAAATGGAAACGAAAGCTTGAAGGTATCCCAGTAAGTCAATTGTTGGGACTGGATGATGTGATTGCCATAAGAAGGCAGACTGTGACTCAGGGAGAACTGTTTTGAAAAGAAGACCAATCTGGTGATAAAAAAGCGGGCCTTGGAAGAGACCCGCCTGAATTAAGAATTTTCTCTTGGATTAGAACAACCAGATTGCACCGATTGCACCAGATCCGCCAAAGCTGACTTTGACTGGGTCTGAGAACAGCAGAACGACACCTAGGCCGGTTCTGGCATACATGGTGAGAGGAAAGTCCTTGAAATCATAGGAGATGCCAGCTGTAGCAAGTATGCCAAGATCCACGCCATAGGAGCCAACTCCCACTGGAATCAATCCACCGACGTTGACATCGAATTTCTGATTTTCAATCTCGAATTGATATACGGGGAATTCTGCTCCGACTTCACCCTGGAAATGGAAACCGTTACTCCCAATGTAGCCAGCACCAATATTTGCATACAGGTCCCAATCCTTGTTATCCCACTTGACAGCCGCACCAAGGTTGGTTCCGAGGTTGACACCTGCGCCGAACTGCCCCTTGGCTGCCTTCTGAATATTCAGGGTTGGAGCTGCTGCGGTCAGAGGAAGAACGATTGCCGCAATGATCATGATGATCAAAATTGTTTTCTTCATAGTTTTTCTCCTATCATAGCTTCATGATGAAGCTATAACAATATACGATATATTTCTGCATTTTTCAAGATTAATGCACTTGCATCCAAATTATATTCAACATTTTGTTTTATTTTGTTGAATATCTTCATGGATGACTTCAGTTGTCTCTGTACAGCGGATAGAATGTTGAAGGATGCGTTCCAGTCGTGGACGATTGGTTCTCTGTATCATTATGCATGGTGCATTGAGGAAGATTACATAGACCAATGCCCATTTGAAGAATGGAGTATCGACGAATGTGAGAATCGGAATTGAAAGGAACAAGGAGAAGCAATGGCATAGCTCTGCTCTCACTGATTCAAGAATGAACTGCTCAAGATACTCTGCTTTTGTGCTCATCACATGGCGTTTCGAGAATTTTTCAGGAGTTATGCGTCCCATT
>JAAYFO010000033.1 GCA_012728215.1 Spirochaetales bacterium | reverse complement strand
GGAAGTCGCATTTGCCACTGGAATGAATGTTGGAGAACTGGAGGAGAATTGTCGTGGTCTCGGAGAGATTTTTACGCATAAGCAGATTCATCGGTGAGGAAGCTGTCGAGTCACTTGCTTCAAAGTCTGTTGTCCTGGTTGGTGCCGGTGCCGTTGGAAGCTACTGCCTGGAGGCCCTGGCACGGAGTGGTGTCGGAAAGCTCAGGATTGTGGATTTTGATACCGTTGGTGTGACGAACATCAATCGTCAGCTGCTTGCACTCGACTCCACGGTGGGGAAGTTGAAATGTGATGTTGGAGCTCAGCGGGTTCATGATATAAACCCCCAGGCTGAGGTGGAAGCTCTTCCGATATTTGCAAATTCGGATACATTTGCACAGATCTTTGAAGGAGAACCAGATCTTGTGATTGATGCTATAGACTCATTGAATCCCAAATGTGGCCTTCTTCAATATGCATATGAGAATCATTTCCAAATAATCTCATCCATGGGTGCCGCGTTGCGGAGAAATCCAGCATTGGTGAGAACTGGCGATCTGATGGATACCTGGGGATGTCCTTTGGCCAAGCAGGTCAGGGCGAATCTACGCAAGCGTAAAGTCGGAAGAGGAATCGACACTGTGTTCTCTCCGGAACTGGTGGTGTATCAATACAAGGATCCGCAGGAAGAGGAGCAGAATGACTTCAATGAACAGATCCTCGATCGAGGCCGTGTGAGACGTGTGCTTGGAAGCCTTCCGACTGTTACTGGAATATTTGGATTGACGCTTGCCCATCTGGCTCTTGAGAAGCTTCTTGATACGGACTTCAAGGGCGAGATGGCGTTTCGACCGACTTAGGCAATTCATCCTGATAGTCGGAATTGTCCAGACCCTTTAGATTCACCGTTGAACTTCCTGTGCTTCCCAGTTTGGATGTGGTCACTATGACTGTGTACTGTGAGTCGATTTCTGGGGATACTTCACAGGTGCTGCAGTTGCCATTGATTACCGGAACACCTCCACAGTACCATCGAAATGACAGATCCTCTTCTGTCACACCTTCTGGAAGCCTGGCTGACTTGAATGTAAGCAGATATGACTTGAACTCACGCTCAGCTCCCTTTCTCCGCACCTTAATGATGCCCTGAATTGGTGCTGAGACATCGCTTTCCACTTTAGCATCCGTCACTTCCGTCGTGTTGCCGACAAGAAGTGAGATGTTTCCACTTGTGATGGATGAACCTACGATTCTCACGGCATCAACGGCACTTGTGATTATCTGATTGTCACGATACAAAGATACTGATATCTCGTATGAACCGGCATGTATGGCTTCTCTTGTGAATGCCGAGCTGACTGTCGTGCGATTCACAGGTCTGCTGTACACTGTTCTGCTTTCAGTCCTCTGATCAAACAGTTCAATTATCACCTGTGCTTCCGAATTTGGAGGCAGATAGAAATCACCTTGGACTTCGATTGAGAGCTCCAGACGTCCTGTGCCTGGAAGTTCATTCATCACTATCGATGTCGTCTTGGTGCTCTTCTGTATGTCCTGACTCTTGCTTCCCTTTGCCAGATGAATGCCCTCGCTGTTCAGGGCTACAGATTCAAATGTCCAGAGACCGCATTGTATGTTGGAGAGGGTGAACTTTCCAGTGTTGCTCTCAAGTGAATCAAGACGGGAATCATCCGGCCCTGTTCCGTTCAGAGTATATGTGCTGATTTCCAGCTTTCGTCCTTCCGGTGCTATGGTCTTGGCATCCTGCAGTGCTGGAGCGGATACGTCCACTGTTATGCCTGTTAGATTTTTCTTGATTCCATCCTTGCATCCTGCCGCCATGAAGCAACATAGCAGTGCACATATGACTGCAAATGTCATCAGTCCTGTTCTTTTCATTGTTGATTCTCCTTTGGAAGAGAACTTTGTTCTCTAGTCATCATATAAGTCAGATGGAATCGCTTTCTGCTGAGTTTTGAGAGATTGTTGTGAAACAAGAAGGAAGAGGATTGACAATTGTACTTAATCTATGTTAAGTATAATACATGATTACAGAGATTTTGGGATCAGTTACCTGTGGTTTTCCTTCGCCTGGACTTGAGCACAGGGAAGAACCGCTGGACTTCAACCAGCTGCTTTTCAGACATCCAAGCAGCACATACTGTCTACGGGCTTCAGGTGATTCGATGGAGCCCTTGATTTATCCCGGTGACATACTCATCACAGACAGGTCACTGCGCCCTCGCGATGGTGATGTGATCATAGCGGAGGTGGATGGCATGTTCACTGCTAAGAGAATCATGATTAAAGACAGCAGCATCAGCCTCGTTCCTGAGAATCCATCCTACATGCCTGTTCCCATAGTCGGTGAATTGATATCATTCGGTGTCGTGACAGGCATTGTAAGGCAGTTCAGGAGATCAAATGGATGATGGGTCTTGCTGACTGCAACTCGTTCTATGCCTCATGTGAGAAACTGTTCCGTCCTGATCTTCGTGATAAGCCTGTTGTGGTTCTTTCCAACAACGATGGATGCATAGTTGCACTGACGTCAGAGGCCAAGGCGCTTGGATTTGAACGTGGAGCAACATATGCAGAATGCCGTGCACAGCTTGAGACTTCAGGGGTGACGGTGTTTTCTTCAAATTATGCACTGTATCAGGATATTTCTGACCGGACGATGAATATTCTGCGGCACTTTGCCCTCCATGTCGAACCATATTCCATAGATGAGTCGTTCTTCACGGTTCCTGTGAAGATGGATTATCCTGATTATGCGATGAGGCTTCACAATACTCTGAAGCGAATGACTGGGCTGATGATATCCGTTGGTGTGGCAAGGACCAAGACGCTTGCCAAGATTGCCAATCATATTGCAAAGAAGAATGGTGGTGCGCACTGCATCTTGCCGGAGACGGAAAGTGAGGTTTTGAAGAATACTCCAATCGGTGATGTGTGGGGAGTAGGTCACCGGCTCAATAAGACCATGCTTCATTGTGGAATCTCCACAGCCTGGGATCTGACTCAGAGGTCCGATGCCTGGATCAGAAGAATGTTCAGTGTGACTGGACTGCGCACTGCCTGTGAGCTCAGAGGACAGATCTGCATTGATGAGGAGAATCCTGTCCGGCAGTCGTTCACTAGTGGAATCAGCTTTGAAAAGAAAATTTCCACAATTGATGATCTTGAATGCACCATATCCTGTCATTGTGAAGTTCTGTCCAGAAAACTCGTGAATCGTGGTTTGGCAGCTTCCTTCATTTCTGTTCAGATTCTCACTGACAGATTCAAGGATGATTTCTACTTCGGCAATTCTTCCAGAGCCTTGGAACAGCCGGCAAGCTATGCTCCTGCTCTGTTCAGAAGTGCAAAGGCTGTGCTGCTGACTATCTTCAGAGAAGGATTGGAGTACAAGACCAGCAGAGTGAGCGTGTTTGGGCTCTCAAAGCTTGCATGCAGGCAATTTTCCCTTTTTGATTCTCAGAACGAAGTTTCTCGCTTGGAGAAGGAAGACAGATTTGCCCGGTTCTCAGTCTGTCAGCCTGAACTCACCTGCCTCTCATCAGGCTTGCTTAGGAAGGGAAACTTGCTCAGACATTGTCATCTGTCACCTCATTACACCACACGGTGGTCCGAGCTTCCCTCCGTATGGTAAAAAGCCGCCTCCCTGGTGGAAGACGGCTTTATCGATGTCGTTTGAATTATTTCTTCTTTCGGCGGTCCAGGTCTCTCTGCTCCCGTTTCTTCTGAACGGCCAGAAAATCTGCAAAAGTTCCACCTGTGGATGACGGTCTTGGAGTGAAAGGCTTGCTGTCCTCACGTCTTTTTCCTTCTGTGTTGCTTCTTCGCTGAGTTTTTTCAGAAGCACTGGCATCAGATGACTTTGGCTTTCTGCTGAAGTCATGGTCGCGTCTGGATGGGGCATTGTTGCCTCTTCTGCTGGAGAGGTCACGTTCATGACGTGGATGATAGTGGCTAGGCTTGACGACTTCCAACGTGGTCTTCCAAATGAAATCAGGCTGTTCCTTCTTCAAGGCTGATTTGCGGATCACAATCTTCTTCCTTGCAAGCGGGTCAGCGGTGGCTGAGGCGACGGCCCTGACTTTCTTCACAGCAACGTCATCGGTCTGATGTTCTGTTCCTGCACTATCAAAAGCTTTGGATTCCGGCTGTTGGACTGGTTCCTTGACTTTCACTTCCTTTTCTTCATAACCACAGCTGAAGCGCTGACATACATTATGTATCTGACCATATTCATCCACTATGCGAATCATTGGCCAGCCACAGAACGGACAGGTCTTTTCTCCCATCAAAGCAGGATCGTATTTGAGCTTGGATGCCACGACTTGATTGACAAGTTCGCGTGCATTGCTCTTTACATCAGCGATGAAGTTCTCAGGAGATTCTTCACCGGAACTGATGAGTGCTAGTCTTTCTTCCCAGACGGCAGTCAGTTCAGGTGACTGCAGCTGCTGAGGAACCAAGCGGACCAGTTCCATTCCCTTCGGTGTCGGCACAAGATATCTGTCCTGCCGTTCAATGCAGCGGTTAAAGATTAGCTTCTCAATGATATCAGCCCTGGTGGCCGGAGTGCCAAGACCATTGGCAAGATGCTTCTTCTGCTGGGCGTCATCGACGAACTTTCCAGCATGCTCCATGGCATAGAGCAAGGTGGCTTCTGTGTAGCGTGATGGGGCAGGAGTGCTGAATCGCTTCACCTGCGTGGATACGACCCTAAGCGGGTCTCCTTCCTTCAGTTCCATAGTCTGCGATGTCCTGCTCTCAAGCACGTCTTCATCAATGACGCATGTCGAAGCTCTGTTGATGTCACGCCCTACCTCACGCCATCCAAGATTCTGAGGAATTGTCAGACGGCTTATGAATACTTCACCGCTCACCTGTGCTGTGACAGTAGTTGTCTTGTAGCAGTAATCCGGTGATAGAACTTCCAGGAATCTCATGATGATCAGTTCCCAAAGCTGGCGTTCCTTCTCATTGAGCTTGGAAAGGTCAACCTTCTGTTCGGTAGGAAGAAGTGCATGATGGTCGCTGACCATGCTGTCAACGACAAATCTCTCATTGTCGATTCTATATCCATTCTCCTGGAATCTCATGGCTCTCAGTCCGAATGACGTTCCAGTGAGGGCAGCGAGCCTTTGAGGAATCGTTGCCACTATGTCATGAGTTATGTATCTGCTGTCAGTCCGTGGATAAGTGACTATCTTGTGGACTTCATAAAGTCGCTGAAGAATATCAAGCGTCTCCTTGGCACTGAAACCCAGGGATGTATTGGCATCCTGCTGCAGTTCAGTGAGGTCGTATGCAAGAGGAGGCTGCTGAGTCTTGATCTCTTCGCTCAGTGTGTTCACTGAACCCTGTGCATCTGCCAGTTTGGTGGCAATGTCATTTGCCTCCTGCTCTGAAGGAAGCTTTATGGTTCCGTCCTTGAATAATGATGCGGAGAACGATCCGAAGTCAGCCTTGATGGTCCAGTAGAATTTTCCAGTGAATGAATTGATTTCATGCTCTCTGTTGACCATCAATGCAAGGGTAGGGGTCTGTACTCTTCCTGCCGACATCGGTGTGTCATAGAAGCAGCTCATCGCACGGGAGACGTTGTATCCTACATACCAGTCAGCAGCGCTTCTGCAACCGGCGGCCTGATACAGGTTGTAGTACTGTTCCCCGCTTTTAAGGTTCTCGAATCCTTCCTTGATTGCCGAATCTGTCTGGGAACTGATCCAAAGACGTTCCAGTGGCTTGCTGCAGTGTGCCATCTGGATTATCCATCTGGCAACGAGTTCACCTTCTCGACCAGCATCGGTGGCAATGATCAGAGATTGAATATCCTCTCTTCCCATTAGTCCGGCAACGAGTTCATATTGCTGCTTTGTCTTTTCAATTACAATGTTCTCAAGAGTCTCAGGCAGGATTGGAAGTGTCGAAAGTGACCATCTTCGGTATTGCTGACCATAGAAATCAGGCGGGGCTGGCGTGATGAGGTGTCCTAACGCCCAGGTCACGACGTAGCTTTCGCCTTCAAAATACTTGCCGCAATTTCTGCAGCCCAACACCCTTGCCAGTTCTCGCCCAACGCTGGGCTTTTCTGCTAATACGAGTTTTTTCACGGAGTCTCCTCTGAATTCACGTTGAATACTAAACTTTCAAAGTAGTCATTTCAAGTGTATTAAACACTATTTTCTTATACTTGATCCTTCTTCTGGTACAAAAGGTTCGGCTTGCAGACCTTCCGAGGAATCCGGATCAGGGTCGTTTGTGATGATTTCGATCCGTCTTTCAAG
>JAAYFO010000200.1 GCA_012728215.1 Spirochaetales bacterium | reverse complement strand
TCCCGTGGCATCCGCTTCAGATGCTCAGATGCTTGCAATTGGCTCAGATGCATATGAATCCATGGATATGATTTATGCCTTGGCAGGAAAAGGCACACCTTCCAATTCCCGCCCATGGTCCTTTGCTGAAGCACGGATCATTCTTTCACGAATTGACCGATCGTCCCTTTCTCCTGCTGGAATGGCCTTGTATGACAGCATGGAAAATGAAATAGGCTCATACCCACGCTGGTCACTTGGCGAGGACTTCCATTTCAGCGCAGGTCTGACATTCAACCCCGAGATTTATGCCCATGCAAACACAGCCTTCAATCAGGAAAACGATTGGATCCGTGGCTTTGAGGATAGGGAGCATGCAATTGAAGCCGATCTGGAAATGGACATCGGAGACTTCTTCTACACTTACTGCGACCTGATGTATGGATACGGCAGGTATGGTGCTTCGGATGAAGATGCTGGAAACTATATTCGTACCGATGAATATCTTTCTCAGCTGGCAGCGGCTGATCCCGATGGAGTATATGATCTGAGCATGATAGGGACGGTTGATGGACTGTCCAACATGTTCAGTTCCAAGGCTGCCTATTTCCATACAGTTCCATTTCTATTCAATTTCCCGGACAAGAGCGCAAACTTCGACTTTCAATGGCCGAAACGTGCAATCCTTCACCTTGGCGGAAAAAACTGGAACATAGGTGTCGGAAGAGACAGGCTTGACTGGGGCAACTCTCATATTGGAAACATGGTGATTGATGACCATGTGGATTATCATGACTACTTCCGTCTGGAAGCCTTCACCGACAGGTTCAAATACGACTTTCTCACGCTGTTCTTCGAGACGGCCAATTCCAACTCCGAGCAAAAGACGCAGAATGTAAAGATGCTGCTGGCACATCGTCTGGAGTTCAGATTCTATCATTGGCTCACTTTTTCCATATCAGAGAATGTAATGTACCAGACAGACATCATGGACTTCGGCTTCCTCAACCCGGCAATGATCTATCACAATCTGAACAATCGCTCGATGTTCAATGCAATTGCCCACGCCGAGCTGGACATACAGCTTGCCAGAGGAATCAATATCTACGGACAATTCTGTCTGGATCAGGCAAAAGCCCCAAACGAGGATGAATCGCAGCAGGGAGCCTGGGGATTGCTTGGGGGGATGGAGCTCACTTGCGATCTGGGAAGCTGCATCCTGAATTCGTCTTTGGAATGTGCCTATACCACCCCGATGCTCTATCGAAGGGACGGCGTGGATTTTTTGATGATGATGAGAACATTCAGCCTTTGGACGGTCAGCTACATCACCACCTTCGACTACATTGGATTCCCTTATGGAGGTGATTCTGTGGTTGCTGACTGGAGCAACGCTCTCGTTATCCCTGGAATATGCAAGCTTGGTCTGAATCTGAGAGCTTCATTCCATGGAGAAATGACAATCTATCAGTCACACAACAGTGGTGGAGACAACAATGACATGGCGAACAGGCAGCTTAAGGCTCTGAGCGGAAATAAACTGCTGCAGGTATACTCTGCAAGTCTTTTTGCCGACACCTGTCTGAATGACTGGATCGGCGGCTTTGCCTGGCCTGAGATTGATTCTTGGCTGCAGGCGGATTACATCCAGAAAGTGGAATATCAGAAAGATTCCAGCATTGCAAGCAATCTGGGAGCAGACTTTCAGCTGACTGCAGGTTTTGGAATCAGCTT
>JAAYFO010000032.1 GCA_012728215.1 Spirochaetales bacterium | reverse complement strand
TTTTTTTCTTTGTAACTATGCTGGTTTAATAGTTTAATATTTAATTTTATACAATTTTATAGGTACTACGATACAAATTTTAAGTATATTTGAATTGAAGAAATATCATAATATAATTATTTATTGAAATTCTTCGAAAGGGTTTCGAAGAATTCCAAGTCTTCTTTGTCTATATTTAAAGTGTTTCTAAGCTTCTCAAATATTTCCTCATCCTCAATCTTTTTGCTGGAGCTTGAATTAGCAAACGAATTATCAAAACTTTCAACATGTGGAACATTGACGGGGTTTATCTGATCAGAAACCGAACTTTGAAATTGGCTGGTTATGTCTTTATTAGAAGAAGATCTTTCTTTATCTTTTAAAGAACCTTTCATTGCCTTTTTTAATGGCACGGCATTGGAAGGCACTGTTTCAAGGCTGTAACGTGGCTTGTAGAACACACCTTGAAGAAGAAAAATCAAACCGATAAGCAAGAAGACACCACCTAAGACCTCAACCCAATAGGAACTTAAAAAATCAAGGCCATAGGTCTTTATAAAGGAACCAGCTTTACGATTCAAATCCAAAAACGAATTCCAGGAAGCCTCAACTGAATCACCGAATGATGATAACTTTTGAACCAAAAAGGAATTAAGGCTACCGAAAAAAGAGAACATGCTATCTTTGAATTCACTTATATTAAGTGAAAACTTCTCAAACCATGTCGATTGGTTCCCTTGGGAAGCAGCAAAGACAGAGAATGGGAAAGCCAAGATAGAACTAAATAGAATGTTTTTCTTCTTCATAACTAACCTTGGCTTCAATAATATCACAAACACAACATTAGAAACAAGTTAAAATGAACGCAAAGCCTTTATATGTTGTTCAGCTTTTTGAATTTTCTCTTCAAACTCAGCTTGCTTTCCTTTTTCCTTCTCAATAACTTCAGGTTTGGCATTATTCACAAACTTCTCATTGCTAAGCTTAGCCAAGGTCTGAGTGAGACTGGCCTTGTTCTTGGCTATGTCTTTCTCCAGCTTGGAAATCTCATCATCAACATTAATTGCATCCTTGACAAATACAAAGACGTTGAAGCCAGAACCAGCTACTGGAAGTGCATTCTTCACATCCAATTTCCTATCTGTATCGATTTCAAGACGATCACATGTCATAAACCCTGCAAAAAGAGATTTCTTCTCTTCCATGAATGAAGCAGCATCATCAGCTGAATCGGGCCTTATCACAACATGAATCTTCTTATCCAGAGGAATCTGTATGTCACCACGAACATTTCTTACCAGTCTGACAGCTTCCTGCATTGTTGAGACAAGCTTAGCTTCAAATGAATAGTCAATTGAAGAATCAAACAAAGGATAGCTACTTGTCATGCAATACCCATCCGTGTTCGGTAGCTTTGAATAAATCTCTTCGGTAATGAAAGGGATGAAGGGGTGCATCAACAGCAACGACTTCTTAAGAATCTCAAGAAGAATTGTCATCGAATTATCTTTCTTATCTTGATCAGCACTGTAGAATGAATCCTTGGAAGCTTCTATATACCAATCGCAATAATCATTCCAGAAATATTCGTAAATGGCTTGTGCCGCCTCGTTGAACTTGTAGCTCTCCAGACCTTCACCAACTTTTCTGGAAGCCTGATTCAGCTGCTGGATAATCCACTTATCCATTGTGCCCAACTTGACTTCCTTGAAATCCTTCAGTGTGACGCCATCAAGATTCATCAGCAGATATCTTGCCGCATTCCAAATCTTGTTGCAGAAACGGGATCCCATTTTGAATGAATCCATATCAATAAGGATATCCTGTCCCTGAGTGCAGCTGTGAGCCAAAGTGAATTTCATTGCATCGGCTCCATAAAGCTTGACTACCTCAATCGGGTCGATACCATTTCCCAGACTCTTGCTCATCTTTCTTCCAAGCTTGTCACGGACAAGCCCAGTAAGGAAAACATCACGAAAAGGAACCTTTCCAAGGAATTCAAGGCTGGCCATGATCATTCTGGATACCCAGAAGAAGATGATATCGTAACCGGTCACAAGAGAATCGGTTGGGAAATAACGCTTGAGATCCGGTGTGACTTCAGGCCATCCAAGAGTTGAGAAAGGCCAAAGCCATGAACTGAACCATGTATCCAGGACATCAGTCTCCTGTCGGATATGACTGCTGCCACATTTTTCACAGCAAGTCGGATCTTCCCTTCTCACCATCATGTTTCCGCACTCATTGCAGTACCACACAGGGATTCGGTGTCCCCACCAAAGCTGGCGGGAAATGCACCAATCCTTGATGTTCTCGAGCCAGTGAACATAGGTATTCTCCCATTTCTTTGGGAAGAATCGAACCTCATCATTTCGCCAGGCATCAAGGGCCTTCTGAGCCATGGTATCCATCTTTACGAACCACTGTTCGCTCAGATAAGGTTCCACAACTGTGCCACAGCGATAGCAATGGCCAACTTCATGAGAATGGTCCTTTTCTCCAATGTAATAGCCCTGAGTCTTCAGATCATCGATTACAAGCTTTCTTGCCTCAAGGACACCAAGATTTCGGTACTTCTCAGGACAATTATCATTCAAGGTTCCATCAGGGTTGAGTATGTTAATGGCTTCAAGACCGTGCCGTTTTCCACACTGATAGTCATTCGGGTCATGGGCAGGAGTGATCTTGACCATGCCTGTTCCAAATGCTATATCGACAAAGCTGTCAGCAATGATCGGGATTTGCCTGTCAGTAAGTGGCAGAACAAGCATCTTGCCAACGACATCCTTGTATCTCTCATCATCCGGGTTCACTGCGACTGCGACATCACCGAACATAGTCTCAGGACGGGTCGTCGCCACTGTGATGAATCCTGAACCATCCGAATACGGATAGCGGACATCATAGAGCTTGCCCGGGATTTCCTTGTATTCAACTTCATCATCAGCCAATGCAGTCCCACACTTAGGACAGTAGTTCACAAGATAATTGCCTTTATAGATCAGGCCTCTCTCATAAAGAGTCACAAAAGCTTCACGTACAGCATGGGAAAGTCCCTCGTCCATCGTGAAACGCTCATGTTTCCAGTCACAGCTGCAGCCAATCGTCTCCAGCTGCATGGCAATGATGTCATGGTGCTTTTCCTTGACTTCCCATGTACGTTTGAGAAAAGCCTCTCTACCGAGCTGCTGACGGGTCTTTCCTTCCTTGAGGAGGAATCTCTCGACTACATTCTGAGTCGCGATACCTGCATGGTCGGTGCCTGGCACCCACAAGACATCCTCACCCTTCATGCGGTGATAGCGCACCAGAATATCGGGAAGCGTATTGTTCAATGCATGACCCATATGAAGAATACCAGTAACATTGGGAGGTGGCATGACTACAGAGTACTTTGGTGCATTCGAATCACCATTTGGAGCGAAAAGCCCTTTTTTCTTCCATTCCTCGTACAGTCTCTGCTCGAATTCCTTTGGATCATATGATTTCTCCAATTCAATCGCTTTAAGTTTCACAATGCACCTCCATGATGAAAAACAAGAATCATTGTACAGATTTAGAGGCATAATTACAACATTATTGCGGGTACAAAAAACTGTCTGAATGACCGCAATGCCGTTCAGACTTCATCTATGATAATCAGAAAACAAGGAAAAGGACTTACCGGGAGCATTTGATTCCAGAAAGGAAGAAATACTGCTATTCGAATGTCACAGGAGCCACACCCTTGATCTTCAGATCAACCGTATAGCCACGTTTATCAAGGGAATCAAGGATTTCCTCAAGCGAATAATCATCAATGGTCTTGACGGTCTTCGAATTTACGAGATTCACATTGTTCTCATCAATAGTGTTCTCCACATTTGGCGGAATGAACTGATTTGTCTCTCTGTTGATATACACAATTGAACCGACAAACACGAAAACAAAGGCAGCGGCTACGGTTGCAAAAGCAGGAAGATTGATTCTCAGCTGACGTTTGAAGAATGAAGGCTTCTTCTTGCTGAAGCAAGTGTTCTCAATCATTCTCAGGACATTGGCCTTCCGGGTCTCAATCTCGGAATCCGAAATCACGGAAGCCTCAACCATGAGCTTGAGGTTCTTAAGCTTCTTGTATCTGTCACGGCATGCACTGCAGTAACTCATATGTTCTTCAACCTGGGATCTGAATGGTTCTTCAAGTTCACCGTCAAGATAAGTGTTAAGAATCTGATCATCAAGACACATTTCAAGCATCCTCCCTGCCCAGAAGCACCTCAAGCTCCTTTCGAGCTCGATGAACTCTGACCTTTACATTGCTTTCAGAAATATTCAGAATCTTGGAAATCTGTTTGTAGTCCAAACCTGCATACTCCTTCAAGACAATGACAGTCTTATACTTCTCTGAAAGCTGGGCGACTGCCTTGCGCACGCTTTCAGTGGATTCCTGGAAAAGCAGCTGTGAAGCACCATCCTTATAGCTTGAGGTAGGAGTCACTTGCTTCAACTTCTCGATTGAAGCTGTCTCCCTCGCCTTTCGCTTTATCTGGTTTATCGCCAGGTTCTTCGTAACCCTGATAAGCCAGAACTTCGCATCATCCATGGTTTCAAACACCATGTTCTTATCGAAGAATCTGATAAAAGCATCCTGACAGATGTCCTCGGAGACATCAAGGTTGTATGTCACATGAAATGCAACCTTCATTATGACAGGAAAAACCTGATCATAAACCTGCCTGAACGCAGCCTCATCGCTACTTCTCAATTCCATAAGCTTAACAACTATCCTCGTTAAAAGGTTACACTTTTTTTACCAGTTTCGCACCCTGCGGAGTATCTTTCACCGCAAAGCCCATCTGCTCTATCATATCACGTGCCTTGTCTGCCGCAACCCAATCCTTTGATTTTTTTGCCATAGCACGCTTTTCTACAAGATCAAGGACTTCCTGTGGAACATCCAAGTCAGAATCCGCTTCACAGACAGCAGTATCAAGCTTGAGACCAAGCACCTGATCCATGTAGAGCACCCCGGCTAGCTTCTCCTCAGCACTCATCGAATCATCCTTCAGAAGTCCCCAGAGCGCCGCCATGGCCTTCGGCATGTTCATGTCAGCGGCAATGCTCTCATCGAACTCATGAATCCATCCGGTCTCCGATCCATTGATCTGAGGAAGCTCCTTTCCACTGCAGGCTAACCTAAGCTGACCGACCTTTTCCATGAGGACCTTTCTGGAAGCCTTGGCACTGTCCATTGCCTGATATGAGAACTGAAGCTGACTGCGGTAATGCGCACCAAGACAGAACAGCCTGTAGTCAAGAGGATCATATCCCTTGGAAACCAGAAGCGGAAGAGTCAGGAATTCACCGGAGCTCTTGCTCATCTTCCCACCAGTGCTGCCTGAAAGAAGGAATTCGGCATGAAGCCAGTATCTCACCCATGGGATTTTGCCAGTGGCCGCCTCACTCTGGGCGATTTCATTTGTGTGATGGACAGGAATCGCATCAATTCCACCGCAGTGAATGTCGAACTGCTCTCCAAGATACTTCATGCTCATTGCCGAACATTCTATATGCCAGCCTGGATAGCCTTCGCCCCATGGAGAATCCCACATCATTTCCTGCTTGCCGAACTTGCTTCTGGTGAACCACAGAACGAAATCAAGAGGGTTCCGCTTGTTGGAATCCACATCGGTTCTTGCACCGCTCTGGAGTCTTGAGAGATCAAGATTCGCCAGCTTGCCATATTCGGGGAAAGTATCAATGGAAAAGTAGACATTTCCACCAGAGACATAAGTATGCCCGCCATCCTCAAGTCTGCAGATAAGGGCGATCATCTCAGGAATATGTTTTGTAGCCTCACAGATGATATTTGGCCTTACGATGTTCAGGCTGTCGTAATCCTTGAAGAAAGCCTCGGTATAGAACTTGGCAATATCCCAGGCGGAACGCCCTGTCTCACGGGCCATCTTGCCAAGCTTGTCCTCTCCATCATCACCATCTCCGGTGAGATGTCCGACATCGGTGATGTTCATCACATGCTTTACTTCATAACCGAAATGGATCAGCATTCTCTTCAGGACATCCTCGAAAATAAATGTTCTGAGATTGCCGATGTGAGCATAATTGTACACAGTCGGTCCGCAGCCGTACATTCCGACATGCGAAGGGACTATACTCTGGAATTCCTCCAGCTGTCTTCCCATTGTGTTATATAGCTTAATTTTCATTGTGCACTCCAGTTGAACAAGCAAATAGTTTTCAATACTATATGGTTATGGTTCATAGAATAAGCAAAACGCTGGAAAAAATCAACTGCACTTTCCCATTGCGGGCAATAAGCACCATAGGCTGCGGGCCCAAGGAAGTCAGTTGCCTCATGCCAACCACTGAGGAAGAACTCAAGGAAGCAATTGCCTATATCAGAACACAATATAATAAGTTTCCAGTCATTCTTGGACTATGCTCCAACCTACTTGTTTCGGAAGATCCGTCATTTAATCAGCCATTTCTAAGCCTGATTAAATTAAAGGGAAAGACAAGACTGGGTTCGGCATTCACGGCTTTTGCAGGTGAAGGCCTTCATGACATCGTTGCAGACAGCCTTTGCTTCACATCCGACATGACCGGTCTTTCAGGGATTCCAGGCACAATAGGAGGTGCTGTTGTCGGAAATGCCGGTGCAGAAGGCACATCGATATCAGACCTGGTAGAATCAGTGAAATGCATTGATTTGAATGGGGCATTCCATACACTGACACGAAATGAATGTGACTTTAAATATCGCAGCAGCATCTTTCAGCAAAGAGAGCTGATTGTCACCGAAGTCAGGTTTCATCTTCATGAAGGAGACAGCAGCCAAGCCAGGAAGCTATTTGAAAATGCAATCAGAAGAAGGAAGGAAAGAGGAATTGGACTTGAGCCGTCACTAGGCAGTTTCTTCAGAAACCCTTCATCTATCATCAGTGCCGGCAAGCTTATGGATCAAGCAGGATTGAAAGGCATGTCAATCGGCAAAGCCAAAGTCAGTCAGCATCACGCTAACATTCTGGTCAACCCACAACGCATGGCATCTTCAGCAGAGGTTGCTGCACTTGCTAAATATTGTCATAAAACTATATTAAACTTATATGGTATTAACTTAAAACCAGAAGTTGTATTGTATGGTTTGAATATTTAGAATTTTTAACCAAAAACAGGCAGCCAAGTAGCTGCCTGCAATGAAGTTTACTTTACAAACCAAGTCAAGGTCTTACAAGAATCGAATTCAATTCGCTGTTCTTCTTCAGATTATCCACCAGTCCTCTTTCTCTTCCCTTGTTTTTGTAACTTGGATCCTCAAAGGAGTAATGGAAATTGGTATGCACGTCATATGTTCCGTTCATCAGAGCATAGGCATCCTCGGTGATCACAAGTTCCTCGTCAGTAGGGATGACGAAAATCTTGACAGGAGAATCATCTGCTGAAATCAAGAATTCCCCATTCCGGCAATGGCAAAGCTCATTCTTGTGTGGATCAAGCTTGATTCCAATGCTCTCAAGCCCTTCACAGGAACCTCCGCGGATCTGATCGCCCATCTCACCTACGCCTGCGGTGAAGATCACGGCATCGACTCTTCCAAGCTCTGCGGCATATGCCCCAATGTACTTCTTCAGTCTATGGCACTCCATCTTGACCGCAAGCTGTGCCTGCTCATCGCCCTTGACAGCGGCATTCTGAACATCACGACGGTCAGAATATCCGCAGATACCAAGAAGACCACTCTTCTTGTTCATTATCCTGTCCATCTCGGCAGCATCGATTTTGAGATTATTCATCATGTAAGGCATTATCGCAGGATCCATGTCCCCACATCTGGTTCCCATCACAAGCCCTTCAAGCGGAGTAAGACCCATGGAGGTGTCAACGCAGACTCCATTTCTCACAGCACAGACAGAAGCGCCATTTCCAATATGGCAGATGATGACATTGGTGTCCTTGTTAGCCTTGTGCAGGAGGACAGCGGCTCTCTTGGCACAATACAGATGGCTTGTTCCGTGGAAGCCGTAGCGTCTGACATTGTACTTTTTGTACCATTCATAAGGAAGTGCATACATGAATGCTTCCGGCGGCATGGTCTGATGCCAGGCGGTGTCAATGACTATCGAATGAGGAACGTTCGGCATGACTTTTCTTGCCGCCTCAATTCCCATGATATTCGCAGGCATGTGAAGAGGTCCGAGAGGAACGACTGTCTTGAGTTTTTCAACGACTGAATCATCCACCAGAGCAGACTGCTTGAAAAGCTCTCCGCCGTGGAGCACTCTGTGTCCCACCGCACCAATCTGACTGACATCGGTTATGCAGCCAAGTGCAGGATCGACAATCAGACTGATGATCTTTTCAATAGCTTCCTTGTGTGTCGGGGACAGGAATCTTTCATTGTATTCCGCTTTTCCACGGACTTTATGCTCAACTGTGGAATACTCCAATCCAATTCTCTCAACGACGCCCACTGCAAGAACGTCCTTCTCATCCCAGTCATAGACCTGGTATTTTGCCGATGAACTGCCACAGTTCAATGTAAGAATCACCATATACAAACTCCAAATGATAAAATGCTTAAGGTCATACCTCTACTATTGAACAATTTAAGCACAACATGGGAAAAATTACAACGTAATCTCAACGAAAAACAGCTTTTGAAGACTTATAGGCCAAGCATGCAAAAAATACTTCTTATACTATTCATGGCAATACTCTTGAATTCTGGAATTCCCGCTTATGATGTGACTCTCGGTTTCATCCCAAGGCAATTAGGAAGGGACATCACAGTGAACTTTCACCAGGAAGAGACCAGTCTTGAGCTCAGCCTGATTCAAAAGAAAAGTTCGCTGAAATTATCCATCAGCTCTTTTTCACTGTCTTTTGAAAGACTTAATGCAATCATCGGTGGATATACCCCTCAAGGTCCGATGAAGCTTCTCACTTCACCTTCGCAATCAGGCATCAGCGAAGCATTCTCAAATCCAGATGCAAAGCCAGGGCATGCGATGTGGGGAGCAGTGGTCAAAAATGGGCCATTCATTTTCTTCCTTTCAACCCCTGCGGTGCAGAGAGACACACCTTGTTCCGCAGGATTCATCACAGTCAATCCTCAATACAGCCTGGGAATCATGATTGCACATTCCAAGAACTTGAAGGAACCTCTCTTCATTGACTGGAAATCACGGTTCGGTCCATCCCCTCAGATATCCATCATGACAGGACTGCATAAAGCAGATGGGAGACTGACGCTTGATGCCATATCAGTATCAAGCTGGACAGCGGAAGCTGGACTGTCAGCAAAGATTGGATGGAAAATCACGATGTCGATGGGCAATCTCATTCTTGAAGCAGAACGCACTCACCAGAGAAATGGACCGCAGGTCATCTGCAAATCAAACCAGGCCCAACCGGTTCATGAAATGAAGCTCAAGGCTTCTGTGGATTCTGAAAGAGTAAATGGAAGCTTCAAGATGACTTGCCATAAGAAAGCTGCACCGATACATTATTCGCGGTGCCAGGAAGTATTCTTCTCATCCGAGAAGAAAATATTCATCCGCTTCGGAGAAACCGAATTGAAGGGAGTCTTTGGATTTGATTATCAGATTGAATCCACATCTGCCATCGAGAAGAACCACAGCTTCGAAATCCAGCTGAAATCAAAAGCATTCCAGGTCTCTGCCGGAATCAGGAAGAAAAATGTGCCATTTCTAGGCTTCAAAGTCAAAAAAGCGGCAATGACGATCTCCCCTGAAAACACAGGCTGCACTTTGAAAATGAGTCATTCGATATGCAAGGGCATCCTGAGCCTGGAGCTGTCTGAAAGCAGAAGCGCCAGGCTGACATTCAGGACAAGCTTCTAGAAATTCAGAAAGCTTGAAGTTGGATACTGAGGCTCGCTTGTGACGTTTATCCCGATCTTTCTCAATCCCGACCAATCTCCCGTAGATGGGACATGACTCATGTGTGATTCGCATCCCCTCAATTGAGAAAGATGATCCAATGCCTGCTTTGCTTCATTATTCAAAGCGGCAGACACTGCCAGACAAATCAGCATCTCATCGAGGTTCAATGACACACCCCGTCCGTTAAGCTGGTCACGTTTCATGGCAGTTATCGATTCGATTATCTTGGAAGGAATCAGTTCGACTTCCTCTGGAATGCCTGCAAGACATTTGAGTGCATTGAGGACCATGGCGCTGGACGCATGCATCATCGGTGAATTATGGCTTGTCACAATCAGACCGTTCTTCAGCTGAATCGCCGCAGAACAGGACACTCCCTTGTTATTCTTCTTCCGAGCAATCGCATCTTCCAATGCAATACGGGCAGGACGGACAGCCGGTCGATCCTCAAGCGTCAGTCCACACCTGTTCATGAGCTCCTGGCATCTCTGCACAGCGGGCTTCTCTCCGATTCCCTGGACATACTCACAGGCACTTCTGTAATACCTTCGAATGATTTCCTGGCCTGCAGCCCAGCGGGTCACCTCATCGTCGATGATTCCAAAACCACATCGGTTCACGCCCATTTCAGTGGGACTGTTGAACACCTCGGAAGATCCCGTAATCTTTTCCAGAATCCTTCTGAGAAGAGGATATGCATCCAGGTCTCTGTTATAATTCACAGAGATCTCTCCCGTTGCCGCAAAGTAGAAATGGTCGATGATATTGAAATCTCCAATATCAGCCGTAGCTGCTTCATATGCAACATTCACAGGGTGTTCGATCGGCAGATTCCATACAGGAAATGTCTCAAACTTGGAATAACCGCTTTTTCTTCCTGCCTTGTAATCGTGATACATCTGGCCAAGGCAGGTGGCAAGCTTTCCACTTCCCGGACCTGGTGCTGTCACCAGCACCACAGGCTTGTCGGTAGGAATGTATTCATTTATTCCGTATCCCTGGTCGCTGACTATCCTATCCACGTCATTTGGATATCCGATGATCTGCGAATGAAGATATACATGCACTCCATGCCTTTCCAAACGCTCCTTGAATGCAACGGCTCCTGGTTCATTGGAGAATCGTGTTATGACTACGCGACGCACTTCAATTCCCCAAAGTGCGAAATCATCAATCATCTTGAACACATCAGTATCATAGGAAATTCCGAAATCACTTCTGATCTTGCGGCGTTCGATGTCTTCGGCACTTATGCATATTATTACATCCAGCTTATCCTTGAATGACTGGAACACCATCATTTTCACATTTGGGTCAAAGCCTGGAAGCACACGGGAGGCATGCATGTCGAATAGCAGTTTACCACCGCATTCAAGATACAGCTTGCCATCACATTTCTCCATTCTCTCCAGAATGCTCGCCCTCTGCTCCTTCAGGTATTTCTCGTTGTCAAAGCCGATTCTGCCAATCATTGGTTCCATGTCTGGTTTAAAGATCATGCCATCACCTCACAATAAGAGATTCAGAAAGAGAATCATTCTTTTTTTGACCAAAGAGAACCCTCACTATGGTCAATGCAAAATCCATTGCACATCCGGCGGCTCTTGCAGTGATCAAGTTACCTGAAACCAACACTCTGTCATTTGCGAAGGTGAATTCCGGAAAGGCCTTTTCCATCCCAGGGAAGCATACAGCCTGATGTCCATCAAGCAGTCCGGCAGGTCCCAGAACCACTGCGGGAGCTGCGCATATCGCAGCAACTACCCCACCATTGGCTGCAGTTCGGATTGTCAGTTCATTCACAGCCCAGCTGGCTGAAAGGTTCACGCTCCCCGGCATTCCTCCAGGGCAGATGACGCAATCAAAGTCGCCTTTGACATCTTCAACAGCAACATCGCAGACAACAGACACCGAGTGCGAACCTCGGATGGTCAAGCCACCTACACCAGCCACTGTAACTTCCGCTCCAGCTCTTCTGAGGACATCAATCGGTGTCAAAGCTTCTATTTCCTCGAAGCCTTCCGCCAAGAACACAAGTACCTTCTTCATACTACCCTCCATCAAAATCAACCGTCCCCCAAAGCCTTGTAAGCTTTTTCCAACAATCTTTCAGTGTCATCCCATCCGAGACACGGATCGGTGACCGAAACACCATAACGCATATTCTTTCCTGGGCTCTGAGCACCGCCTTCCAGAAAGCTCTCAAGCATGAAGCCCTTGATGGCTGATTGCCCACCTCGAATCTGTCTCAGGACATCATCCAGCACTTCCTCCTGCCTTGATGGATCCTTGGCACTGTTTCCATGGCTGCAATCAATAAGCAATGACGGATTAAATCCCTGCTCAGCTGCAAGCTTCACTGCTTTGCACACAGATGCTTCATCATAGTTGGAACATTGAGCTGTTCCACGTAGTATCAGATGACACAAAGGATTTCCAGCGGTCTTGACCGCACGAATTCTGCCATCAGCTCCCATGCAGAGAAATCCGGCAGGCTCGGAAGCGGCATGAATCGAATGGACAGCTACTTCAAGGTCACCGGAAGAAGGGTTCTTGAACCCTACAGCGGTCTTGAGCATGCTGGCAAGGTTTCTGTGAACCTGGCTCTCCGAGGTCCTGGCTCCAATGCAGTTCCAGCTGATCAGATCCTCATAGTACATGATGGTCATGGAATCCAGGGCTTCAGTCCCAGCTGCCAATCTCAATTCGGCGAGCCTGAGAAGAAACTTCCTCGCCATCTTCAGTCCCAGATCAATTCTAAAGGAGCAATCCATCAGAGGATCATTGACAAGCCCTTTCCAACCTTGGACTGTCCTGGGCTTCTCAAAGTAAGTCCGCATGACGAAGAACATCCGATCATTCATCTGCTCGGAAAGGCGCTTCAATCGCAGAGCATAATCATACCCAGCTGCAGGATCATGAATCGAACATGGTCCTGCAACGACAAGGTAACGGGAATCCTCCCCTTTGATGATGGACTTGATTGTTTCTCTGGAATCCTCAATGAAGGCCATGCCGGCATCATCAAGACTCAGAAGCGATGTCAGTTGAAAAGGAACGAATATCTCATCGTAGCCTGTCAATCTGAACTGTTCAAAGCCATCTTCGCTCATCTAGAACTCCGCCGAACCCACTGCCCTTGGATACGGGATGACATCCCTGATATTCTGCATTCCAGTGACATACATCACGGCTCTCTCAAATCCAAGGCCAAATCCTGCATGAGGAACAGACCCGAATCTTCGAAGATCCAGATACCACCAGTAATCCTCGGCACGGAGGCCAAGGGCATTCATCTTGTCCACCAGTATATCATAGCGGTACTCACGTTCACTTCCACCGATGATCTCACCGAGTCTTGGAACAAGCACATCCATGGCGGCCACGGTCTTCCCGTCATCATTCGCCTTCATGTAGAAGGACTTGATTTCCTTAGGATAATCCGTCACCGCGACAGGTCCCTTGCAGACAACCTCTGAAAGATATCTCTCATGCTCTGTCTGAAGATCGCATCCCCAGTACGGCTTGAAATCGAACTTGTCCGAAGCTTTCTCCAGCTCCTTGACTGCATCTGTGTATTCCATATGTGAGAATGGAGTGCTGACCACATGAGTCAGTTTGTCAATCAAGCCTGGCTCTACGAACTTATCAAAGAAGACCAGGTCCTCGTGGCACTTGTCCATCACATCTGCAAAGACGAACTTCAAGAATCTCTCGGCAACATCTCTGTCTCCATCAAGGTTGCAGAATGCCATTTCAGGCTCAATCATCCAGAATTCGGCAAGATGCCTCTTAGTGACGGAGTTCTCAGCCCTGAATGTAGGTCCGAATGTATAGATGTTCTTCAGAGCCATGGCATAGGTCTCACCTTCCAGCTGACCGCTTACAGTGAGTGAGGTATGCTTTCCAAAGAAATCCTTGGAATAATCGACCTTTCCATCCTCAGTTCTCGGCGGCTTGTTCATATCCAAAGTCGTGACTTCGAACATCGCACCTGCACCTTCGCAGTCGCTTCCTGTGATAAGCGGAGTATTCACATAATAGAATCCGTTCTCCTGAAAGAACTTATGGACAGCATAGGCCATTGTGCTGCGCACTCTTGCAACAGCCCCGATGGTGTTGGTTCTGGCACGCAGATGTGAGATTTCCCTCAGATACTCCAAGGTATGTCGCTTCTTCTGCAGAGGATAGGAATCAGCCGGGCATTCACCAACCAAGGTGATCTTTTCAGCTGAGATTTCCACATCCTGGTTCACTCCCACCGATTCCACGATCGTGCCGAGACATTCGACGGAGCAACCTGTTGTCAGAGAATCAATGATTTCAGGATTATTGAAGTTATTCTTGTCTACAACAACCTGGATGCCCTTCAGACAAGATCCGTCATTGAGTTCCAGGAAGCTGATTGTCTTGCTGTCACGCTTTGTCCGAAGCCATCCCTTCACAGTGACCTTGTCGGGTCCGGCTTTCCTCTTAAGTAGCTTTGCAATGTTTTCTTCCATCACGATTCTCCTATACAGCCTGACTCAGAGTTACCCTTCGGACATACGGTGAGCAGATCGCCCATCCACCGAAACCGTCTCTGAAGAAGGCTTACACTATTGTTTGTATCAGACAGATGCACGAGAAACACCCGGCTCATCCGACTTTTCAAAGGATTATAACATAA
>JAAYFO010000031.1 GCA_012728215.1 Spirochaetales bacterium | reverse complement strand
TTCAGACGATTCATGCTTCTGAACAAGGCTGCCATGGCATTCTGTCTTCAGATAGGATGGATGCCTGACATATTCCATTGCCATGACTGGACTGCAGGTCTTCTTCCCTACTTCATCAGCAAGGACACCACTGGAGCATTCTCCAGATCCAGGACTCTTTTCACCATCCACAACCTGGCATATCAAGGTGAATTTCCAAAGATAGAATTCATCAACTGCATGGATGAGACGGACAGGGACCTGTTCTTCAGGGATAACATCAATATGATGAGATGCGGACTTGTATACAGTGATTACATAAACACCGTATCCCCTACTTATGCACTGGAAATCCAAGGTCATGAGCAGGGATTTCTGATGGAGACAGTTCTCCAAAGAAGGCAGGACAGGCTTTCAGGAATTCTCAACGGGATAGACACCGAGACCTGGAATCCTGAAACGGATCCTCTGCTTCCATTCCATTTCTCAACTTCAGACATGGATGGAAAGGCCAAGATAAAATCACTTGTCCAGGGAAGGTTCAGACTTCCACAGAATCCAAAAGCCCCTTTGTTCGTCATGGTGACCAGACTGGCTTGGCAGAAAGGAATCGAGGAGACTCTTGAAGCACTGCCAAGGTTGCTTGCCAACGGCAAGAATCAGTTCCTGATAATCGGTACCGGAGACAGAAAGTACGAGGACATGCTCAAAGGCCTTGAGCTGAAGCATCCTAATCTGTCGGCCAACATGATATTCTCCAACGAAGCCGCTCATCTTGCCGAGGCAGCTGGAGATTTCTTCCTGATGCCCAGCCATTATGAGCCATGCGGACTGAATCAGATGTACTCACTTCGCTATGGCACGATCCCGATAGCCCACCGAACCGGGGGACTTGCCGACAGCATAGTGGATTATGAAACCAATGAAGGCAAGGGAAATGGGATTCTCATTGACAAGGTCTCGGATGATTCAATCATCGAGGCAGTGGCGAGAGCTTCCAAGCTCTACAGCACGCCACAGCTCAATAAAATCAGGGAAAATGCCATGAAATGTGATTTTTCATGGGACAGTTCTGCTAGAAAATACTTGAAATTATACAGAAAGATAAAAGACGGGAGGTAATCATGCCGAAGAAAAGAAAAGCGATTGCAATCATTCTGGGAGGGGGAAAGGGAACCAGATTGTATCCTCTTACGAAGGACAGATCAAAACCAGCGGTTCCGTTTGGTGGCAAATACCGCCTTGTGGACATTCCAATCTCAAACTGCATTAACAGTGATCTCAGGCAGATATATGTTCTGACTCAGTTCAACTCCGCATCATTGCATACCCATATTTCCAATACATATGTTTTTGATACGTTCACACGTGGCTTTGTCGAGATTCTTGCTGCAGAGCAGACCTTCAGCAGTTCTTCATGGTATCAGGGAACAGCCGATGCCGTCAGAAAGAACCTCAAGCATTTCGCTGACATGGATCCTGACTACTGCGTAGTGCTCTCAGGAGACCAGCTGTACCGAATGGATCTGAACAAGATGCTGGACCACCACATCGAAACAGGTGCAGAACTTACGATTGCAGCCAAGCCTATAAGCCGAAGGGAGTGCACTGGACTTGGCATCATCGGTACTGACTCCGACGGGCTGATTTCCCAGTTTTACGAGAAGCCATCCGAGACTCAGGATATTTCTGAATTCAGGGTCAACCCTGAATATCTGAAGAAATCACTGAATGTGGTTCCAAATGAATCCAACGAATTCCTTGCATCAATGGGTATCTATGTTTTCAACTGGAAGAGCATGGTGGACATGCTGAACAACGACAAGGATGATTTTGGAAAGGAAATCATACCTATGGCCCTTGGTCAGCGCAAGCTCGCGACTTTCCTCTTTGACGGATTCTGGGAAGACATCGGAACCATCAAGGCTTTCTACGAGACCAACCTTGACCTTGCAAACATGAAGCCGCAGTTCAACTTCTATGATGAGGAAATGCCGATCTATACCCACAGACGCCATCTCCCTGCAACGAAGATGAACTTCTGCAACATATCTTCATCTCTTGCGTCAGAGGGATCGATCATCACCAATGCATACATAGTCAACAGCATAATCGGTGTACGAACCCTCATCGAAAGTGGAGCATCACTTGACGGTGTCTACTGCATGGGTGCAGGCTTCTACGAGACGGAAGAGCAGAAAGAAGAAAACCACAGAAACGGAATACCGAATGTCGGAATCGGCAAGGGTACCATGATTCGAAGGGCGATCATTGACCAGAACGCCAGAATTGGAGAAGGATGCAGAATCGGAATCGATGACATTCCTCGTCCGGAAGGCGACTTCGACAACTACAGCGTCCATGATGGAATCATCGTCATCCACAAGGGTGCGATAATTCGCAACGGAACCTGTCTCTGATGCAAAAGTTTCCAGGGCAAAGCATATTTGCCCTGGTCTGTCAGCTTTATCATTACTCAGTAAATTGTTTCTCCTGATCGAAGGCTTGAGAAAATGAAGAAGAAATTTGACTTCTGTTAATTTTCTTCTGAATATTCAGTCATGAAGAACTTAATTTTCATTGTGCTTATTGCACCTATCATTCTGCTGACCTTTTGCAACACACTTGAAGTGGAGTATCAGATTGATTACAGCTTTGTCCATCCCGAGGTGGCGCTTGTCGACGAAGGAAACTACAGTCAGGAAATGCAGGAAAAGGTCGAACCGTTTCTGCATTCGCTTGAAGAGAACAACATCTTTGAGACAGATGATGGAACCGATATCCATTACCAGACCTTCATGCAGGAAAATGACAAGGGAACGATCATCATTGTCCATGGTTTCTCTGAATTTGCGGAGAAGTTCGATGAAGTCACATATTACTTCCTTAAGGAAGGCTATTCAGTGGCAAGGATGGACAACAGAGGACATGGATACTCAGACCGTGAGACCAGCGACTTATCCAAGGTCACGATCACGGATTTCTCAACATACGTGGATGATCTTCATCAGTTCATCCACAAGATAGTCCGGACAGCAAGGCCGGATTCTCCTCTGTTTCTTTATGGTCACTCAATGGGTGGAGGAATCAGCGCCATGTATCTGGAGAATTATCCCAAAGACATCAAGGCAGGTATTCTCTCCTCTCCTATGATGAAGATTGAACTGGGCTTCCCTCCTGAATGGCTTGGGGCATTCTTTGCAGGAAGTGCCAAGCTATTCGGTGCAGGAGACAACTACGTGATTGGGCACACCCCGTTCGATGGGATAAGCCTTTATCGCGAAGGAAGTGCAATTTCCGAAGCCAGATACCAGTATGGATTCGAGAAGAGAGTCGATAACCCACTCTTCCAGACCTGGGGTGCGACTTACGACTGGCTGAATCAAGCCATCAAGGCAACCAAGACAATAGTGAAGAACGCCGACAAGGCTACTATGGTCGATCTTGTATTCTGCCCTGGAACCGAACATGAGATTTACAACAGCTCCAACGAACTTCTCACTGCGTATTATTCCACGATATTCAAGTTCCTTGACGTGGCTCAGGAGAAGATATCGCAAGGGAGCCTGTGACATTGAGCCCTCATGCCTTGGAGTCGTCAATCTGACTTCTTACCGCCTCAATGACAGATTTCAGGCAGGATTCATCACTCGGAACCATTGGGTACTGAGAAAGGTCATTGATATCGACCCATCGGAATTCCGAGTGAAAGCGTAAGGGGATGTTCTTCGGAACATCAGCCTTAACCATGAATACCATGAGGTGGTAGAGGGTTTCCCTGTTTGTGAAATCATGTGAGAAGATTTGCTTCCCAACCTGAATGTCGATGCCAAGTTCTTCAAAGAACTCTCTTGCAAGAGTCTGTTGAGGAGTTTCGTCCCATCTGTTCTTGCCTCCAGGGAACTCCCAAAGTTCACCGGAGGCTCCACCGCTTACCCTCTTCCCGATAAGCACCTGTCGTCCCACTGCCCAAATTCCGGAAGTGGTGATTCTTTCATTCATCTACAGAACTCCTCAGATAAGTACAAACGACGGGAAGATGAAATGAAGGATCGCCACAACAAGGCATATCCATCCAAGAAACCTCTTCCGTTTCGAATGTCCTGCAAATCTTTCATC
>JAAYFO010000030.1 GCA_012728215.1 Spirochaetales bacterium | reverse complement strand
GGCCTTGGCCTGGAGCAGAAGGTTCTGCTGGTACAGTCATCTCTGGTCATAGCCGCAGTATCGACTTTTCTGCAACTGTTTCCGATCTTCAGGATGATAGGTGCCGGTCTTCCGATGATGATGGGCGTGTCGTTTGCATACATATCAAGCATGCAGGCGATTGTGGCTGGCTATGGTCTGGCAGAAATATTCGGTGCTCAGCTCATAGGTGGAATCATCGCTGTGGTGATTGGCTTCTTTGCTCCCAGGCTTAGTAGATTCTTTCCTCCGCTGATAACAGGCACCGTTGTGTTCACAATAGGACTGTCGTTGTATCCTACGGCAATAAACTACATGGCAGGAGGAGCGGGGAGCGCCACTTATGGTTCATTCCTGAACTGGGGAATCGCCTTGCTGACACTTGCAGTCGTGACCGTATGCAATCATTTCGGCAAAGGACTTCTGAAGCTTGCGTCCATACTTGTTGGAATAGCTGTAGGATACTTGGTCTCATTATGCTTCAATATGGTTTCATTCGATTCGATTTCTCAGGCGGGATTCTTCGCTCTGCCGAAAATAGCTCCATTTGGAATCAAATTCGAAGTGTCTTCTGTGATGGCTTTTTCCCTTCTGTTTGCCATAAACAGCATTCAGGCTATCGGAGACATGAGTGCCACTTCAATATCGGGTCTTGACCGTGAACCTTCCGGACATGAACTTCGGGGTGGAATCATCGGGTTTGGAGTTGGAAATATTATTGGATCTCTATTTGGAGGGTTGCCGGTTGCCACTTATTCGCAGAACGTAGGCATTGTTTCCACAACAAAGGTTGTGAACAGGAGAGTTCTCGGGATAACAGCTGCCATGCTGCTGGTCGCCGGACTTGTTCCAAAGTTCAGTGCAGTGCTCACTACCATTCCGCAATGCGTTCTTGGAGGAGCGACGATTTCAGTGTTCGCATCCATTGCCATGACGGGAATGAAGCTGGTTGTGTCGCAGCCGATGAACTACCGCAACACTTCGATAGTTGGCTTGTCGGCAGCGCTTGGGGTTGGTATTTCACAGGTGAGCGATTCATTGCAGCAGTTTCCTGACTGGGTGACGATGGTGTTCGCGAAATCTCCTGTGGTACTAGCCACCTTGGTGGCGGTCTTCCTGAATCTGATTCTGCCAAGGAACGAATGACTTCTTGATGGAATGCCATAAGTCATCTTTCTTCATCCTGTCAAATGTCGGAAAAGTTTTTCAATTCGTAATTTTACATATTTTACTGTTGCAATGAAATAGTTGCAGAAGGAGGTAAGTCATGGTGTTTGATTTCAAGAAGGAATACCGAGAATTCTATTTTCCGAAGGATAAGCCATCTATTGTTGACGTACCGGCTATGAACTTCGTCGCTGTGCGAGGTTGTGGAAATCCGAATGAGGAAGATGGCGAATACAAGACTGCAATTGGATTGCTTTATGGAATTTCCTTCACTGTGAAGATGAGCAAGATGGGTGACCATGGGATTGATGGCTATTTCGATTATGTGGTCCCTCCGCTTGAAGGTCTCTGGTGGCAGGATGGAGTTGCAGGAATCGACTATTCGAGCAAGGAGACATATCGATGGATTTCATTGATAAGGTTGCCTTCATTCGTCACCGAGGATGTTTTCAACTGGGCCAAGGAAGAGGCTTTCAGAAAGAAGGGTTCAGATTACTCGAAAGTGGAGTTTCTCACATATTCAGAGGGACTTGCCGTTCAGTGTCTTCATGTCGGTCCATATGATGATGAACCAGCTACAATCAAGATTATGACAGAGTATGCTGAATCGCAGGGGTACAGGACTGATATCAACGAAGGCAGATTCCATCATGAGATATATCTGTCTGATGCAAGACGCACCGCCCCAGAGAAACTGAGGACTGTCATCAGACATCCGATTGCCCTTGTCATCAATCAGAGCAATCAAGACGAAAGACAAAACTGAACAACGAATGTCGGGTTTCTCTGTCTTGGGCGTGATATACTGCTTTCACAGCAGGAGGAGAATCAAGTGGAATGGATTGATGCCATCAGAAACGGCATTGAATACATAGAAGAGCATATCACAGACGACATCACCGCGGAAGATGTTGCAGATCATGTGAACATGTCATCTTTCTATTTTCAAAAAGGATTCGGTATGCTATGTGGATATACGGTGATGGAGTATGTCCGTAATCGACGACTTACACTGGCTGGCGAGGATCTGGCCGGAGAAGGTGAAAAGGTCATCGACACTGCTTTGAAGTATGGCTACGAATCCCCGGACAGTTTCACGAAGGCGTTCACGAGATTTCATGGGATATCTCCTTCAATGGTGCAGAAAGGTAATCAGAGTATCAGGATTTTTGCACCGCTGAGAATTGAAATAACATTGAAAGGTGGTTATCTGATGAATTACAAGATTGTGAAAAAGGACAGTTTCACGGTGATGGGTGCATCGAAGAGATTCGACTATGAGAATTGCAAGGAGAAGATTCCTCAATTCTGGAAGGAGCACTTTGAGAAGGGCAGAGGCAGATACGTCTGCGGCATGTTTGGCATAAACACTGATGAGAGTATGGGCAATGACAGCTTTGAGTATCTGATTGCCGATTTGTACAACCCTGTAATGGATATCCCTGAAGGATTTGTCACAAAGGTGATTCCGGCTTTCACATGGGCTGTGTTCTCCTGCGATGGACCACTTCCACAGGCTTTGCAGGATGTCAATGTGAAGATATTCGCAGAATGGTTGCCCGCACTGAAGGAGTATGAGTTCGCTGCAGGATACTGCATCGAGATGTATGATGCTCCTGATAAATACGCCAAGGGAACGATGGATGAGAAATATCACTCGGAAATCTGGATTCCAGTGAAAAGGAAGTAAGTGCCAAGGTCTGATGAAGTGAAAGTGAAGAATTCTCTAGTTTGCAATGAATCGATTGAACTGAAAGGGAAATGCTGTTACCCTTGCATCCATGGAAAGACTGACAGAAAATAGTTTTGCAAAATATGACCCTGAAGATATGGGGGAAGGGCTGGTCTGGACCAATGAAAGAAGAGTTCTGGAACGGGATTGCCACATATTCAAAGTTTCTACGATTCACAGGGTTGCCCGCGATGGCCGGGAAGGTGATTTTGTCGAAATCGACTCTCCTGACTGGGTGACGATGATTCCCGTATTTGTGGGGACTGATGGCGTTGAGCGATTTGTCATGGAGCGTCAGTTCAGGCATGGAGCGGAGAAGGTCACAATCGAGTTTCCAGCAGGACTGGTGGAACGTGGTGAGGATCCAATCGATGCTGCCAGACGTGAACTTCTGGAGGAAACCGGGGCAATATGCGGCAAATGCACTCTTATGGGACGTGTCTGTCCGAATTCCGCCTTCATGAACAATCATAGCAATTTCTTCCTGATGGAGGATCTCCAGCTGGTTGGCTCTCAGAATCTGGACGATAATGAAGAGATTGATGTAATAACGATTCCGGTGGACCAGGCGATAAGGCTGATGGGTACCAGACAGTTTGATAACGGCATGATGATGCTTGCCTTGGGTTTCTATTTGAGAAGCAAGGTCACCGGTTGTATTTAGTGTTAAAGTGGAGGAGATGTAAATGAAGAGAAATCAAGTTATTGTCATTGTATTGTCGTTGGCTATGGTGCTGATCCTTGCCAGCTGCCAGACTGCTTCAAGCACGACTGATGAGTTCTGCCAGATATCAGTTCAAGGCACGAGCACTGTGAAGCTCGAGCCGGATGTTGTCAATTTCACAGTGAGGGTCTCTGAGACTGCACCGACTACAAAAGAGGCACAGCAGCTTTCCAATGCCAAAGTGTCAAGCGTTCTCTCTATTCTTGATTCATTTGGAATTGAGAAGAAGCATATTACGACAAACAATCTCAGCTTCTCCACGGATTATTCATGGGAGAGCGGAAAGCAGGTATTTGTCGCCGAGAGGGTGACTCAGCAGATTTCAGTTGTCATGCATGATCTGGCCGGTTTTTCTTCGTTGATTGATGAACTGGGTTCGAAGCTGACTGGGATTTCGTTTGATTCGGTTGTCTTCGACCGAGAGGACAAGACTGAGTTCTACCGAGAAGCGAGAATCAAGGCGATAGAGGATGCCAGAAGCAAGGCTGAATCGTATGCTTTGGCAAGTGGTCTGACATTGGATATTCCTGTTTCGATAAACGATGGATCTGCCTATGTCTCTTCCAACCGAGTCTCATATCCGAAGATGATGGCTGCGGAAGCAGTTGCGACCAGCTCGATGTCATATGATACGGAGGTTCCTTCGGGAGAGCTTGAGATATCCGCATCGATAAGCGTTGTCTTCAGGGCTTACTGATTGAATCATTGTTGTGCAGAGTGTCCTGAAAGGCCGGTTTCCCGGCCTTTCATGCTTTCAAGCCGTTTCTGCCTGGTAAAATGATGTGTTGCAAAACCATGGATTTGCGTCTAGAATGACCCTATGAGTGAAATCATCGTTTGTGGGCACAGAAACCCTGACATGGATAGTGTCTGCGCGGCATATGCATATGCGGACCTGAAGAATAGAATCGATCAGGCCAATTCATACAGGGCCGTCCGCTGTGGGCATCTTCCGGATTTGGTTCGCGGGCAGTTTCAGGAGCTTGGCATAGAGCCACCTCCGTTTTTGAAGGATATCTACACTAAGGTCAGCGATGTGGTGTCCACTCCTGTGGAGAAGATTGATTTCGATGCTCCGATCAGTGATCTTGTGAAGATTTACAACGAGACTCACCCTTCAGTCGTTCCTGTATTCAAGCAGGGTTCTTTCTTCGGATTGCTTTCGGTTGATGATATCACTGCATGGTTTTTGAAGGAGAACTCAGGCAGTCGTCCGAAATACAACTTAAGTATCGATAACTTTGCAAAATCCGTGAAAGGAACCATCGTCAAGCGTGGCAACGTGGAAAGATTCACTGCCGAGCTCCTTGCAGGTGCCATGGACTTCGATTCGTTCTGTCAGCATGTGGACCAGATGGATCATCCGGTTCTGGTAATTGGATGCCAGAAGGACCATATCAGCTATGCGATGAAACGTGAACTGCCTGCAATAGTCATCACCGGAACTTCCTCGTTTGATATGGATTTCTCTTCGTACAGTGGCACTGTCTTCTGTTCGGAGCAGGATACATCGGAAACGTTGAGGTTGCTGCGTATGAGTTCTGCAGTGAATTTCCTTCTGGGGAAGCAGGGCAAGCCTCTTCTTATGAGTGATCTGTTTGAGGATGGACTGGAGAGTCTTGCTTCATCCAACCTTCGAGGCCTTGCTGTCTATGAAGGTGACCAGTGGAAGGGATTCGTCACCAGACGATGCTTCCTGGAAATGCCGAGGCACAAGGTGATAATGGTGGACCACAATGAGATTCAGCAGGGCATTCCGGGAATCGAGAAGGCACAGATATGCGAGATCATCGACCATCATCGTCTGGATGCCGAAAAGACCAGTTCTCCGATCTTCATCTATGCCGAACCGGTGGGAAGCACCTGCACTATTGTCTACCATCTGTTCCAGAGGTATCACATTGAGCCTTGCAGGGATACTTCAAGAGTCCTTCTTTCCGGAATTCTATCCGATACTGTCCTTCTGAAGAGCCCGACTACCTCGTTTGATGATTACACTGCCGCCGATGAGCTGACGGCATTGGGTGAGATTGCTGATATGCAGGAGTTTGGAAGAAGGATGTACAGTCGTTCAAACAGCCTCACCAGCAGGGAGCCAAGAGCAGTGATCGAAGCTGATTTCAAGATATACAAGGAAAAGGGTGTGCGGTTTGGAATCAGCCAGTGTGAGGTCACGACTTTGGAGGATGTCCAGTCTGCCTTGACTGGTCTGCAGAAGGCTTTGGAGGAAGTGCGCAAGGTCTATGATCTGGATTGGACTCTTCTGATGATCACTGATGTGTTCAAGGAAGAGAGCATGCTGCTTTCAACAGAATTCTCGTTGGCCAGGAGACTTGCTTATGAAGTGAGGGATGAAGGGGTGTTCTTCATGCCTGGTGTGCTGTCACGAAAGAAGCAGCTGCTTCCTGAAGTGATCAGAGTGGTGGAAGAAGCCTGATAGGGTTTCTTAGTTGTCGCCTACTTTTGCTATGTAGTAGATTCGGCTGTCGAAGTCTCCCATTGCCCGTGTGTATCCATTGAGACCAGTGCCGCCGAACTGCTGGAACAGCTTTATGCCTCCGTAGGCGAGCATGTCGCCGGGGACCAGGTAATGCTCTATTTCATTCTTCAGGTAAAGCTTGTCGGCAATGACTGTCTTGACCTTGCTGTTGTCGCTGATTCTTAGAGGTGAGATCATGTTTATCAGGCTTCCGAATTTCTTGACAGGAATCTTCTGGCTGCGTGGAACTACTGCATAGGTGTAATCAGGATTTGCGAATGGAAGTCGGAGGATCTGTGAAGGCCCGTTAGGTGTGTTGAGCTTCTGAAAGTCCAGAACTATCATTTCGGTTCGGTTCTTGTCGGTGACTGCGCATATGTAGCGGTTGTCATCGCATTCCACTCTGATGAACTGTCCATACTGGAACAGTGCACGGTTTTCCTTGTAGAAATTGATCTGGGCCTTGACCTGGGCTTTTTCTGTAGCAGAGAGTGATGCAATGTCCATTTCATAGCCAAGCAGTCCGAAGCAGGATACGTTGAATCGCGACTCAATGTCGCTAATGCGCAGTGTCTGGTGGTTAGGTGAGGCTGATACATGTGCTCCTGTGCATGAGAGAGGATATCCGTAGCTTGTGCCTTTCTGAATCTGAGTCCTGCACAGTGCATCTGTATTGTCGCTGCACCATGCCTGTGGCATGTAGCACATCATTCCAAGATCGAATCGGTTTCCTCCTGACGAACAGGATTCAAACAGTACCTTGGGGCAGTTCTCAGTGACTTTTCTAAGTATTTCATATAGGCCAAGATAATAGCGGTGGTTGAATTCCCCTCGTGGGCAAGTTGGCGAATATATGTCTGAGAACACTCGGTTCATGTCCCATTTCACATAGTCCACATCGCTGTCTCGGAAGAGGTTTATCAGCGTCTCGATGATGTATCTTCTAACTTCGCTTCTTGTCAGGTCGAGAATGAACTGGTTTCTTCCTTCCTTCGGGATTCTCTGCGGTACGGCAATCCGCCAGTCGGGGTGCTTTTCGAAGAGGTCGCTTCTTTCGCTGATCATTTCAGGCTC
>JAAYFO010000199.1 GCA_012728215.1 Spirochaetales bacterium | reverse complement strand
GCGATGACTCTGACTGATTCTCCGACTAGGCTGTTCTCCTTTCCGATGTATGAACCGAAGATTGCCATTGATCCAATTCCAAGACTGAGTGTGAAGAATGCCTGATTCATAGCTTCGACTATGACAGTCATCAAGCCTACTTCCTTGATCTTGTTCAAGTCTGGAACAAGGTAGAATTTCAAACCTGCGCTGGCACCTTTTATGGAGCAGGAGCGGATTGCAAGAATTATCATGATAAGAAGAAGAGCGACCATCATGACTTTTGTAATTTTTTCCACACCTTTCTGAAGGCCAAGGCTGCAGACAAGCATTCCGATTGCAACCACCACGACCATCCAAAGTGTCTGTTTTCCAGGGGAGGCCAGAAGGTTGTTGAAGAATTCACCGCTTGGGGTGTTTATCAGACTTACTGGATGCAGCATATAGTAGAGAATCCATCCTGCAATCACAGTGTAATACATCATGAGAATATAGTTTCCAGCGACGGCGAAAGGTCCGTAGACATGCCATTTTGTTCCAGGAGCTTCAAGAGATCTAAGTGCATTGCCAATGTTCTGTTTGGAGGCACGGCCGATGGAAAATTCCATGACCATGACAGGAAGACCAAGTATTACCAGAAAGACCAGGTAGATAAGAACAAATGCGGCTCCGCCATTTTTACCTGTTATATATGGAAATCTCCAGACGTTTCCAAGTCCGATTGCGCATCCGGCAGATAAAAGAATAAATCCCAATCTGCTTCCTAGCGTTTCTCTTTGTTTTTCAGCAGCCATTTTTCATTCCTCTCCTGTCTAAAAAAGATATAATTGGTTAGAAATCTACATTCTTTTACATGATTCTTCAAGACAGTTCTGGAAGCTTTCGGTTAATTTTATTCTTTATTTGCAATTTAATGCATTGATTATGCAAAAATAGTGAGGTTTCTCTCAATTTGCATTAAAGACATTGTTTTTCGGAAAAGTATTGACATGGACCAGTCGAGATGTTATATAGTTAGCTAGTTAAGTAACTAACTATATAAGGATGGTGCGGATGGATATAGATTATGACAGTCAGAAACCGATTTACATCCAGGTTGCTGAAGCGATTCAGGATGCAATAGTCACAGGGGCGTTCGAAGAAGAAACTCAGATTCCTTCTACGACCGAGATATCGTTGGGATATAGAATCAATCCTGCTACTGTCCTCAAGGGGATGAACCTTCTTGTAGACAGCAAGGTGCTGTACAAGAAGCGTGGGCTGGGGATGTTTGTGAGTCCCGGAGCAAAGGAGATGGTGAGACAGATGAGAAGTGATGAATTTATCCTCAATTTTGTGAAACCTCTTGTCGAGGAAGGCAGAAAGCTGGAATTGAGCAATGATCGGATGATGGCTTTGGTGGCCAAGGAGATAAATGCATGAAGCTGAGTCTGGAAGGGATAAAGAAGACGTTCGGCAATGTGAAAGCTTTGGAAAATGTCAGTCTTTCACTGAATGAGCCCGGAATATATGGTCTTCTGGGAAGAAACGGAGCAGGAAAGACTACTTTACTGAATATCATATGCAGAAGAGTGTTTCCTGACAGTGGTGCAGTGATGCTTGATGGGAACCCGATAGGTGACTGCGATGAGCAATTGTCGCTTTTTCACATGATGGGCGAAAAGACTTATTACGATGAAGACCTGAAGTTCAAGGATGCGGTGAAGTATGCGGAAGACTTCTATGGATGCGGTTTTCGAAAAGATCAGGCATTGCGTTATGCTGATCTCTTTGGTCTGGATGCAGGCAAGAAGATTGAAAAGCTTAGCACTGGATACAAGACTATCTTCAAGAGTTCGATTGCACTTGCTCTGGATATACCATTCGTGTTCTTTGATGAACCTGTGCTGGGGCTTGATGCGAATCATCGTGAGATGTTCTATAAGCTTCTTCTGGAGGATTGTTCCAGAGATCCCAAGGTGATTGTTGTTTCCACTCATCTTATAGAGGAAGTGGCACCATTGGTGGAAAGATTCATCATTCTCAAGGAAGGCAAGGTGCTTATGGAGAAGTCGGCTGAGAGCATGGATGCATATGCTTCCTCGGTGACGGGACCAAAGGAGTCTGTGGAGAGTTACGTTGCAAGGTTCCAGATTCTGGGAAGATCGTTTATTGGAAAGCTGGAGACTGCTTATATTGTAGGCCAGCCAGATGATGCACCTCAAGGACTGACAGTGCAGAATCTTGATGTTCAGAGGCTGTTCATTGAATTGACTAACACGAAGAAGGAGGCAATGGCATGATGTTGAGAGCTCCGTTCAAGAAGACGCTTGTAAACAATCTATTTGGGATTGCGATTTTCTATTCATTTCTGGTCTTCTTGCTGATTCTGGTACCACTTGTACTTAGACTGTTCCCACAGTTGGAACAGAATATAATGATGAACGGTGGATTTGAGATGTTCTCGTTGATCTTCATTTTCGTTCTTGCATTGACTACGGTGAAGGATAATCTTTACGCTTCGATGGTTTTTGGGAGAAGCAGGAAGACTGCAGTGCTCAGCGGCGTACTTTCGCTTGTTGTCTGTGCAGCTGTTCTTGCCTTGCTGGATTCTGTATTCAATCCGCTGGCTTCAGTGATTTCGAGGGGCGTGACGTACTGGGGACTGATGTTTCAGATTTTTAAATTCCCTGTCACCGGCAGTCCGTTCAGCTATTTTAGGACGTATCTTATCTGGAGATTCTTCCTGTATTGCGCAATGGCAATGTTTGGTTATCTGCTGTCTTCAATAAACTATCGTCTCAACAAGTTAGGACGCTGGATATTCTGGGTTGCATTTGGCTTGATTGCTATAATTCTCCTGCCGGTTTCATTTGAATCCAGTTCACCGTTTGCTTTTGCAATAGCAGGTTTCATTCATTTCTGCCTGGCAAGCAGTGTCTGGGGATTCTGTCTAAGCATGTTGCTGTTTTCAGTTGTGGCTTCTTTTGGTTCATGGCTGTTACAGCGTAGAGCGTGATGAATCGCTGATTCTTCCTGGTCGGTTTTCTTTTTCAACTTGCAGGATTTCTTCACAGAGGTTAGACTGCATTGGAAGAAACCTGGTCGGGAAGAGTTTGTTTTTCACCAGTGCGGGAGGAAGGTATGGAATATTTTCAGAAAGTTCTTCTGATCAATGGAAGTCCCAATGAGAAGGGGTGCACATATACTGCCCTGAATGAGATTGCCAAGGTGCTTGATAGGCACGGGATTGAGTCGAAGATTCTGTATTTGGGAAAGCAACCGGTTGCTGGGTGCATTGCGTGCAGTCATTGCAAGCGGAGTCAGGATCATCTTTGTGTCTTTGATGACCTTGTGAACAAGGTTCTTTCTCATTCAGATGAGTATGGAGCCATAGTTGTCGGGTCTCCTGTCTATTATGCCAGTGCTTCGGGGCAGTTGATTGCATTCCTTGATCGATTGTTCCACTCGAGCTGTGGTCGTCTTTCAGGCAAGCTTGGGGCATCGGTGGTTTCATGCAGGCGTGGTGGTGCAACTGCCACGTTCGATGAACTGAACAAATACTTTTCGATTTCCAATATGCCGATAGTGACTTCTCAGTACTGGAACATGGTTCATGGCCGAAAGCCTGAAGATGTGATGCAGGATGAGGAAGGACTTCAGACGATGCGGACTCTGGGTGAGAACATTGCATGGCTGATGTCATGCATAGCTGCTGGAAGAAAAGCCGGAGTTCCTTCTCCTGCATACGAGAAGCAGATTGCAACTGATTATATACGGTAAAGCAATTCTGGATGCAATGAATCCGAATTGTGTCTGAAAATTCTGACTGATTTCGTGGTTCAGTGCTTT
>JAAYFO010000029.1 GCA_012728215.1 Spirochaetales bacterium | reverse complement strand
GCATGATACTTCTTTTTTCTCAAGAAGTGAAGCAAAATACGATGCTTCATGAAACAAAGACAGGAAGTTCAGAGAAATCCTCCATTAATGGATGTCTGAACTTCGCACGCTGTTCCTTGGAGAACTGACCGAAACCGAAGCTGACTCCAAGAAAATCCGTTCCGGCAATCCGTGCTCCTTCTGCATCAAGCATCGTATCCCCGACAAGAAGCACTCTCTGCCTGGCATCAGCCAGGCCGAATTCCTCAGTGGCCTGGTTGACCAAGTCCGCCTTGGTTCTCCTGCCTTTCAGATCGGCACCGACCACTTTAAATATATATTCAGACAATCCGAAATGATCGACCATAAGCTGAGCAAGATTTCCGCCCTTCATTGTCGTTATTCCCATCGGCAGGCCCATCTTTTTGAGTTTTCCAAGGCTTTCGATGACATTGGGATAGAATTCGGCTTTGAACCGTCCCACAGTAGAGTAATACTTCCTATATATATCGCAGGCCTTGTCAACATACTGCTCTTCGAGGCCAAACGTCAGACGAAAGCAATCTCCAAGCGGTGGTCCGACGAAGAGGTTCATATTGACATCTGGCCTTATCGGCAGACCCAGCTCGGTCATCGCCTGTCTTGCACAGTAGAAGATTCCAGGCGAGGTATTCATCAAAGTTCCGTCAAAATCAAACAATACCAGATCATATTTCATTATTCATCCTTCCCTGCAGCCTTGGTCTGAAGATAAAGCCTCCAACCCATCTGCTGAACAAGTTTCCACCTTCTCGGCTGAAAATCCGCCTTCTTGATGGATACAAGCTTAATCTCCTCGTCCGACTTGATTACAAATGCATTCCACGAGGTCCTTTCATTCACAAGCATCACTGCGGCAATGCTGTTCTCCATCTCCATTCTGGCCAAAGAATCCTGATTGGGATTGACTATGCAGAAACTCACGGCCTGACTGCTTATGGAGAACATCTTCTCCTTGCCATCCTTGCTGTTTGCTTCGATTGCCGCTTCTATCTTGAATGATATCTCAACGCTCTCCTCTTTAGAAAGCCTGTCAAACCAGGAACTCATCAGAATGGAAGGACGGGATTCTATGCCTATCCTGCGCATTATTTTTGAACATGTCTTCTCCGAGGATTCTCCATCCTGCAACATGCAAGGTTCATCAACCAAAGGCTCCAAAGCCTCTAAAGTTGGCTGAAGGTTGGATTTCTCCTCCAAATCATTTGACGAATCATCATCTTCAATCAGCAGGTCAGTTTCTTCAGTGTCAAAATCCAAGTCATCTTTTTCAGACTCCGTATTCTCTTCACTGGATTCAACAACTATTCCAAGGTTCGGAGCCTCAGGCACTTCGTGTTGAACAGACACAATGTCTTCTTTCTTTTCATCTGATTCAGGTTCGGGCTGTTCTTCCGTGGATGCTTCATTATCTTCTTCATCGTCTTGAGAAACCTTGTCAATCCGGTCAGTCTCTTCTTCGATGTCGTCATACAGGTCAGCAGTCTCCACTTCAGACTCATATTCCGAATCATCCTTGGAATCGGATTCATCCTCAATCTCATCATAAAGCCCATCTTCGTCGTCATTCTCTTCGTCAGAAGCATCATCTTCGGCTGATTCAGTTTCATCAGAGAAGGAATCATCTTCATCGAAAAGACTTGGCTGCATCAATTCGTCATCCTCATCATTGCTCAAAGGTTCACCAATTTCGGCATCGTCAGTCCTGGGCTCTGAGAAGACTTCACTCTCTTCCATTTGCGGTCTGAAATGGTCAAATTCCTCCGAAGCATCCTCCGGATAATCCAAAGGCGGATCATCCAAATCATCATCTGTCTGCAAATTCACTTCACCGGCAACGGTTACCTTGCTAGCCTCCGAATCATCAGGCACAGGTTCAGTCATGGAATGATTGATTTGCTGCCACTCCAACGCATACTGGCTTCCAGAACGGGAGACAGCTGTTCTAACCACATCGATAAGCTGTGGAAATACAATCTGCGGAGCAAAGCAGAAACAGCTACCATCAAGCTTCAATATCGGACTTGCTGAAAAAAGCGGCTTTGCCCAGTTGAAGGAGCATCCATTCAATGGTGGATTGCCACAGACCTTGGAAGAAGCAAGTGAAAGAAACAAGTCAGAAATCCCCTTTCCACTTGAAATCATGAAGGAGCTCGGTTTGACAACACCATTGCGCCCCAAGGAATTTGCTGCAAGAACGGCAAAACGCTCAATCAGGGCATCCAGGTTGGAAGCCACTGCACTATCGACCAATGACCTGTACGGACTGAGTTCCTTGGAGAAGAATGAAGACATCGCAGCAATGTCATCTGAGTGAATCACTGCACTAAGATAGACGGAATCACTATCCAAATGCTCATGCATGTCACGCAGTCTCATCACTGAACGGTAATAACTGGAAAATGAATCTATCAGACAAGATTCAACCTTGTCCGTCACCAATCCGTTTCTTCTAGGCGAATAGCTCTCAGACCTGACGAAGGTATTGAGAAAAGAAACAATGAAAATCTGAAAGTCACAGAGATTCTCATCTCTCATCGTCCTGAGATAATAACTGTTACCCCAGAAGAGAACAGAAGAAGTCCCAATGGCGGAAATCTGTGAAGACAGTTTTCTCTGCCAAAAATCCGCTTCATACTCAAGCTCATTTCTTGCATCGCTTAAATACGGTACAGTCATCTGCTATCTCCTATGATTACGTTGTCATTATAGAGAAACAGTTGAGATTTAGCAACTTCAATATGGATCGGAAGTATTGTCACGTCCAAAAGTGCTTCCGCTTGTCTGAGTCACATACCAATCCTTCATGGAATCAGTATCAACATAAGGAAAATATCTGGAAATGGAACGAGTGGCGGTGGTTCTTGCCGAGTTCACCCCGCATAGACCGGTAATCTCCTCTGCCCCTTGCTGAATATTCCAAAATCCGAGTTGAACCGCTGTTGAAACTCGATTCTGAACTGCTTGGCTGCCGAATTTTGCATATGCTGAACCATCGTGGTTGGCGTAAACCACACAATCGACCAACTTTGAATTTGCAGAGGGACTTTGATAAAGCGTCTGAATACCATTGAATTGCGATGGATTGCCCTTGCCGTTGCATTCCATAACCTTCACCCCATCGTATCCTGGCTTCCATGATTGCCCCCAGCAGACAACCACGTAATCACCCTTTTTCACAGGGCAATCAGGAAAGACAAACCAATTCAAGAAATCGGTCCTGATTCCATCGCACAGGCACATTCCTGCCATGTTCCCATCGCTGAGAACTGCAATCTCGGTTCTATCGGGGCTTTTTTCCGTACCTCCAGTGGTGATTTCAGAAATAAGAACCTCCGGGATGTGATTATTAAAGCCATACACTTCCCCATCGAACGACATCCTGTTCCCATTCTCATCCATCACAGCTCCACTCAGCCTGACTTTTTCTCCAGGGGAAAGCACCTTGTCCAGAATCACCGAAATCATATTCCGATCATTCATCGCACCATACTGGAAGTTCTTTCTTACAAGAGTCACCGGTTCATCAAAGACAATCCGTACCTCCCTGGAGCCCACAGATTCAAGGCATTCAAGCCTAGGGGGAAGCCTATCTCTCCCCTGCAGAACATTCACAGTCCTGAGCACATTTGAATCGCATCCTGAGCAAGCGCAGACCAGCAGGGAAGCTGCAAAGCAAAGCAACGGGAGTAGAAATTCCTTCATTCGTCCATTCATGACAATCCTCCAAGAAACTCTCTACAATGCTGAACGGAAGAACTTTGATTATTGCTGAGATTTGCAGCCTTGAGCACAAAAACTGGTTATTTGGTATTGAAACAGATTTTGGAACAGGGTATTGTATGAGCATGAGCATCGTCAAGCCACATAAACTAGGTATTATTGGTGGGCCGGGTTCTGAATACCTGACACGCAAGATCATCAGGCACACGAAAAGACTTTATGTCGAAAGATACGAAAAACTGTCCGCAAATCTGGCGAAACGCCACGATCTGACAGAACAGGAAGTCCTTCGAAAAGTCGTTTTCAATGATGATCTGAACAGCAAGGTCATCCCTTCTTCCAAATGTCCGGATGAATTCAGGGCTCCCAACATCGAGATTGCCGTGAAATACACCCGGTTTCTGAATGGAGAAGTCAAGTCCGAAATTCTCGACCCTGTACGAGGTCTCAGGATTTATTTCATATATGACCTCTCCAACGACTCACCTATAAAGGTCGAGGGCATTGATGAGCCCATGAGTTTTTCGGTCAATGACCATCTGATGTTCCTTTTCACCGCAGTCGATGCAATGAGACTTGCCGGAGCAGAAAGCATCACGCTTGTCCTGCCGACATATCCTTATGCCAGGCAGCATAAGAAAAGCGGAAGAGAGGCACTTACAGCAGCACTGTTCGGTCAGATGTGTGAGAATATCGGCATAGAACGGATAATCACTCTCGACCTGCACTGCAGAGAAATAGAGAACTGCTTCAGAACCTGCCATCTTGAGAACCTTCATGCCTCTTACCAGATCATGGTGGAACTGGCAAAGGTGATGGATCTCAATGATCCGGACATCGTTGTGGTGGCACCTGACACTGGAGCTGTGAGCAGAAACAAGTTCTATGCCGAATCGCTTCATCGTCCACTTGCAATGCTCTACAAGGAAAGAGACTATTCAGTAGTCACCAAGAGTGCAAAGAATACTAACATCAAGACAGTGAATCTGCTTGGAGACGTCAAAGACAAGACTGTTCTGATTGCCGATGACATGCTTGGTTCCGGTGGAACCATGCTCATTGCGATGAAGACCCTCAAGGAATTTGGCGCGAAGCGGATAATCTGCATCATAAGCCTGCCATTCTTCAATGGCAATGCAAGCGAGTCATTCGATCAGGCATACCAGGATGGAATCTTCGATTATGTGATTGGCACGAATGCCGTCTATCATGACGATGCATTCCTTGACAAGAAGTGGTTCATTCAGGCCGATGTCAGCGAACTGTTCGCCAGAGTCATCAGCCATCTTCACCATGGACGGGCAATCAGTCCTTTGCTTGACAACAGAAGAATCGTTCAGAGATTGATTGATTCCAGTCAGTCTTCTGGGGGAAAAGTCAGGGCTGCTTCCCACTTGGATGCATCTGCATCCGCTATTATCCCGGATCACGGCACCGACGATTCAAAGTAGAAACAGGTCTGTGACTACGGGTTAAACCAGCAAGTATAATTTCACGGAGGCACATGACATGATCATATCAGACAGAATTAACGAATTCACATTTTCACCCATAAGAAAACTCACCCCCTTTGCCAATGATGCAAAGGCAAGAGGTACAAAGGTATATCATCTGAATATCGGGCAACCGGATATAAAGACACCTGATGAAGTCTATGACTATCTAAGGTCTATTGATCCCGGCATTGTAGCATATGGTCCAAGTGAAGGTGAACCTGAGCTTATCAAGGCATTCGCAGCGTATTACCATGGCATAGGACTGAAAGACATTCAGGAATCAGACATCATGATAACTACCGGCGGAAGTGAGGGACTGCTCTTCATTTTCATGGTTCTTTGTGATCCCGAATGCGAAGCGGTGATAACCGAGCCGTTCTACACCAATGTAAGCTCATTTGCAAAAATGGCACAGGTCACGCTGCGACCGGTGACAAGCAGGATCGAAGACGGATTCAAGCTTCCCCCAATCAAGGAGTTTGAAAAGGCAATCACTCCCAAAACCAGACTGATAATGCTCAACAGTCCTAACAATCCCACAGGGCAAATATACACGCCCCACGAGCTGAAGGCAATCCTTGACCTGTGCGTGAAGCATGATCTGGCTCTTGTCGTCGATGAGGTATACCGGGAATTCTGCTATGACGGCAAGGAATTCACCAGTATTCTTGCATTTGACGACTATGCTTCCAGAATCATCTGCATAGACAGCATTTCCAAGAGGTTCTCAATGTGCGGTGCCAGAATCGGGGCAATAGTGTCCAAAAATCATGAGATACTCAGCCAATGCCTCAAGCTGGGACAGGCAAGACTCTGTTCGCCGGTTCTGGAACAGCATGCAGGCATAGCGGCAATGCGAGCACCTCAGTCTTACATCGATGATGTGAAGGTGCAATATGAGAAGCGTCGCGACTGCCTTGTCTCTGAGCTTCAGAATATTCCTGGCGTCAGATGCTGCAATCCAAGAGGTGCCTTCTATCTTGTCGCTGACTTGCCGGTGGATGACGCCGAATCATTCTGCATCTTCATGTTGAGAGATTTTTCATACGATGGTCAGACTGTCATGATGGCACCTGCCAGCGGATTCTACATCAACACCGAGCTTGGAAAGTCACAGGTTCGCATGGCATATGTTTTGAACGAAAAAGACATTTGCAACGCTATGAACTGTCTAAGAAAAGGGCTGGAGGCCTATCCGGGCACGACACGATAGCAGACTGGTCAATACAGCTTCAGCCACTGCTGACAAGGTATCCACGAGTGTTTGATTCTATGTTATAATATGAAAACTCTGAATCGAAGCAGTATTCAGACAGGAGACTACATGAGCAGGACATTGAATGGTAATTCCCTATCTCAAGGATATGCAGTGGGGAAAGTATTCAAATATGTTCCATATTCTGCTGATTTTGTCAGGATGAGGATACGCAAGGACCAGGTTACAGAAAACATTCAGGCGTTTCTTGCAGCACGGGAAAGAGCCTCAAAGGAGTTGGAGAACATCATCTCTGCTTCGGACAAGGAAACTGCAAGTGTATTCCAAGCTCATATGATGATGCTTACCGATCCAGAAATTGAGTCGGAAGTCATATCACAGATTGAAAGCGGAAAGTGTTTCTCATGGGCAGTCTCGGATGTCTTCATCAAGTACGAGGAAACCCTATCACATTCTTCTGATGAAAGCATAAAGGAACGGATCAATGACATGAAGGACATTGAAGCACGAATAATCCGATGTGCAAATCAGAAAAAGGAAAACCGGCTCACTGACCTGGAAGACAATACCATAATCATTGCCTCAATGCTGTATCCATCAGACACAGCTACAATGGACCACAGCAGAATCAGTGGGATCCTCACCGAAAACGGAGGAATGACAAGTCACACTGCAATAATTGCCCGTTCGTATGGCATTCCTGCGATATCTGGAATAAATGGATTGCTCAAGGTCATCAAGACAGGAGATGAAGTTGCAATCGACGCAGTGGCAGGAAAGGTATTTGTCCACCCTGCACCGGAACTAAAGGCAGACATCCAACTCAAGGCGGAGGCATTGGCCAAGGTCAGAAAGGATAGTTCAGGAATAATCGGAGTGCCTACAGTCACATTGGATGGAACTAGGATAGACATGCTGGCCAACATCGGGACTTCATCTGACAGCGAGCTTGATTTCGTCAGGAACGTAGATGGCATAGGATTGCTGCGGACGGAATTTCTCTATATGCAATCCCCCACCTTCCCTTCGGAGCAACAGCAGTTTGAAGCATACAGGAAGGTTTTGGAACATGCCGGTACAAACCCTGTCTCATTCAGAACCATCGACATCGGCGGTGACAAGGTTCTGAAGTACTGGAAGCTTCCCGAAGAACTCAATCCCTCAATGGGTCTTCGTTCCCTTAGACTATGCTTTGCATATCCCGAGGTATTCAAGACACAGCTGAGAGCCCTTCTCCGCTCATCTGTCCATGGCAATCTTCAGATCATGTTTCCAATGGTGGGGACTTTGGAGGATTTTCAAAGAGCACTGACAATCCTTGAACAATGCAGGAAGGAACTGGATCAGGCAGGAGTGCCGTATTCGGATTCAGTGAAGACAGGTGTGATGATTGAAATCCCATCTGCCGCGATAATTGCAGACAAACTTGCCGAAATAGCGGATTTCGCTTCAATAGGAACAAACGATCTTGTTCAGTACACATTGGCTGTGGATCGGATGAACACTGATATAGATAGCTATTACCAGCAGTTCAATCCTTCGGTGCTTATGCTTGTAGAACGGGCTGTCAAGGCATTTCAGGCTGCAGGAAAGAGCATCTGCGTATGCGGAGAGATGGCCGGCACTCAATATGGAGCTGCAATTCTCACCGGTCTTGGCCTCAGAAGTCTTTCAATGGACCGCAGCCGTCTTGAGTCAATCAGAAACCTGATGTGCAGATGCACAATTGAATCTCTTTCATCAATGGCACAGCAAGCCCTGAAATGCAGCAGCCAGGATGAAGTGCTGAGAATTGTCTCTCAGAGCCTGCCACAATAATCGCAACTGGCTTGTCAGCCAATCACTGTTCCTTCAAAAGGTCTGCCATATAGAATATTCATAGTATTGTCGACGTTCCTTCCATCTGAACAAATCACCTTGATTCCAGCATCTTTGGCAATCGGAGAGGCGATTGGATCGAATGGCGTGCTTTTTCCCGGTACCCACTCTGATCCGACCATCCTGCAGAAATCATCCCATGTCACAGTGTCCAAAGGCCGTGCATCAGGATTCTTTTTGGGATCATCGGTATAGACTTTCTTAATATTTGATAGATTGATGACAAGCTTACCGCCAAAGCGCTTTGCAAGATATACAGCATCAGTGTCAGTGGAGAACCCCGGCTTCCACCCAGCTGCGACAAGCACCTGTCCTTCAAATCCAATCTCCCCGGTAGGATCTACGACAAGCGGATCGGTGCAGAATTCCTCGAAGATGGATCTGACCAGCGTCCCATTCAGATGGGTTGCCTTGATTCCAATCCAGTCTGCAAGGGAATCATCGGCTTTCGGTGCCACCGCCTTATAAGCATTCTGATAAACTCTTGCAGGAGCACCACCACCGCATACCAGGACTACCTTTCTCTGAGAATCCTCTTCCAAGTACCGCTTCAAAGCCTTGTACAATTTGCTAAGAAAGCCAATATCGACACTATCCGGTGATATAATCGAACCACCCACTGAAATAACTACAAGTTTACTGTCCATCAGATAATTCCTTTTCTTCATTGTACACATAAACAACCTTTTTCTCAATCTTCACAAGAGTTTTGGGAGAAATAGCGAAATAAAAAAGCAAGTACATTATTCAAGAAAGAGAGAGCTGTTTAGTGACAAAGTTACTGGCTTTCAATTTTCAAATGATGTATATTGAGTTCGTAACAAACAGGCAAGCAATAGCCTGCAAGTCTTTTTTTGGAGGGCAAAGAAAATGAGTGAAATAACATTGACAGCTGATAATTTTGAATCTGAAGTGTTGAAGTCGAAGGTTCCGGTATTGGTTGATTTCTGGGCGCCATGGTGCGGTCCTTGCAGAATGATAGCTCCATCAGTAGCACAGCTTGCAGAAAAGTATGAAGGAAAGATCAAAGTAGGAAAAGTCAACGTTGATGACGCCTCAGATCTTGCATCTTCCTATGGCATAGCAAGCATCCCATCACTTCTGGTATTCCAGAATGGGAAAGTGGCAAGTCAGAGAGTCGGCGGAGCTCCAATGTCCGTCCTTGAATCGTTTGTGGCACCGTTTTTAAAATAACGGATTGTCAGAATCGACAATTGAACAAGTGCAGATACATCGGCACCGAAAGAATGGCATGCGAATCATCACATGCCATTTTTTTCAGCTCCAGTAATACGCATACTTTGTCATGGCATCCATGACCGCCTTGGCGTTCTCGATAGGAATCTGAGGATAAAGACCATAAATCATCCAAAGCCCACCAGAGGGAGATGACAGCTTCTCCACGTCTTCCCGAATCATTTCGTCAATATCCTCAGGAGTTCCGTTGAGTGTCGTCTCCTGACGGTCAATATCCAGTTCAACGCAAGTCCTGTTTGCAAAATGCGAGGCAATCCAATCCACACCATTGACCTTGTCCTGAAGATTTATGACCTGAACACCACCATCGACAAGATCATCGACCAGTGTCCTGATATCCCCATCACTGTGCATGTGAATCAGTACGCCCTTCTCTCTGGCCTTCTTCATGATACGCTGATAGCTTGGCTTGATGTATGTCTTGAACAGACTTGGAGAAATCATTGGACCGACCTGCATTCCCAGATCTTCGGCATAGCTCATCTGATCGACTCCAATAGCCAGATAATGATCGACAATTCCCTGATTGAAAGCCTCCAGGCCTTCAATCATAGGCCAGAGCCTGTCATCCTCATCCATCATGTCGCAAAGAAGATCGGCATATCCATGAAGATCACAAAGCTGCAGGAAGGTATGTCCATGCCTAAGACCAGCAGGAGCAAATCTTCCAGAAGCCTTCAGAGCATCAAGACGCTTTTGCTCGGCAGCCCAGTCAACAGCTCCAATGCCCATGCATTTTTCGGGATCCGGCCATACATAGGTGGCAAAATCATCCAGATCTGCCAATGGGTGTTCCACAACACATCCTGTGATTCCATCCATGCTTGTCTTCCACAGACATCCAAAGTCATCCTTGTATGGTTCATCCTTTCGAGCTACATATGAATAGTTCGGTACGAATGGAAGCTCAGGACGCTTGAACTCAGGAAACAGAAAAGGATGCGATTCCAAAAGGTCGCATAGCTGATTCTGGTCATAGTTCATCCAACAGGAATCATTCACGACAAAAGTCATGGGAATATGATCCGGCTTGTCAAAAAGGGCAGCTCTTACTTCGTTTGGTCTGGATGACATGTAATTCTCCTTGCTGTCATAAGTTTACATCAGGAGAACTTCATGTTTAAGCAGAATGAGAACCGGCTCAACGCTGGAAATTGAAGAAACCTCAGTTCAACCGGAAATAAGCTTCAGCATTTCTGAAGGAAATATCAGAAACCATCTTGCCCATCAAATCGAAATCATATGGGACTTCCCCATTCTCCATCCAGGAACCAAGAATATTGCAAAGGATTCTTCGAAAGTATTCATGTCTTGGATATGAAAGAATTGAACGGCTGTCAGTAAGCATTCCGACAAATCTTGAAAGCATCCCAAGATTTCCAAGAATTCTGAGCTGATCTGACATCCCATCAATATGGTCGCAGAACCACCATGCAGATCCCATCTGAATCTTTCCGGGAATCTTGCTCTGGAAGGAACCAGCAAGAGAACCCATCACATAGTAGTCACAAGGATTCACAGAATACATGATAGTCCTAGGCAAGGAATCCGAGGAGTTCATCGCATCAAGAAGCCGTGAGAGGTTTTCAGCAATCGAGAAATCCGATACAGCATCAAATCCGGAATCAGCACCAAGTTCAGCAAACATCCTTGAATTGTTGTTCCGGCTTGCCTGCATGTGAATCTGCATGACGAGCTCTCGTCTGGCATACTCTCGTCCGAGAGCTAGAAGAATGAATGTCCTGTACTTATCCGCTTCCTCAGGTGTTGGAGTCTCCCCATTTCTGACCTTTTTGAGAATCGAATCAACCTCTGCCTCTGAAGCAGGAGCAAATGGGGGATAGTCCAGGGCATGATCACTTGAAAGGCATCCGTTTGCGACGAAGAAATCCAACCGTCGGGAAAGGGCATCAACGACATCACCAGCTTTTCGGATTGAAACGCCGGAAACCTCACTGAGCTTATCAATGTAAGAATTGAACAATGGAGATCCTATGTTGATGGCCTTGTCCGGTCTGAACGAAGGAATCACCCTGGTAGGAGTCTTGCCCTTGACTTCCTTGTGAAACTCCAAAGTATCCACAGGGTCATCGGTAGTACCGACAGCCTTGATGTTGAACTTGCGAAATATTCCGAACACATCCAGATCTGGATCGGTTCTCAGCTTTCGATTGCATTCATCGTATATCTCTTGAGCCGTCGTCAATGACAATGGCTCGTTGATACCGAAATAACGCTTAAGCTCAAGATGAGTCCAATGATACAGCGGATTGCCAATGCTGTGAGCAACAGTATCACTCCAGTTCAGGAACTTTTGGAACGAATCACCGTCACGTTCATCCATTCCGTTTGTCCGGATCATTCTCCATTTGTAATGATCATGGGCAAGCCAGGCTTCCGTGATATCAGGTTCACGCCTGTTGCCTGCAATCTCACTTGGAGAAAGATGACAATGATAGTCAAAAATCGGCATGTTCTCAGCGTATTCATGATACAGACGAACAGCAGCATCCGTTTTCAGAAGAAAATCCTCATCCACGAACTGTTTCATTTGCTTATCTTTCCTTTTCTAATTCGTCTTTTCGAATTTCTCACGATTGATCCACAGCCCCAATGCAGGATTGGGAATGAAGAACACTTCTTCACCATCAAGATTGTTATAACCCATCTCAAGCTTTTCAGGGTCATAGATCTTCACCATTTCATCATAGGAAGCGGAATTGAATCCCACATTTCTGATTTCTTCCTCAGAAATCTTGCTCACAGCGTAGGTGATTGAAAAGCGGTCATCACTCGAACCATGGATCAGATGAGCGGCAACACTCATGTTATCGGCAAGATCCTTATTCTCCTTAAGAAGTTCGAGAGTGTGAAGCCGGCCACGATATCCATACTTGCGGATAAGAACATCGTTTTCCTTGTCCTCTCCGAATTTCTCGACACCAGGTGCCAGGACAATCAATTCGCCGCCATCGGCCATGGCCATTCTGGTTCTATAGACTGCCTTGTTGCCAAGCCACGTGCTGTGGAATTCCTTGGGATCCAGATACACCACGCACTTTTTGATCCCATGAGGAACGAAATCGATGTTCGTCTTCTGTGCCAGAGCCACCGCATCCTCCAAAGGCTTCCGCCCTTCTCCAATGAACAGGCCATGGGTCTGAATGTCACCGCCTGGTGCAGTCGTGACTGTAAGCATGTAGAGAATGCTTCTATCAGATAAGAAATGCTCCGCAGCATAATCAAAGATTCTCCTGACAGGTGTATGATCACGTCCCATCATCCGTTCCATCCCATAGACAGCACCGATCATGTGGCTTTGATTGATCATATCGCTTCCGCCGACCCCGACAAACAGGTTCTTCGAATGATTTGCCATTCCGATGACTTCATGCGGAACCACCTGACCAATCGATATTATCAGATCCAGCTTGGGATCCTCCACCATCCTGTTGATTTCAACGGCAACACCGTCAGTCCACAGACCTTCAGTCACTTCAGAAACAAAGGAAGCCGGAACCTCTCCTATCTTTACGACATCATGACGCCAGTCATGAGTATGAAAAAGAGAATGAGGTATATCCCCATACATTGAAGTGATTTCCTCTCCGCTCATCGGGACATGTGTCCCGAGAGCCTCAAGAATCTGTACATCGGCATCATGCGCCACACACCAGTGATATACTATGTTTGCGATAAGTCCGGAATTGGAGAAGAACCTCGTATAGTCAGGAACAACCATCAATATTCTCTTTGGATTCCTTTCATTCAGAGCTGACTCCACCATTGTTCTGATTTTTTTGTCATCAAGCATATCTGCTCCTTGCTAAACCGTGTAGATCGTAGCTGCCGTATCTCCGCCTTCTCCAGTCCAGTTGGTATGGAAGAACTTTCCACGGCTCTGGTCCACACGTTCGTAGGTATGTGCACCAAAGTAGTCGCGTTGCGCCTGAAGAAGATTTGCAGGCAGGTTTGCCGTTGTATAACCATCAAAGTAGCTCAGGGCAGAAGAGAACGTCGGAGCAGGAATCCCACAAAGAGCGGCATTCGCAACGACCTGTCTCCAAGAAGGAATCAGGTTGCTGACCATGCCCTTGAAGTATGGGTCAAGAAGCAGGTTGGGAAGCTGTGGATTCAAATCGAAGGCTTCCTTTATCTTTCCAAGGAAAGTGGAACGAATTATGCATCCGCCTCTCCACAGAAGAGCGATCGATCCGAAATTCAGATTCCATCCATAGGTCTTTGCCGCACTTGCCATAAGCAGATATCCCTGTGCATATGAGATTATCTTGGAAGCAAGAAGAGCCTTGCGGATATCCTCGATCATCTTAGCCTTGTCACCTTGGAATTCCCCACGGTTGACATTGTAGGCAGACTGGGCAGCAACTCTCTCTTCCTTCATTGCGGAAAGACAACGTGAGAACACTGATTCAACAATCAGCGTAAGTGGAATTCCTTCATCCAAGGCGGCGATTCCTGTCCATTTTCCAGTGCCTTTCTGTCCTGCAGTGTCGAGAATCTTCTCTACCAGAGGAGAACCATCCTCATCCTTCTTTGCCAGAATATCTGCAGTGATCTCAATCAGATAGCTGTCCAGTTCAGTCTTGTTCCACTGAGCAAACACTTCATGCATTTCGTCATCCGACATATTCAGCATGTCACGCATCAGATGGTAGGCCTCGCAGATCAGCTGCATGTCTCCGTATTCGATTCCATTATGGACCATCTTCACAAAATGGCCGGCGCCATTGCTTCCGACCCAGTCACAGCAGGGAGTTCCATCCTCGACCTTCGCACAGATCGCCTGGAATATCGGCTTGACGATAGGCCATGCGGCTTCGGAACCACCCGGCATCATCGAAGGCCCCTTCAGAGCTCCTTCCTCTCCACCGGAAACGCCCGTTCCGATATATAGAAGACCTTTGCCTTCCACGTACTCACAGCGACGCATCGTATCTGGATAATGACTGTTTCCGCCATCGATGATGACATCACCCGGCTCAAGAAGAGGAATGAGAGTATCAATCATCTCATCAACTGCAGAACCAGCCTTGATAAGCATCATGACTTTTCTTGGCTTTGCCAACGATCCGACCAGTTCCTCAAGAGAATGAGTCCCGATGATGTTCAATCCCTTTGCACGTCCATTCACAAAGGAATCCACCTTGCTAGTGGTACGATTGAACACAGACACGGTGAATCCCTTGGATTCCATGTTCATGACGATATTCTCGCCCATTACGGCAAGACCGATTAATCCTATATCAGCTTTCTTATTCATTTTTTACCTCTTTACCCTTGCATTGCCATTGTAAACCGACATTATCTGCTCTTCATCGGCAGGTGTGCAGTAATCAGTGGTCACTGTCGTTGCAATGACTCCTGTCGCCCATCCGTACTTGATCCACTCTTCCTCCTGCTTTCCTGCCAGGATGGCATAGAGCAGACCGCCGACAAACCCATCACCACCGCCGATTCGATCCATGACCTGAATCGGTCTTGGATTCTCCACATACCAGTTGTCATCTGCGAGAACCAAAGCTCCCCAGTTGTGCTCATTTGCACTGACCACCTCACGCAGGGTATTTGCAAACACCTTGACCTGAGAAAAACGTCTTCGGACTTCGTTGATCATTCCCTTGAACTGGTCAATCTTCTTCTCAAGATCCTTTCCTCCGGATTCTGGTCCGTTGAGTCCCAAGGCAAGTTGAAAATCCTCTTCATTGCCGATAAGAATATCAGAGATTCCCGCAATTTCCGTGAAGGCCTCTCTCAACTCTTCCTCTCTTCCCTTCCAGAAAGAAGCCCTGTAATTCAGGTCAAAGGATATCAACGTCCCTGATGCCTTGGCTGCACGGGCGACTTCCAGACAGAACGTCGTGGTCTCATGGCTCAGTGCGGCAACAAGACCGGAAAGGTGTAGTATCCTCACACCGTCCTGCTGAAACAGCTTTTCAAGATCAAAATCAGAAGCCTTGAGAGTTCTTCCGACTTCGCCGCTGCGGTCGTTCCATACTCTTGGTCCACGGCTTCCAAATCCGCTGTCTGCAATATTGAACTGATGCCGATATCCCCATGCACCACCCTGCGGCACTTCCGGACCATCGTATTCGATATTTCTAAAACGCAGCTCCGCCTTGATGAAGGCGGCAATCGGGCTGTTTTTCACAAACGCAGTGAGAACCTTGGTTCTAAGCCCCAGCGAAGAAGAAACATTCAGCACATTGCTTTCCGCACTTGTCGCCTGAAGCTCATACAAAGAACTCGTATGAACCGGCATTCTTCCCACAGGTGTGATCCTCACACCCATGCTTGTCGGGCACACAAGATCATATTTGCAGTTTTTCCTAAGTTTCAACATAGTCTATCTCCTTATTCTCTCACAGTTTCCTCAAGCGTCTTTCTGACAGCATGAGGTCCCTTGTTCATCTTTCTGAATGCTGACACGACAGCAGGCTTAAGCTTGGAAGCACCAAGGTCGTATCCCCAGATATCTGTCCTTGCCAGAATCCTGTCCAGATCGTCATCGGCAATATCCGTTCCAAAGGACACTCCCGAGATATCCGCCCTGGCAGAATCAAGCAAAGGATCAGGGCTTGGCTCGAAGGCCGCACCATCGTCATTGACAGCAAGAAGATATCTGATCCACGAAGCGCATGCAAATGGAATGCACTTCAGATCCATCACATCCAGAGAAGGATTGGCCAGATACGATTTCACAGTCTCTCCAAATCTGATTGCAAGCTTCTGGCTTGTATCAGTGGCGATTCTCTGCGGCGTGTCAGGCATGAACGGATTTGGAAGACGCTTGTTCACTACATCATCTATGAACGACTTTGGAGAAATAATCCCAGGATCAGTGACTACAGGAAGTCCTTCCTTGTATCCCAGCTTTCGAATGTAGCTCACGATGTCGGGGTCCTTCATTTCGTCAGAAATCTTATTGTACCCAAGAAGACAGCCTGCAATGCTCATTGCCGTATGCAGTGGATTGAGACAGGTGCAGACCTTCATTCTCTCAACCTTGGTCACAGTATCCCTGTCGGTAAAATACACACCGACCTTGTCAAGGGCAGGTCTTCCGTTGGGGAAATTGTCTTCTATCACAAGGTATTCACACTCTTCGGTGTTGACGAATGATGATACATAGGAATGACAGGAAGTGACAACGACCTCAGCATCGGCAAAGCCGTCATCCTGGAGCATCCTGCAGACAGAAGGGTCAGGCCTTGGGGTAATCTTGTCAATCATGGACCATGGGAAGCTGACTTTTTGCTCATCGGTAAGATAAGCAATGAAATCATCAGATACAAAACCCATTTCGTTCCACTTGTTCGCAATGGAAACAATGGCATTTCTAAGCTTCTCTCCATTGCGGGAGCAGTTGTCCATGCTCACTATCGCTACTGGAAATGCATTTGCAAGGAATCTCTTGTAAATAAGGGCTGTCACCATGCAGCAGATTGTAATGCACTTCTCGGGTCCGCGTGGAATATCTTCCTGAACAAACGGAGCTGTGATTGAATATCCCTTCTCCGTTATTGTGAACGAAGCCATCTGCAAGGCAGGGTTGCAGAATATGTCGGACATTCTTTCCCATTCGGCAGGAAGCTGAGTACTGCATCTGAGGGCTTCAGCTATGGAGGCAAGAATCCGCTTCTCCACGGTTCCATCACCTTTCAAAGTCACATCTATACTTAGGTTATCAAACTTGTGATAACCTTTTTCAATCATTTCCCAGTCAAACCCCTCACCGACTACTATTCCTTCTTCGGCTAGTTGTCTATCAAGAAGATCCTGCATCTTTGCACCAAGATAAGCTCTGAAGATATTTCCAGATCCAAAGTGCACCCAGCGACAATTTTCGGCAGTCTTCTCACGCATGGCCATCACATCGAAATGCGGCAGTT
>JAAYFO010000198.1 GCA_012728215.1 Spirochaetales bacterium | reverse complement strand
CAACGCTTCCTGCATCTTTGTCGGCAATTGAAGAATACGCACGCTGTTTGCAATTGCAGATCTGCTCTTTCCAACTCTTTCTGACAACTCTTCTTGGGTAAGTTCTTTCTCTGTAAGAAGATATTTATATGCTTTAGCTTCCTCCACTGGATTCAGGGCTTCTCTTTGTATATTCTCGATCAAAGATACCTCGAGCCTTTGGACATCAGAAAAAGAGCGTAGAATGACAGGGACTGTCTTCAGACCTGCCATCTTGGCTGCACGATATCGTCGTTCTCCAGCAATGATGGAATATTTGTCATCAACAACTTTTTCCACAATCAATGGCTGAATTATTCCATTTGCCTTTATGGATGAAGCCAACTCGGAAAGAGAATCAATATCAAAGTTCTTTCTTGGTTGGTTTGGGTTTGGCTGAATGCATGAGATGTCAATATCCACCACTTTATTGTCAATATCGACTACTGGAGCCCCTTCCCTGTTGAATTCATAAGAATAATCATCCAATAATGAACCAATACCTTTTCCCAACCCTCTTTTCTTATTATTTGGCACGTTCCAGGACCTCCATAGCCAACTGTCTGTAAGCTTTACCACCAGAACACGAATTGTCATAGACATTTATCGGCAACCCATGTGAAGGTGCTTCACTGAGTCTCACATTTCTTGGAATCTTCGTCTTGAAAACCAGCTTGTCAAAATACTTTGAAATATCTTCCACCACCTCATTATTCAAGTTGGAACGCTTGCTGTACATCATGAAGCCAATTCCGATGATCTCAATCTCGGTATTCAGGCTTTTCTTTACATTTGCCACCGTTCGCATGATCAGATTCAACCCCTCCATCGCAAAATACTCACACTGCATCGGGATGAATACATATTTGGTCCATGCCAATGCGTTCATAGTCAGTATACCCAAATCCGGAGGGCAATCAACGAAGATAAAATCAAAATCCGCTTCCAAAGATGAAATGGTATTCTTGAAAAAGAAGTTTCGTCCTTCTTCATCTGCCAATTCCACATTCAGGCCTGCCAAGTTAATCCCACCACTGATACAATACAAATTGTTGACAGATGTATTCTGGACTAGTTCCCTTTTTCCACGACCAATCATCAGCTCATATGTGCCAGGAAGCATCGAATCAGCAGAGACAGCGCTTGAGAGATTTCCTTGAGAATCAAGATCAACCAACAGCACCTTATGTCCCATTGACGCAATTATCGAACCAAGATTGGCAGCAGTAGTTGTCTTGCCAACTCCGCCCTTCTGATTCAAAAAAATAATCTTCTGTGTTTGCATGTCAATATAATAGAATAATACCTAAGGATTGTCGAGGTTTGATTGACCAGTTTCGTTATCTGGTTTAAATTATCCATACAGGAGTAAAATCATGGAAAAGAAAGTAATCGAAGCATTGAATTCCATTCGTCCTTCCCTCCAGAATGACGGCGGAGATATTGAATACCTCGGGATGGAAGGGAACATAGTAAAAGTGAAGATGCACGGAAGCTGCGCTCACTGTCCTTATCAGGAAATGACACTGAAGAACGGGATTCAGAATTATCTGAGAAGCTACATTGATGACAAGATTGAAGTCGTTAACGTAGACTGATTGTCAAATCATTGTTTCACGTGAAACAATCCCAAAGGGTGCTGCTTAGCGGCACCCTTTTTTTGTCTTGACAACCATCACACTTTGATTCATGAATAATACTCATCCAGAAATTCAACCAACCCTCTTCCAATTTTTTCAACTGTCTGATTTTT
>JAAYFO010000197.1 GCA_012728215.1 Spirochaetales bacterium | reverse complement strand
CTTCTTTGTCTATGTTGTGCAGCTATTGGCTGGTTTATCCGTTGGATTTATGCAAAATTTAAGCTGACTTCGATTGAGCAGAAAGCTGTTCGATTGAATCAAGAGGCTATAAAAGACGCAGAGGCAAAGAGCCGTGAGCTCGTGCTGGAAACAAAAGATCAACTTCTGAAAGAACAGCAGCAGCAGGAACGAGAAGCCCGTGAACGAAGAAGTGAACTTCAGCGCTCCGAGCGACGTCTGCAGCAGAAGGAAGAAAATCTAGAACGGAAACAGACTGACCTTGATGAACTCAAGCGTCAGCAGCAGGACAAAGAAACTCAGTTAACGGAGAAAGAAAAGACTTTGAACGCAAGAGAGATCGAATGCGAGGAGCGTATTGCTCAGATCGCTTCCCTTTCTCGGGATGAAGCCAAGAAAATCATCATGGAAGCCATGAAGGATGAGGCGGAACACGATGCGCAGGTCATTCTAAACAAGGTCGAACAGGAAACACAGATCAAGGCGGACAAGCTTGCCAGAGATATCGTGGTCACGACGATTCAGCGTGTCGCCACAGAGGTATGCTCGGATGTCACCGTCAGTTCTGTCTGTCTGCCAAGTGATGAGATGAAGGGAAGGATAATTGGCCGTGAAGGTCGAAACATCCGTGCCTTGGAAACACTGACTGGTGTTGATATCATCATTGATGACACACCAGAGGCCGTTGTCATTTCTTGTTTTGACCCAGTCAAGAAGGAAATTGCCAGAGTGGCTCTCGAGAGACTGGTTCAGGATGGAAGGATCCATCCTGCAAGAATTGAAGAGATTGTCACCAAGGTCACAAAGGAAGTCACCAAGATCACTGTTGAAGAAGGCGAGAAAGTTGTTTTCGATCTGGGAATCAGAAACATCAGTCAGGAAACTGTCAAGTCTCTTGGTCGTCTGTATTTCAGAACCAGCTATGGACAGAATGTTCTTGCTCATTCTAAAGAGGTTGCCGTAATTGCCGGAATGATTGCCGCTGAGGTAGGTGCTGATGTGGATATTGCCAGACGTGGTGGACTTCTTCATGATATTGGAAAGGGAATTGAAACCGAAGGTGATGCCAACCATGCAGAGATTGGTGCCGATCTTGCCAAGAGGCTCGGAGAGGAACCAATGATCGTCAATGCCATCCAGTCTCACCACAATGACGTTGAACCATCCTGCCTTGAGAGCATTATCGTTCAGATTGCAGATGCCATAAGCGCTGCCCGCCCTGGAGCTAGGCGAGAGACACTCGATAACTACATCAAGAGGTTGGAGAATCTGGAGCAGATAGCGACTTCGTTTGAGGGCGTTGACAAGGCATATGCAATTCAGGCTGGCCGTGAGCTGAGAATTCTTGTGAACAGCGATGTTGTGGATGACTCAAAGGCGAAGGAAATCGCCAAGGGAATTGCACAGAGAGTTGAAGCAGAACTCAGATATCCTGGTAGGATAAAGGTCACAATCATCCGAGAGACGCGAGTAGTTGAGTATGCCCGCTGATGAAACAAAAAAAATTCTGCTTCTTGGAGACGTTTATGGCGCTCCAGGATGCAGAGCTTTATTCTTTGGTCTTCCCAAGCTAAAGAAAATGTATGAACCGGATTTTGTCGTGGTGAACGGCGAGAATGCCAGCAATGGATTCGGACTTGATTCTGACATGATGTTCAAGTTCTTCAGTTCAGGCGTTGATGTGATTACCAGTGGCAATCATATATGGCAACAGGAAGATCTCATTCCTTTCCTTGACAGCGAGGCACGGCTTCTTAGGCCTGGAAACTATCCAAGTGGAAACCCTGGCAAGGGACTTGCCATTGTGAATGGCATGGCTGTGATCAACCTTCAGGGCCGCTATGGAATGATGCCATTGGATTGTCCGTTCAGAACAGGAAAGGTTCTATGTGAAAAGGCAAGAAGAGAGACTCCTATTGTAATTATCGATTTTCATGCCGAGAATACAACAGAAAAGGAATCGCTTGGCTTTTTCCTTGATGGAAAAGTCTCAGCTGTGGTCGGTACTCATACTCATGTTCAGACAGCGGATGAGAAGATTCTTCCAAAGGGGACTGCATACATCACAGATCTGGGTATGTGTGGACCTGTTGAGAGCGTCATAGGATCTGAATCGGCGTCTTCAATCAAGAAGCAGCTGACTCAAATGCCTTACAAGCCAGTTGTGTCTGAAGGAGAATCCGCTCTCTGCGGTGTTCTCGTTACAGTTGATTCTGTTACAGGGATGGCGGAATCCATCGAAAGAATTCAATATAGATGTGGAGTTTGATAAATGACCCGGACTGAGACTGCCATCGCACTTGCAAGATTGCGTTATCCACAGTTTGATTCTGATCATCTTCAGGCTTTCTTTGCCTGCAGGAATGTATTTGTAAATGATGAACTGGTGACAGACCCTCACATGAAAATCAAATCAGACTCTGATTTGGAAATAATTGTAAACGAAAAATATGTCAGTCGTGGAGGGCTCAAGCTTGAGCATGCTCTTCAACAATTCGGACTTGATGTAAAAGACAAGGTGATGCTGGATGCCGGTGCTTCGACTGGTGGATTCACCGATTGCCTTCTCCAGCACGGAGCATTATTGGTGCACAGTGTTGATGTCGGTTATAATCAGCTTGATTATTCTCTTCGCAAGGATTCACGGGTAATAGTTCACGAAAGGCAGAACATCATGACAATGGACTGTCTTGAACCGATTCCTGACATGGCAGTGGCGGATTTGTCATTCCGATCCATCAGTGGAGCGGCAAGCCATATAATGGGACTTGTGCGTGAGAAACTCATAGTTGCATTGATCAAGCCGCAGTTTGAAGTCCCTAAGTGGCAGGTGGGATTTGATGGAGTGGTGAAGGACCCCGAGCTGCTTAGGCAGGTCATGCTGAATGTCAGGCGTACTCTGGAAGAAGATGGATGTGGAATCTGCGATCTTTCGGTTTCACCCATAAAGGGCAGAAAGGGAAATGTTGAGTTTCTTGGTCTGCTCCGACTGGGAACAGGACTGTCCGAAGATGAATTCACTGCTGTTGTGAACAGGCTGATGGAAAACTAAAGAAGGAAGTCCTATTAGTT
>JAAYFO010000196.1 GCA_012728215.1 Spirochaetales bacterium | reverse complement strand
GAGAACCTCCAATCCAAGCTTAGAGGAATCGGGGCGGAAATTTCTCGATTCGATTAGTTTTATCCTATTAATTTGAACTAGTTATATTTCTTATGGAATGTTTTTTGAGGCAATGCTCAAAACACTGATTATGATAAAATAGGCTTTCCTTTTGGCAATATGTCGAGTACAATAATAAAACAATGGCATAAATCAAAAAAGGAGTGCAATGTAATGGAAAAATTCAGAATCGAGCATGATTTCTTAGGGGAACTGCAGATTGAGAACGACAAGTATTATGGTGTTCAGACCAAGAGGGCAATGGAAAACTTCCCAATTTCCGGAATACCTATTTCAGATTTTCCTGATTTTGTTAAGGCTTTCGCATATTTGAAGAAATCCTCCGCTCAGGCTAACAGAGACCTGAAAGTCATGGATGCAAAGATTGCTGAAGCAATTATTGCCGCATCCGATGAAATCATCGGTGGCAAGCTCATAGATCAGTTCCCTGTAGACGTGATTCAAGGTGGTGCTGGAACCAGTTCCAATATGAACGCAAACGAAGTGATATGCAACAGAGCTTTGGAAATTGCTGGTCACAACAAGGGCGAATTCTCATTTATTCATCCTAACAATCATGTGAACAAGGCTCAGTCAACAAACGACGTCTATCCTACAGCAATCAAGCTTACAGCTTACAAGCTGAGCTTCGGACTGGAAAAGGAACTTGAGCGCCTGAAGGCTGCTTTCCTGAAGAAAGGAAAGGAATTCGAACATGTTCTGAAAATGGGAAGAACCCAGCTTCAGGATGCAGTACCGATGTCCCTGGGACAGGAGTTCAATGCATGGGCAGTAGCTGTCAATGATGATATTGAACTTCTTCGTCAGGCAAGAAAGGTCCTTCTGCAGATCAACATGGGAGCAACGGCAATCGGAACAGGAATTCTTGCTCCTGAAACTTATTCTGTAGTAGTGACAAAGTACATTGCAGAGAATACCGGTTATGATGTGGTCGCAGCTCCTGATTTCATCGAAGCCACAAATGACTGTGGTGGATACGTCGAATATTCAAGTGCATTGAAGAGAATCGCATCAAAGATTTCCAAGATTTGCAACGATCTTCGTCTTCTCTCCTCCGGACCTCGCACGGGAATTGGAGAAATCAATCTTCCTCCACGCCAGCCAGGTTCTTCAATCATGCCAGGCAAGGTCAATCCTGTAATTCCTGAAGTAGTCAGCCAGGTTGCCTTCGAAGTCATCGGAAATGATGTGACTGTCACAATGGCTGCCGAAGCAGGACAGCTTCAGCTCAATGCCATGGAGCCTGTCATCGCATATAGTCTGTTCTGCTCCACCATTCATATGGAACACGCTCTGCAGACATTGACCGACAACTGCGTTCTTGGCATTACCGCAAATGACAAGCATTCAAGAGAAATGGTTGAGGGAAGTATCGGAATCGTCACGATTCTAATGCCGATTCTCGGATATGAGAAATGTTCTCAGATTGCCAGACTGGCACTCGATACCGGCAAGGGCATCAAGCAGATTCTCCATGAAAACAAGCTTCTTTCCGATAAGGAAATCGAGGAAGTCATGAAGACCGAGAATATGGCCAGAGCCATCAGATAGTTCTCTTTCTTTTACAAATGAAATCAAGGCACCCGAAAAGGTGCCTTGATGTTTTTTGTATGCTGAATGAAGCTTCTGGTCCGGCTTAGAATTTTGCAAGGTAGGCAAGAAGAGCTTCATCGCCTTCACAGCCACGAAGCACTTTCTTTGCAAGAACCTTTCCAAGCTGCACGCCTTCCTGGTCGAAGCTGTTCACATTCCAAATGAATCCCTGGAACATCGTTGTGTTTTCATAGTGTGCAAGCAGGGCACCAAGGGACACAGGGGTAAGCTTCTTGCCTGAGAGCAGTGATGAATAGCGGTTGCCTTCGAATTGCTTGTTGGGATTCTTGTCATCCTTGCCCTGTGCGAATGCGACAATCTGAGCGACAAGGTTAGCCATAAGTTTTCTCTGACTCGTAGAACTGTCCACTTCAATATCCTTGCCGAACTGGCTTTCAGTGAATCCAATGAAGTTGATTGGAACAATATCGGTTCCCTGATGAAGCAGCTGATAGAAGGAGTGCTGTCCGTTGGTGCCTGGCTCTCCGAACACTATTGGCTGAGTGGAATAGTTGATTGGTTCTCCGAATCTGTTCACATGCTTTCCATTGCTTTCCATTGTCAGCTGTTGAAGATGGGCAGGGAATCTCAGCAAAGCCTGAGAATAAGGAAGAACTGCAAGGCATGGGAGGTTCAGGACATTTCTGAGGTAGACTCCAATGCAAGCGTCCATCAGGCAGGCATTTCTTCTTACGTCTGGTTCCAGGCAGAGCATGTCTGTCTGATGTGCTCCATCAATGACTTGCTTGAATATGTCGAAGCCGCATGTGCAGGACAGTATCACAGCTCCGACGGCACTGGTTGCACTATATCGTCCACCGATGTAGTCATCGATGAAGAATGCATCCAGAACGCTTTCACTATGTGCAAGCGGACTGCTTTCGGAAGTGACTGCAACAATATGGTGCTTTGGCTCCAAGGTTCCCATTGCACTGATTACAAGGTCTCGATTGGTCAATGTTTCCAAGGTTGTCCCACTCTTGGATACCACGATGAACAGGGTTGTCTCCATGTTAAGCCTGGAAAGAACATCGGCTGCATCGTCAGGATCGACATTGCTTATGAATTCTCCGTTCAGCAACTTGATTCCCTTGCCTTCGCAATAGCCTTTCAAGGCAATATACAGTGCTCTGGGTCCGAGATCCGAACCTCCGATTCCTATCTGACAGATAGTATCGAACTTCTTTCCTGTCGAGCCTCTGTATTCGCCACTTCGGATTTTCTCAGAAAAGATTCTGATTCGCTCAAGCTGCTGTTTGTAGAATTCATCTTTGTTCTGACCGTCAACGATGACCTTGTGCTCAAGGACAGGGCCACGAAGCAGTTGATGAAGCACTTGTCTTGCTTCTCCAAGGTTCATAACTTCTCCAGAAAGCAGACTCTTGTATTTTTCAACCAATTCCTGCTCTTCACAGAGCTTCTGAAAGCAATCAATTGTCTGCTCAGAGACTGGCATTGCCGCATAGCAGTATTCCATTCCACCTCCGGCAGGGATGCTGTAGGAATTGATCCGTTCTTTTGATAGTGCTGTACGGATATCCACTGGTTTGATTTTTTTGAGATTCTGAAATGAATCCACCTTGTCAAGATTGTTGTAATTCAAAACTGTCCTCCGGAAAACTGCATTGAAAGCAGACGATTCTTTAATCAGTCTATTGCAAAATCCAACTATTGTGAACACTTTGGCTCACATGATTTGCAACATGGGATCAATGCCGGGATAAAATGTGGTAAGTGACAAAACATCAATCCTGAGGTAGAATTGAAAGAATGTTGGAGGCTTGATTTTGAAAGAGAATAAGATCCGCAATCTTCTTAATGAAGGGAGAAGCACTATTGCCACTAGATTGATATCCACACAGAGCTGTTTTGTCGAAGCACTGGGTGTATCGGGGAATTATGATTATGTGGAATTCTTGGGGGAATATGCTCCTTTCGATTTATATGAACTTCAGAATTTCTGCATAGCGGCAGAGCTTCATGACATGGGCACAATGATCAAGGCTGATTTTCAGAATCGTGGTTTTGTTGCACAGAAAGCTATTGCCAGTGGTTTTCAGGCGGTCCTGTTCACAGATTGCCACAATGCTTCAGATGTGAAGGAAGCGATACGGCTGACAATGCCCGATACCCCTGAGGACAAGGGAGCTTTCGGATTTCCGAACAACCGTTTCATTGGCTTTCAGAGCAGCATGCCTCAGATGGACCATGCCGATCGGGTGAGAAATGTTGTCAGAGCCTTCATGATAGAGAAGGCTTCGGCTTTGGATGAAATCGATGAAATTTGTCAGATTCCAGGAGTCGATATGCTTCAGTTCGGACCATCGGATTATTCCATGAGCCGTGGCTGGAACAAGAAGGATCATGTACAGGATGCTTTAAAAGCGGAACGCCTGATGATCATGACTGCTCTCAAGTACGGTGTGGCAGTTCGATGTGAGATTCCTTCAGTTGAGGATGCAGCGTATTATATGGAAATGGGAGTTCGGAATTTCTGCCTTGGTGACCAGATGAATCAACTTGCTACTATATGGGCTCATGATGGGAAGGAACTGAGATCATTGGTTAAATAAACACAAAATATTGTGTATAAAGGAATTGGATATGTATAATTTTACTTATTATGCCCCTACGAAGGTTATATTTGGAAAAAAGACTGAGGATCAGATTGCTGATGTAATACAGTCATATGGATTTCACAAGGTCCTAGTGCATTTTGGAAGCGGTAGTGTAAAGAGATCCGGCCTTCTCGACAAGGTTCTTTCAAAGCTGGATGCAGCTGGAATCAAGCATGTTGAACTTGGCGGAGTAGTGCCTAATCCAAGGCTTTCTCTTATCAGAAAGGGCATTGAGATTGCCAGAAAGGAAAAAGTCGACTTGATTCTGGCTGTTGGCGGAGGCAGTGTGATTGATTCTGCCAAGGGAATCGGTTATGGTGCGACGAATCCCGGAGATGTGTGGGATTTCTATTCCAAGAAGCGTGTTGCCCAGGCTTGTCTCCCTATAGGCGTTATTCTGACTCTTGCAGCGACAGGAAGCGAGATGAGCAGTTCTTCGGTTGTCACCAATGAGGATGGATGGCTGAAGATGGGAACAAACAGCAATCTTTCCAGACCGGTCTTTGCTATCATGAACCCAGAGCTTACCATGACATTGCCAGATTATCAGACTGCCTGCGGATGTACGGATATCATCATGCATACGGTGGAGCGTTGGTTCACTCAAGGTGATACAATGGAAATCACCGATGCCATTGCAGCTTCGGTTATTCAGACTGTCATGAAGATGGCAAGGATATTGAAGGATAATCCAGCTGACTATGATGCCCGTGCAGAGGTAATGTGGGCTGGAAGCCTTTCTCATAATGATCTTACCGGATGTGGTGCAAGCTCACGTGGTGACTGGGCTGTCCATGGAATGGAACATGAGATAGGAGGCCTTTTTGACGTGGCCCATGGAGCTGGCCTGGCTGCAATCTGGGGCACGTGGGCTCGTTACGTAATGGATAGTGACCTTTTGCGTTTTGTCAAGTATTCCACAAACGTGCTTGGTTTGAGCAGAGACTGCTCGGATCGGGAACTGGCGTTGAAAGGAATAAAGGTCATGGAGGATTTCTTTCATGAGATAAAGATGCCGATATCAATTCCAGAACTAGGCATAAAGCCTACTGATGACCAGCTTGTCATGATGGCGCATAAATGCATTGAAGCCGGTGGGGGACAGAAGGGAGCCGCCCGAATTCTCCACGAACCTGATGTGCTTGCCATCTATCGAGAAGCAAATAGATAGCTTGGAAAAATAAACATGAATTAATTGTGAATATGTGTTAACATATTC
>JAAYFO010000195.1 GCA_012728215.1 Spirochaetales bacterium | reverse complement strand
GTGAGGTGCATTGTGATACGGAAAAAGGTTTTTTACACAGAAATCGCCTACTTGGCTGGAATACTGATACTGGCATTCGGAACTGCTTTGATGGAATGGGCTGACTACGGGATGTCAATGGTCGTGGCTCCCGCCTATCTTCTCCATTTGAAGGTGTCTCAGTCGTTTCCAGCTTTTTCATTCGGAATGGCAGAGTATGTCTTCCAGGCATTTCTTCTTATTGCGCTGTCACTTGTGCTGAGAAAATTCAAGTTGAGCTATCTGTTCTCGTTCGCAACTGCTGTGCTGTACGGATTCGCACTCGATCTGTCCATGATGCTTGTCGGTTCATTGTCAGCAGGCGGTGAAGTCTGGCGGATTGCTTTCTTCATTGGAGGCATGCTTGTATGCGCCGCAGGAGTATCGCTTCTTTTCCATGCATACATCTCTCCTGAAGCCTACGAATTAGTTGTCAAGGAACTGTCTGCAAAGTTCAATTGGAATATAAGCAAAGTGAAAACGTTCTATGACTGCTGCAGCTGTCTTGCCGGCGTGGCTATGTCATTTGCTTTCTTCGGCTTCGGGCATTTTGAAGGCGTAAAGCTGGGAACGATTCTCTGTGCAATCGTCAACGGCTGGATCATCGGACAGATAAGCAAGTGGCTTGAAAGTGGTTTTGAATTCAAGGATGCTTTTTCCTGGCGTCCCATGTTTGACAGATGATTTTTCTTGCAGCCATTTGCAGGCTGCTGAGGCCAATGAAACTGAACATCAATTTCACAAACTCTGCCCGATTGTCCTAGTGCTTCTTGCGCAGCGTGTCTTCGCTCTTGGCGAACACGAGGAACTTGTAGACGCAGAACTCGGTGACCATGTTTATGAACATGGTGAAGAACAAATTTATGTACGGATGCCAGTTCGCCGCTTCCAGTGCATTTCCCCACCATGTGGACAGCGGTGTGAACACACAGTAGTAGATAAGTATCTTCATCATGGCCAGCGGAACGTTGGCGGCGCTCTTGAAGGTGAAGTTTCTGTTGAGAGTGAAGTTCCAGACTACGGAACAAATCAGGGCAATGAGGTAGCTTGGCCAGTATTTCTGTGAGAAGAGCTTAAGCGCATCATGAAGAAGTGCGAACACTCCGGTCTGAATCAGTCCTGCCGAGGCTGAGAAGAGCACGAATTTCACAGCTTGAAGAATCACTTTTCTCTTTGCTGCAGCCGAGTTCAGATTGGCTTCATTGGAAGCATTGTCAGGTTTGTTTTCCATACAAAAGAAGATTAGACCCATTCAGATGGTTTTGCAAGCAATCATATGCACGCTTCTTGTTGCTTTTTCGTCTTTGTGATTCTACAATCCCTATATCAATACTTGCTGAAGAAGAGGTGTCTATGTTAAAAGCCATCATGCTTGGCGCTGGAATGCGGGGAACTTTTGCCTATGGCAATTATGCAATCGAACATCCGGGTGAAATTAAATTCGTCGGAGTCGCTGAACACAATGAAGAACGCAGAAGGAATTTCCAAAGGATACATGGAATTGATGATGCGAACTGCTTCTCTGATTTCCATGACATCATCAAGAGAGAGAAATTCGCTGACTGCGCTTTTGTCTGTCTGATGGACCGGGATCATTATGAGCCGGCTGTTGCCTTGATGAAGCTAGGCTACGATGTAATCTGCGAGAAGCCGATGAGCAGCAGCATTGAGGAAATCCGTGAGATGGAGAAGGTCTCCAAGGAAACCGGCAGGGTTCTAAGCGTATGCCATGTGCTTAGGTATTCGGCGTTCTTTGAAAAGCTCAAGGAGCTCATTGATTCGAATGTGATAGGAAAGGTCTGGAATATCCAGCACAGGGAAGGTGTGGGTTATTATCATCATGCACACAGCTTCGTTCGTGGAAACTGGCGAAACTTGAAGGAGTCTTCGCCG
>JAAYFO010000028.1 GCA_012728215.1 Spirochaetales bacterium | reverse complement strand
GACATGTCGCTTCCAAGATACGGGTTTGACTCGGTTTCAAGTGCAGTCATGTCGAACTCATCGCTCATTTTGAACCGTGTCACCATGGTACGGGCGAGCTTGGTGGCCTGTTCAATGTCATTTGAAGCTCCGCTTGTGGCTTTCTCCTTTCCGAAGATCACTTCCTCTGCCGCACGCCCTCCGGTGAAGGTGGCGATCTTGTTGAGCATCTCCTCCTGACTCATCAGGACCTGCTCTTCCTCAGGAAGCTGCATTGTATAGCCCAGCGCACCTGATGTCCTTGGAACAATGGTTATCTTCTGAACTGGCGCGCTGCAAGTCTGTCTGGCGGCTACTATGGCGTGGCCTGTTTCATGATAGGCGACGACTCTCTTCTCATTCAAAGGAATGATGGCATTCTTTCTCTTGTATCCTGCGATCACGACTTCGACTGAATCCTCAAGATCCTGCTGAGTCACAGCATCTCGCCCGTTCTTCACCGCTGAAAGAGCTGCTTCGTTGATCATGTTTGCCAGATCGGCACCGCTGGCACCCGCTGTTGCCAGTGCCATCTTGTGAAGGTCGCAGTCGCTGCTCATGTGGACGTTTTTTGCATGTACCTTGAGTATGGCTTCACGACCGTTGAGGTCCGGAAGATCCACCGGAACCCTTCGGTCAAATCTTCCAGGTCTCAGAAGCGCCTTGTCAAGCATTTCCGGTCGGTTTGTTGCCGCCAGGATGACGACACCCTTGGTTGAGTCAAATCCGTCCATTTCGGTGAGAAGCTGGTTCGATGTCTGCTCTCTTTCATCGTTGGACCCCAGTCCGTTCTCTCGCTTCTTTCCGATTGTATCGATTTCATCAATGAACACAATGCATGGAGCCTTCTTTTGTGCCTGTCGGAAGAGATCCCTTACCTTGGCTGCTCCCATCCCGACGAACATCTCGACGAAATCAGAACCCGAGATTGAGAAGAACGGCACTTTTGCTTCACCGGCAACTGCCTTTGCAAGAAGTGTCTTTCCTGTTCCCGGAGGTCCTACGAGAAGGACTCCCTTGGGAAGCTTGGCTCCGATCTTTTCATATTTTTCCGGATTGTGAAGAAAATCCACGACTTCCAGCAGCGAATCCTTGGCTTCGTCCTCTCCTGCGACATCGGCAAAGGTTATTCCGGTCTGTGCTTCAACATATACCTTTGCGTTGGACTTTCCGAAGCTCATGGCGTTCGATGCAACTCCGTTCATCCGCTTGAAGAGGAGTCGACCCAGGATCCAGAACATCAAAACTGGAATGACCCAGCTTATGAGGAAGCTGACTGCAGGATTCATCTTTTCTTCGGTTATCTGCGCTGTTATGTCTACGTCCTTGGCCTGTAGCTTGTTCAACAAGGTGGTGTCGTCAGGCCACATTCCAGTTCTGAAGAACAAATTGGTTCCATCGGAGTTCTGCTCCATATATACAATGGTGGAATCACTGATTGATACCGCCTTGACCTTTCCTGCCTCTACATCACTTATGAACTGTGTATAGCTTGTGTCCACGACCTGGTTCTTCAGAAACAAGGGGGATACGAAGCTGTTTAGAAGCAGCATCACTATGAACACTACGGCAACATAGTAGAAGATCGGCTTCCCATTGGTTTTTTTTCTCTTCCATTTTTAGATCGGCTCCAATATCGATCTTTTAAAAGATAATGCCAATAATTCGCATAAGTCAAATATCGCGAACTGAATATGACGGAAATTGAACAATTTATGTTTCCGGATTCAATCTAAGAACGACCATCCAAGGGCATGCTGCGAATTGAATCGGAAATTGATTGAAAAATATGGAGTCCTGCAGTGAATCAATCCGTTAAGTGGAAACCTTCCAATGTGATAGGCGGCTTCGACGGTGAACCACTCTGCCAGATCCTGGGCAACCATCACGGTGTGCTCCATCTCCCAGGGAGCAGCTTCGTCATAATGGTACTGATAAACACCATCAGAATCGTTGTCAGTGAGATTGATCTTGCCTTCCTGATACAAGTGAATGTCATAGCCGACGGCAGTCTTTCCCAGTCGGGGAAACAGCTTGTATTCCAATTTTAAACCAGCGTTGATGATCATCGCCTTGTATGAATCCGGATAGCTTGGATTCATTCCGTTTAGGAAGCTTGGGCTGTATATGTCCGGTCTGATCCGGTACATTCCTTTGTGCGCCCATTTCATTTCGCCATAGACCTTCAGCCAATCAAAAGGCTTGACGGCGATGCCTGCCACCGCAGGATTCATTCTCAGATACTTGGTCCTTTCAGGTGAAGGGGCGAGGCTGTTGAGGATGAGATCGCCGTAATGACTGCAGTAATGATGGATTCCAGCTCTCATTGTCACCTTGTCAGCTATGCTGAGGGTACCTCCGATGAAGTAGATTCCATCTAGCCCGTACATGTCGTTCAAGGAGTCGTCGAATATCAGATTCAGATAGCCCTGCATTGAGAAGTCAATCTTGATTGGCGAGAGCCAGTGTTCGAACGAGACAGTGCATCGCGCCAGCCCTAAGGCTGCACCGTACTTGATTCTAAGAAATGATCTTGAAGGTTCTGACTTGAACTCCATGAAGTGAATGTCATTGCCATTCTGGTACATCACCGTGCTGGGACCATCGCCGGTAAGCAGAAGCGCTTCGATCGACATCCCTGGCTTTGTAGGGTCTGCAAGATATGGTTTATGAATGGGAGTGGAGGAGAAGAGCTCGAAATCAAAACTCAACTGAGAAAATGCGGCTGACATGCAGCAGGTCAGGATGGCTGAGAGCAATAGTGTTTTCTTTATCATGATGTTTCCCTTGTCATGTCGGATCTTCAGACTTTTCAAGCATATTATTTCACATTGGGTGAGTCAATCCACTTGCGCAGGGGTAATTGACATTGAATCAATGCCTATTGCATCATGATATTTTTTTTGTTGCAATTTGTTGCGTTTTTCGTTTTTTTTTATTGACTTACAGCTAATTTAGTTTACAATGAAGGTAACGCACAGTTGCGATGTGCAGGAGGTTGCTATGGGAGACATCATGCGTCCGATTCCATTTTCAGAGCTGATCAACAGGATCTTTTCTGAGCTGAGAAGCCAGGACTCCATTTTCGGTATTGATAGAAAGCAGTTTTTCAAGGATAAGGAAAGGGAAAAGATAAATGTCTTTGGAAAGACATGCACCACACCCTGCGGGCCGGCAGCTGGTCCGCATACCCAGCTTGCACAGAACATAATAACCAGCTATCTCGTAGGGGGCAGGTTCATTGAACTCAAGACGGTGCAGATCATGGATGAGCTTGTAATCGCCAAGCCATGCATTGATTGCAGGGACGAAGGATACAATGTGGAATGGTCCACTGAGTACACTCTGGAAAAAGCTTATGACGAATATCTGAAGGCTTGGATCATCGTCCATCTTATTCAGGCTCTGATGAGGAATGGAAGAATCGAGGAAGATGGATTCATATTCAACATGAGCGTTGGATACAATCTTGAAGGCATCAAGCAGCCGAAGATGCAGAAATTCATCAATTCGATGATGGATTCCTCCATTGATCCTCTGATGGAGCAGTATCTCAAGGAAATGGATGCAATCCTCTCTGAAGGTGACCTTTTCGAAGATACCCCATACGAAGGCATGGAGAAGAAGCTGGAAGGTCTGAGCGACAGCATCGACAGCCACATCTGCTCACAGGTCACGATATCCACCATGCACGGATGCCCTCCGAAGGAAATCGAGGCTATCTGCCGCTACATGCTGACTGAGAAGAAGCTCAATACATTCGTCAAGCTGAATCCGACCCTTCTTGGCTACGATTCAGTACGGGAGATTCTGGACAATTCCGGATTTGGATATGTCGGACTCAAGAGAGAGAGCTTTGAGAAGGATCTGCAGTTCAGCGATGCCATGGCGATGCTTCACAGGCTTAGAGACGTCGCTGCTGAAACAGGGCTTGGATTCGGCGTCAAGCTGACAAATACCCTCGGTTCGATCAATGATCAGGGGCAGCTTCCCGGTGATGAGATGTACATGAGCGGAAGAGCTCTGATGCCTATCTCGACCAGGGTCGCCGCACTTCTTTCAAGGGAATTTGAAGGAAACCTTCCGATTTCATATTCAGGCGGTGCAAATGCATTCACGATTCAGGATATCTTCGATACCGGAATCAGACCGATAACCATGGCTACTGACATGCTCAAGCCGGGCGGATATTCCAGGATGACTGCGATGATCGACATACTTCAGGATAAAAGCCATGCATGGAAGATGGACAAGATCGATGTGGAGAAGATTGAGCATCTTGCAGATGTTGCTGGAACCATGGAATATCAGCAGAAGGCATTCAGAGGCACTGACAAGGCCAGGGATGACAAGGCTCTGGAATTGTTCGATTGCTTCACAGCACCATGCATTGAAGCATGCCCGATTCATCAAGACATTCCTGACTACATCGCATTGACAGGTGATGGACGCTATGCCGAGGCTTTGGAACTGATTTATCAGGATAACGCCCTGCCGAACATCACATGCAACATCTGTGACCATCAGTGCCAGTTCCACTGTTCCAGAATGGATTATGAAGGTGCAGTGAAGATCCGTGACATGAAGAAAACCGCAGTGGAGAAGGGTTCTGAGGAATTCTACAGCAAGTTCGAGCCGCTGGATCCGCCTGCAGATGTCAAGGCGGCGGTGGTAGGTGCCGGTCCTGCCGGTCTGTCCGCAGCATTCTTCCTGGCCCGTGCCGGATTCCAGGTCACAGTCTTCGAAAGAGAGGAGGATGCAGGTGGAGTCGTAAGACACGTGATTCCTGAATTCAGAATCGCAGAGGAAGCCATAGAGGCGGATATAAAATACATCGCAAGGCATGGAGTGAATTTCAAATTCGGTGCAAAGCTTGAGGAAGAAACTGTTTCCGCCCTTAAGTCGGCTGGGTTCGATTATGTGTTCTATGCAGTGGGCAGTGAGTCTGAGAATGAGCTGAAGCTTGACAATCAGGCTGGTGCGGATGCAGTGATCGGCGCATTGGAGTTCCTTGGTGAGTATAGAAACGACTGCAAGTCGGTCAGCCTCGGTACCAATGTAGTTGTCTGTGGTGGAGGAAATACCGCTATGGACAGCGCAAGGGCAGCACTGAGAGTTCCAGGTGTGGAGCACGTGACTGTGGTGTACCGACGTACTGAAAATGAAATGCCTGCAGACCGTGAGGAATATGAACTGGCAATGTCTGAAGGGATCGCCTTCTGCTTCCTGTCCAATCCAGTCCAGCTGAAGGACAAGACGCTCACATGTGCTGTGATGGAACTTGGCGAGCCTGACGCTTCCGGACGAAGACGCCCTGTTGAGACAGACAAGACTTTCGAGATTCCTTGCGACAATCTCATTCCAGCGATTGGAGAGAAGGCCGACGAAAAAGTGATGAACCAGTTTGGAATTCCACTTTCCGATAAAAAGTGTCCGAAGGTCGATCCGCTTACCAACGAGACAGAGATCGAGCATGTCTTCGTCATAGGAGATGCGCAAAGCGGTCCTTCGACTGTGGTCCGCTGCATAGCTTCTGCCCGAAAGGCGGTTGAGGCAGCAATCGATCAGGTCATTGATGGATATGACGATGATGAAGACGATGAGTGCTCCTGCCAATGTCATGACCACGAACACGATGAAGACTGCTCCTGCGGTTGCCATGATCATGAAGAAGATGAAGAAGAAAATCTGTCGGAAGAGGAGAATCAGAAGCTGATTGATGCAGAAGAGGAATTCATGACTGACATACATGAGAAGAAGGCTTCTCATCGTTGCTCGATGGATTTCCATGATCCTGAATTCGAATCCAACGAGGCCAAGAGATGTCTGGACTGTCCTTACTATTGCTGCAAGTGTGTTGAGGTATGTCCCAACAGAGCGAATGTGGCAATCGACGTAAGAGGCTGCGATGCTTTCGAGGATCCGTTCCAGATTGTCCACCTTGATGCGTACTGCAACGAGTGTGGAAACTGTGCCGTGTTCTGCAATCACGAAGGAAAGCCTTACAGGAACAAGTTCACATTGTTCTCAAGAAAGGATGACTTTGAAAGTTCGACCAACAGCGGATTCTTCTTCGAGTTCGACAGGATTCTGGTTCGAATGGGTGGAAAGATCATTGAATGCGAAATCAATGGCGATGGAGAGATAACCGGAGATGTCGATGAACAGGCAAAGGCGCTGATCGAGATCATCTTCGAGGATTACAACTATCTTCTGGGTGCGGTGGAGGAGTGATGGCAGTAACAGTAATTAGAAACACAAGGGTTTTTCAGACTATGCCTCCATTCAGTGTCGATGAAGGCGTGGATATAGTGATCACCGATGACGTGATCACTGCAGTCGGACCAAATGCCGCAGATGGCGTGAAGGCGGACAAGGTCATTGAGGGTGACGGCAAGACTGTCATTCCTGGCAATGTCTGCGGACATCATCACTACTACAGCGGACTTTCACGTGGAATGCTGATTTCAGCCGGACCTCAGACTGATTTCATCCAGGTGCTGAAGGAATGGTGGTGGCGTCTGGACAGGGGATTGGATGAGCAGTCCTGCTACTACAGCTCCCTGATCTGTTCGCTTGATGCCATTGCATCAGGAACTACGGGAGTGATTGACCATCATGCCAGTCCTTCCTATATCAATGGCTCCCTTCATGCAATCGGAAGAGGAATGGAAGAGACCGGTATTCGTGGAATGACGTGCTACGAAGTCACAGATAGAAACTTTGGGATGGAGGAAGTGCGTCAGGGAGTGACTGAGAACATCAGGTTCGCAAAGGAAGTGGATCGCCGAAGGAAGAATGGCGAGAATGTCCTCTGCGATGCGATGATCGGAGGCCATGCCCCGTTCACGATTCCCGATGAAGGTCTGGAAATGATGGCTGGGGCCTGCGATGAGACGGGACGAGGAATTCACCTCCACGTCGCAGAGGCTGACTATGATGCAATCTGGTCCCATCATCATCACAACATGGATATTGTGGATAGACTGAACAAGTACGGCCTGCTTCGGGACAATGCACTTCTTGTCCATGGTCTGTATCTCAACAGCCATGAGATCGAGCTGCTTAACAGCCATGATTGCTTCTTTGCCCACAATGCAAGGAGCAACATGAACAACCATGTCGGTTACTGCAGAGGACTTCAGGAAGTGAAGAATCTGATAATCGGCACCGACGGTTGTGGTGGAAACATGTTTGAGGAACTCAAGCTTGCATTCTTCAAGCATAAGGATGAAGGACGACCGTGGTGGCCATCCGATTTCCTGGCTGCGCTTTCCAGAGGAAATCTCCTGATGGAGAAGTACTTCAAGGGTGCGAAGCTGGGAAGGATCGAGAAGGGCTTCAAGGCTGACCTCGATATTCTGGATTATCACAATCCTACGCCGCTTGTTTCGGCAAATGCTCCAGGCCACTTTGTCTGGGGAATGAGCAGCAACTGCGTGGAGTCTGTGATGGTGAATGGAGAACTGCTTTTGGAGAACCATAGGTTCACAAAGGTGGATGCCGATGAAATCTATGCAAAGGCAGCAGAGATCGCCGGTAAATTATGGAAGACGGTTGATAAGATTCAGCCATAACGATTTGTAAGGGGTAAAACATGGATTTTGTAAACACAATCAAGTCAAAAGCAGAGCAGTACAGAGCTTACACTGCCGATGTGCTTTCGCAGCTTGTCAAGACAAAGAGCTATTCAAGCAAGGAAGAGGATGTATGTCGCCTGATCAAAAGACTCTGCGAGGAAGCAGGATTTGATGAGGTGAGATTCGATGGTCTTGGAAGCGTTGTGGCAAGAATTGGGAAGGGAAGCAAGTCAATTGCATTCGATGCCCATATCGACACTGTTGAAGTTGGAAACATGAAGAACTGGAAGTTCGATCCATTCTCAGGCGAAGTGAAGGACGGACTAGTCTACGGTCGTGGAACAAGCGATCAGAAGGGCGGTGCCGCTTCAATGATAGCTGCAGGTAGAATTCTCAAGGAAATGGGATATGCAGGTGATTACACTCTGTACTTCACTTTCACGGTGATGGAAGAGGACTGCGATGGAATGTGCTGGAAGTATCTGATAGAAGAAGAGAAGTTCAAGCCGGATTTCGTCGTATCGACAGAGCCGACAAGCTGCAGAATCTACAGAGGCCACAGGGGCAGAATGGAAATCAGAATCATCCTTCGTGGAATTTCCTGCCATGGAAGTGCTCCGGAGCGTGGTGTCAGTGCCGCATACAAGGCTGCCCGAGCTGCTCTTGCAATTGAGAAGCTCAACAATGACCTTCAGCCGGACGATGACAAATTCCTTGGAAAGGGAACTATCACAGTCAGTCAGATGGATGTCAAGGGACCTTCACAGTGTGCTGTAGCCGACTATGCCATGATCTACTGCGACCGACGTCTCACTTGGGGCGAGGATGCTGAACTGGCAATCTCACAGGTCAGAAAGTATGTCTGCGAAGCAACTGGCGACAACCCTGAAGATGTTGTCATCGAGATGCCTGACTACGAGAAGGTAGGCTGGACCAACAAGGAATATTCACAGGAACTTTATTTCCCGACATGGAAGATTCCTCAGGACCACAAGCTTGTCCAGTCTGGAATAAAGAGCTACGAGAAGCTTTTCGACAAGGAGCCGACAGTGGATAAGTGGACATTCTCCACCAACTGCGTGGCGACAACAGGAAGGCACAATATTCCTGCAATCGGTTTCGGCCCTGGCGATGAAGCTCAGGCTCATGCCCCTAATGAGATCACAAGAGTCGAAGACCTGGTGATCTGCTCAAAGTTCTATGCGTTGCTTCCATATGTTCTTGAAGGCAAATGCTGATCTGAAATAACTTAAACTTGACTGCTGGCCGAAATTCATCGGCCAGCTTTATTGGAGACTAGATGAAAGAGAAAAGTATTCTATTGCGCAATATTTTCTGTCTGATGACCGATCCCATGAAGCCTGTGCAGACCGGCGTGGATCTCTACATGGAAGGGAATGTTGTGAAGAAGATCGGAAGAAATCTGGAAGTCAATGCTCAGCGGGTCATAGACTGCAGCTCATGCACGGTTGTTCCTGGGTTCGTGAATACCCATCACCACTTCTATCAGACGCTGACACGGAACCTTAAGGCCGTGCAGAATGCCAAGCTGTTTGACTGGCTTGTCTACCTGTATGAGATATGGAAGAACATCGATGCCAAAGCTGTTTCTGTGTCATCCACTCTTGCAATGGGTGAACTGCTAAAGACTGGATGCACTACGACCACCGACCATCATTACCTTTATCCTCAGGGGTTTGAAGGAGACCTGATGGGCCTTCAGTTCGAGGCGGCCGATCGCTTGGGAATGCGCTTTTCTCCAACTCGTGGAAGCATGAGCAAATCCCGCAAGGACGGAGGGCTTCCTCCTGACAGCGTTGTCCAGACAGAAACCCAGATTCTAGAGGATAGTGAGCGTTGCATAAGGATGTATCATGATCCATCTCCTTTCTCAATGCACAAGATTGTTCTTGCACCTTGTTCTCCTTTCTCTGTCACCAAGGAGTGCATGACGGAGAGTTCCGCACTTGCAAGACGATATGGAGTCAGACTTCATACCCATCTCTGCGAGACTCAGGACGAAGAGAACGACTGCCTGAAGATGTATGGCGTCAGACCTCTTGAACTGATGCGACAATGCAATCTGATCGGACCGGATGTTTTCTATGCCCATGGAATATGGTTCAATGATGAGGAACTGGACATTCTTGCCGATACCCATTCCTCAATAGCTCATTGCCCTGCCAGCAACATGAGGCTGGGCAGTGGAATCTGCAGAGTCACAGAGATGCTTGCAAAGGGAATAAATGTAGGGATAGCAGTGGATGGAAGCGCCTCCAATGACAGTTCCGATATGCTGGGTGAGATGAGACTTGCCCTTCTGCTGCAGAGAGTGAGATACGGCTCATCTGCAATTGACGCTTCCCAGGTGTTCAAGATGGGATGCGAGAATGGAGCGGCAATGCTTGGATATGACAAGGTCGGAAGACTGGAGGAAGGTTGGGCGGCTGATGCCGCAATCTTCGATATGAGTGGGATGCAGTATGCCGGTTC
>JAAYFO010000194.1 GCA_012728215.1 Spirochaetales bacterium | reverse complement strand
CCTACAAGCTCATATTCTGCCTCACTCGAAATTGCAGGTACCGAAGGAGCCGAGGTTTCAGCAACCACTTGCTCCGAAGCTTCCATAGCCTGACCCTGCTTTACTGTTGCACAGCTGGCCAGACAGACAATCAACAGAACCACCATGACAAGTTCAGAAATCTTCTTTATGTTTTTCATCTTCCTTCTCCTTAATGGGGTTTGCCTGCCCAAAGGAATCTGGGCAGGACTCTATTCCAGTATTAGTTCTCTGGTCTGAGTTTATCACCCATATTGCTCCAGACGATGTCTCTCCACCAATCTGAACGGGCAGGGACTTTCATGTTCACGTTTCCAAGCATGTACTTTGTCGTCAGATCATCACCAAGCTGCTTATAGGTATCAAACCAGCTGTTTGCTGTGTTCACAGCATAGTTAGTCAGATAATCTACTGCAAGGTCTTCCATTCCAAGCTCAATAAGGGAAGCGGCAAACTCCTGAGCTGCTGCTGTCTGCTTGTAAACCTTGGCCATCTTCGGATCTCTTACAGCCTTGATGTCTTCAATTGCTGAAGCATAATTGATTGTAGCAGTCTGCTGAACAATGGCTTCGTTCCACCAGCCTGACTCTGGATCATATTCTGCTCTCAGACCCTTGCCGAAATGATCAGCAAATCGTGTCTGTGACCCAAAGACTGGTGTCAGGTAAGTGCAGCTAGGAGCACCCCAGCCAACCCAGACAAGGCATCTTGCAGCTTCTGGAAGATCAGCTCTGACGTTTGCAATCTGAACATATGTGCATCTGAAGCTGTTGATGGATCTCTAAGTAGGATTCTGAGCAGGATTCAGTGGATCGCCAAATGGGCCACCCCAGATTGAATTGGAGATATCATACTCTGTCCCCTGGTAATAGTTTCCACAAAGCTCAAAGATATCCTGAACGGAAACTTTATTCTGCGGTTTGACAAAGCAAGGCCAGTTCTTGTCGGTATCATGCTCATCTGGATCGAGCTTGAGTGTCGGATCGAGAGTCACCATCGCAATCCATTCTCTTCTTGTGGAATAAGGTCTGTAAGGATTTGGGCAGAATGTATAACAAGGAATGAAATCACCATTTCCGTCCCAAAAATCGTTTGCAATTGCAAACTCCTTGATTCCAGGAGCATAAAGATAGTTGGCAGGGTCATTTTCAAGGAAGAAGTTGATTCTCGCTCTGTTTGCAGCAACAAAGATCATATCATCTGGAACTCGTGCCGCAACCCAGATGTTTCCACCATAAGCTTCGAATACCCATGCTTCAGTTCCATCACTGATATCAATGCACTCGGTAGAACCATACCAGCCATACTCGCTGATCATTGCACCCATGAATTCAACTGCTTCTCTGGCTGTCGAACAGTTCTCAAGAGCAAGATCCTGAAGCATGTAGCAGTCATAAATTCCTTCTACATCAGCAAAAGCCTTCTTGACCTTCTTTCCCTGTTCACTGTTTCTGTCATAGGAACATGTGGATTCGCCCATGGCCAATCCCTTATCATTAATAAAGGAATACATGCCATGCAGGTACTGATTTGTAGCTTTGGTCGGTGTGTAGGTTCCAACAACCATTCCTGACTTTCCATAATCCTTCACTTCCGGGAATTGCGAATAATCTGCACCAGCTCTGCCGTCAATCACGACATCGCGTTCTACTCCAGCTTCCATTGATGGGATTACCCAAACTCTCAAATCGTCACTGGTTGAATCACATGTATGAGTTGACATCGTAGATCCATCCACTGTGGCATTCTTGCCGATTGAGAAAACTGTGCAAGCAAATATGCTTTGAGAAACAAGGCACAATACTAACATCACAACAATTAGCAATTTTTTCATTTTTTCCTCCATTCTATCTTTTTGCCTCTACAGGCTTATAATAAAAAACCGTATCTGCACAGTGTTGGTCGTAATCTTCAAACCCGATGCTAATTTGGGGTTTTAGCCTCTGTAACGGTGCAGAATTCGGCATCCGAATGCCAGATTCATGAACTTTTCCACCTTCAAGTGAGCTAAGACCTCTGTCAAGACAGGAAAGATAGAAAATAAGGAATTTCATGCTACCTGTTCTTTGGTATCGTCTTCCCCAACGGGGAAACATCCTTTTCTATAGACTTCATCCGGTATCTGATAATCCAGGCCTTGATG
>JAAYFO010000193.1 GCA_012728215.1 Spirochaetales bacterium | reverse complement strand
GATTCTCAAGTTCATGACTGCAAATCGCTTCATTGCAGTGATCACAGGCGCTCTTGTCACCATGCTTGTTCAAAGTTCCTCCGCCACCACCGTGATGCTTGTAAGCTTTGTAAATGCAGGTCTTATGTCATTGAAGCAGGCTGTAGGAGTCATTCTTGGCGCCAACATCGGAACTACGGTCACTGCCTGGATAATCGCACTTCTGGGCTTCAAGGTGGATATAACGATCCTGGCATTGATTGCAGTTGCTTTATCTCTTCCCATAATGTTTTCTAAGAAGATCGGTCTGAAGAATATCGCCGAAGTCTTTCTGGGCTTTGGCCTTCTTTTTATTGGGCTGCATTACATGCAGAATTCAATACCTGACTTATCGGCAAATGTCGGAGTTCTTTCTTCTTTGAAGAGCATGGACAGCGGAAGCCCATTTACGTTGATAGTCTGCGTGCTTATCGGAATGATGGTGACAATGGTTCTTCAGGCTTCTTCTGCAGCAATGGCGATCACCCTTACAATGGCATATCAGGGCTGGATAGGGGTTTACGCCGCCGCGGCGCTTTGTCTGGGCCAGAACATCGGAACCACCATCACGGCATTCCTTGCTTCGCTGAGTGGGAACACCGGTTCCAAGCGGGCGTCGATGGCTCATGTGCTGTTCAATGTGTTCGGGACCGTTCTTTCACTGATATTCTTCAAACCTCTGCTTTCTCTGGTTGGATTTGTCTCCGGCTATGACATATTCTCATTGTCCGGTGCTGAACTGAACAGTGCACTTCCAACTTTCCTTGCCATGTTCCACACTTCATTCAATGTTCTCAACACTTTGGTATTCTTCCCTTTGGTCTCGCCTTTCTGCAAGCTCATAGAAAGGATTGTTCCTGAAACTGCGGAATACAAGGAAAACACTTATCATTTCACCTATGTCGCATCACATATGGAAACTCCTGAGATATTCCTTCTTGCAATCAGGGATGAAGTGAAGAAGATGTCCGAACTAGCTCAGAATATGTTTGATGGTTATTTGGAGGCCTTCAGCGGGAAATGCGATGATGTTCAGGCAAAGGTGAAGGAACTCAGGGGACAGGAGGAGTACGCAGACCAGATGCAGGAACAGCTTTCCAGCATGTGCGTGAAGCTGCTTCAGGATTCCCAGACTCCGACCCATGCGAATTCCCTCACAACGATGATAAGGATAATGGATGAGCTTGAATCATGCACGGACAGCACGATGGATCTTTCGATAATCAGCGAACGACTTAATTTCCAGGATGAGAATCTTTCACATGAAGCACAGGCTGCCCTGCATGATCTGGAAGTGACTGTGCAGCAGTTTCTCCATTTCGTCAATGATCATATGAATTTGACGATTTCGCTTGCTGAGTTGCAGAATGCCATGGACATGGAATCCAAGATCAATGAAGCCAGAAATAAAATCGGTCGCATGGTTGAGCTGAAGCTGAGCAAGAATGAGAAGACTGATGTAAGACTTCAGCTTCATATTCTTGAGCAGGCACGCCACATGGAACATATTGGAGACTACTGCATAAATATTGCAGAAGCTTCCTTCCAGCTCATCAAGCACGCACCCGTGCTTGAGAGAACCGTCGCTGTCGCCAAATAGGCTGGATTCCAGAAGTAAATGAAATCATTGTATCTCCATGGCTGAAGGAGTTTTTCCCTTCAGCCCTTTTGCAGTTATGCTTGATTTCATGCTGTTTCCCTTTTTCTGAATATGGTTTTTCTTTCAGATGGCGTTATTGCCTTTATTTTCGCTTGACATGACAGTTGTTTCTGACATAGAGTCAAAAACCTAAGGAGTAGGAGTTTAAGAACGATATGGTTAAGAATAACTATTATATGGTTAATAAGAACCGTTCCTTTTTTGGAGAGTATCCAACCCTTCAGGAAGTGCTTGAAATAACGGTTTTGAACAATCGTGATGGAATATGTTTTATAACGAACAAGCCGATTAGAACTGAAATGACTTTTGCTGAAGTTCATCAGAAGGTTTCTAAAATAGGCAGCTGGCTGATGGAGAATGGAATAGAAAAAGGTGACCGCGTAGCTCTGTGTGGAAAGAACTCAATCGCCTGGGCATTGCTGTACATCGCTGTATCATATGCCGGAGCTGTCGTCGTCCCGATGGATTGTCAGATGGAGACGGATAAGCTGAGCAGGCTTGTCAAGTTTTCCGGAGCCAGGATGCTGTTCATTGATTCGGAACTGATCAATGGAGTGGAAGATATCCCCGACCTGAAAGTGATGGATCTTGGCGCTGTATCCGATCTTGCTCCATCAACGCTTAAGGATAAGGTGAAAATAACATGTGACGATGTCCTTTCCATGCTTTTTACAAGTGGAACAACAGGAAATGAGAAGTGTGTCGTCCTTAGCCATGCCAATGTGATATCTGATGCATTCATGGCTTCCTCAGATGAATTCCTCACACTCGGG
>JAAYFO010000027.1 GCA_012728215.1 Spirochaetales bacterium | reverse complement strand
TTTCAGAATCCGAACAGACTGTTAAGCGATTCCGCCATCGAAGGATGGGTGAATATCTGATTCTTAAGCACCTGATACCCCAATCCGGCATCCATGGCGAGTTTGACGATATTGATCAGCTCCTCCGATCTTGCTGCGAACAGATGGGCTCCAAGGATCCTTCCACTGCCCTTTTCCACCACTGCCTTCATCATTCCCTCACGACGATCAAAAATCAATGTCTTGGGGATGGATGATGCCGGAATGCTCCGAACCATCACTTGCAGGCCTTGAGCCTTTGCCTCTTCCTCTGTCATACCGACTCTGGATACAGGTGGATCGATGAACACCGAATATGGGATTGCTCCTCGGTTCTGTGTCGTCCTTCCGTCCTGAACAAGAATCCTGAAGTCGTCCTGTGAGATGTAGGTGAACTGAAGCCCACCCTTGACATCACCCATGGCGAAGATGTGCTCATTGGAGGAACGGAGCTTCTCATCGACGATAACTTCACCCCGCTGATTCAGCTTGACACCGGCGTTATCAAGTCCCAGTCCTGCGGTGTTGGCCTTTCTTCCGACTGCAATCAGCACTGCATCTCCTTCAATCGTCCGCTTTTCCTCTCCCACAAAATAGGATACCGCACCGCCATTCATGCTTTCAACTTCAGCATCGAAGATGATGTTTATTTCTCTGCGACCGAAATTTGCAAGAACTGCCTGAGCTATCTCCTTATCCTCTCTGCCCATGAAGTCATGTCCTCTATGAAGAATCGTGACTTCGGAGCCGAAGTTTCTGTAGTAGGAAGCAAACTCCAATCCGATGTATCCGCCTCCTATCACGACGAGGCGCTTCAAAAGTCTTTCTTCACTCATCAAAGTCTCTGAAGTGTAGACATGCTCGTTTCCCTCAATACCCAAAATCGGAGGAATCACTGTGGTGGAACCGGTGTTGATGAAGAATCTCTCGCCTTTCACCAGCTTGCTATCTCCATCCGCATATGAGAGCTTCAGAGTGTTCTCATCGACGAAGGAGGCCTCGGCCACTTCCAGTTCCGCTCCGGAATTCACCAAGGCATCAGTTCGCAGCCCTTAGTGCCGATATCTTGACATTCTTCGTCTCCACTGCCTTTCTGTAATGCTCGGCATCGCTGAGTCCGTTCCTACCACTTCTTGCCCAATGCTCAAGAATCTTGGTTGGTATGCATGCGACATTGATGCATGTGCCGCCGAACCGTCCTGCATCTTTTTCAACGAGCAGAACCTTTCTTCCACGCTTGGCCATCTCTGCTGCCAGCAGCTTTCCGCTCTTCCCAAACCCTACCACCACGTCCTGGTATCTGACAAAATCCTCAACCATCACTGCTTTTCCTGCCGCTTGGCTGACTCTGTCTGTCCTTTCGGCCTTTTTCATCGGTCTTGGACAGACGCACAAGATCATCGTTCACCTGTGAAACCTTCACACTCTTGAGCAGTTTCAGGCATTCCCTGTCCAAACCTTGAAGGAGATCCTCCATGTAAGGACCCATTTGAGATGAAACCAGACACTGCTTATCCATGTCACCGGTGACATGCAATGCTCCAATGAACTTTGCATCCACCGCTGAAGCCACTTCATCCAGTCCCACATCCGCCTTTGCAAGCGAATAGCCACCATCTGAACCGAGCCGGGACTGAACCAGTCCGAACTTCATCAGCTTGGACAATATCTCACGCACCTTGGGACCGGTGGTGCAGATGTTCTGGGCAAGTTCGTCGCTGGAAATCAAACCGCCCCTGTGATATAGATAGACCATCGCATGTGTGGCAATAAGAAAATCATTTCGCACCAGAACCTCCCATGATACTGCGTCTTACTCAGATTGCTGAGTTCAGAATGAATTGTATTTATTTTTTATACAATTCATCGGAGAAAGCCAACATCCCAATGCTCAAAAAAGAGAAGAATCTTTGAAATAAGGAAAAATCGGCAACCTCCGAGAAGAAGTTGCCTGCAGAAAAAAGCCTCATGCGAACCACAAGATCATAAAGGAACGACATGCGCACTTATCGAGTCAAACTCAATGCCGACCTTGTCCCCGACCTTCCTTATTCCTTCCTTCACAGGATTGTATGATATCGCGATGATTCTGTTCTTCTCCTGCATAAGATCAATTTCGTATTCTATTGTCGACCCAAGATAAACTGCTGATGCTATTTCTCCAGAGAACAGTGAATCTTCAGATGCAGCCTGAAGAACAAGTCCTTCCGGACGGATCACCACTGTGCCTTTTCCTTCCACTGTAGGAACAAATGAGGCAATCTCCAGTTCCTTGCCATTGCTGAATCTTACTTTCAAAGAATTTCTGTTATTGGAAACAACATCCACATGGAAGAAATTGGCTCGCCCGATGAAGTCGGCGACAAAGAAGTTGACAGGGCGGGAATAGATTTCAAATGGAGTTCCAATCTGCTGGATGACCCCCTTGTCCATCACCATGATCCTGTCACTTACTGTCATGGCCTCTATCTGGTCATGGGTCACATATATGCTTGTGATACCAAATTTCTGCTGAATTCTTCTGATTTCAGTGCGCATCTGCTCCCTGAGCTTCGCATCGAGGTTTGACAATGGCTCATCAAAAAGAAGCACCTTTGGCTTATTAACGATGGCTCTGGCCAAGGCTACTCGTTGCTGCTGTCCACCAGAAAGCTGAGAAGGACTTCGATTCGCTAAATCACTTAGCCCCATTATCTTCATGATTTCTGAGACTTCCTTCTTGATCTTATCCTTTGGCATTCCCTTCAATTCCAAGCCAAAACCAATATTCTGCTCGACATTCAGATGCGGAAAAATTGCATAGGACTGGAACACCATTGACGAGTCTCTCTTATTTGCAGGAAGATTGTTAACATTCTCCCCTTCGATGAAGACATCTCCTTCGGTCTGGGTCTCAAAACCGCTGATGATTCGCAGCGTAGTGGTCTTGCCGCAACCGCTTGGTCCAAGAAATGTGACCATCTCACCATCATTTATCTTAATGTTGACATTGTCGACAGCAGTGAATTCCTTGCTCTTGTCATCATGATCCTTGAACACCTTCGTTATATTTCTTAATTCAACACTCATTATTGCTCCTAGTTCATCAAGATTGAACTGTTGGTCTTATATTTGAATTTCAATACCGCCTTGATGACAGATATTGCAATAAGTATTATCAGTACTAAGATTACGCTGAAAGCAGATGCACCTCCGATGCTGCCACTCTCAACCATGCTCATTATCTGCACAGTCATGAACTGCCACTTGTGCGAGACAAGGAATATCGCCGCGCTTATGGCCGTCATTCCACGGACAAAGGCAAAGATCAACGCACTGAAGAATGCAGGAATCATCAATGGAAGCGTAATTTTTCTGAATGTGGTCTTGCTATCTGCACCAAGATCTATTGCGGCTTCTTCAATCGAAGCGTCAATTTGACTCAGTACTGCAACACCACCCTGGACTCCAACAGGTATGTATCTGAACACGAAGTTCAGAAGCAAAATCGTTAACGTTCCAGTAAGAAAGAATGGAGCTCCGTTGAATGCTAAAATATAGCCAATTCCAATGATTGTTCCTGGAACTGCAAAACTAAGCATACTTGAGAATTCCATGAAGCGTCTTCCTATGAACCGTTTTCTTACAACTAGGAAGGCAATGATCATACCAAGAATTCCGCTTATAGGAGTTGAAAGTCCTGCAATGATTATTGTGTCCTTGATTGATTCAAATCCAACCTTGAATACATATCTGAAGTTATCAAAAGTCAATTCAGTGCTGTTACCCCAGCTCTTTGCAAATGCCCCATAAATAATTGAGGCATACACAAGCAGAACAAAGACTGCTATAAGAACACATACAGCAAACAACACCCATCTCATTCTGTGACTGACAACATTGTTACTGGACTGAGTTGGTTTTCCAGTCATAGTCACATAGTTTTTTCTGCTCACCCAGTATTTTTCAATGATGTAAGCTGAAATAGAAGGTAGCAGAAGGACAAAGGCAAGTGCGGCACCTTTTGCAAAGTTACCCATTCC
>JAAYFO010000192.1 GCA_012728215.1 Spirochaetales bacterium | reverse complement strand
GCAAGCTTCAATGTGTTCGGAAGACGCTGCAGATAAAGCTGCATGACGTCCATCTTGGTTATATACGAAGTGCCAAGATCACCTCTTATTAGTTTGAAGATATAGCGGAAGTAACGGGTGACAAGAGATCCGTTCAGTCCCATTTCCTCACGCAGAGCTTCAAGTTGTTCCTCGGTGGCATCAGGCCCTGCAACCTGATAGACCGGATCGCCTTCTGCAACATCCATGATGGCAAAAATGATGAATGCCACGCCAAGAAGAACAGGTATAAGCATCAGCAGACGCTTCAAAATGTATCGATGCATACACTCCCCTTAAATTCAATCGAAAATGCAGGGCACAGTCACCCGCACCCCGCAGAATCCCTAATTAAGAAACAAGGATTTATTTCTATTCAGCAATAGCGATATATCGGAAGTCATGCTTCGCATCTGGCTTCCAGATGGTTCCTACGACACCCTTCTTTGCTCCGATGTTGATGTATGATGTGCAGACAGGAACAATCGGACAGACTTCATCAAGATAGTTCTCGATGTCATTGTACATCTTCTCACGCTTGGCGGAATCGATTTCGACAAGAGCGGCATCCAGCATTGCATTGAACTTCGCATCCTTCATGTTGCAACGGTTGGAACCATTCTTCTTCAGTGTTCCGTCAGCCTGAGGTGTTGAACCATGCTGGTTTCTCAGAGTGTAGTCAGTTCCAAGATCATCAGTGAACTGATAAAGTGCAAGCTGATAGTTCAGAGAAGCATCATTGAGCTTGCCCTTGAGGGCTGCCGTCTCCAGTTCCTCCAATACAATCTTGATTCCAATCTGAGCACAGCTGCTCTGGAAGATCAAAGCCGCCGTCTTCTTGAATTCCTTGTCAACCATGATGCTGAATGTGAGCTGACCAGGCTTGTAGCCGGAAAGCGCAAGCTCCTGCTTTGCCTTCTCAATGTTGTAATCATAGACATGGATGTCCTTGTTCAGACCAAACTGACCGCGGTTGATATAGTTGTTCTGAACAGTCGCAAGTCCGTCATAGGCAGCGTAGACAATCGATTCCTTATCCATGCAGTATGCAAGAGCCTTTCTGACATGCACGTTGTCAAGTCCCGGCTTCTCCATCTGCATCGGCATGTACAGCATGACCACGTTAGGAGTCTGGATCAGTTCCAAGTTGCTGTCCGCCTTGATTCGCTCAAGATCAGTGGTGGAAGGGTCGATGCAGACATCGATCTCGCCAGTCTGAAGCGCGATAAGTCTTGTTGCGGCTTCCTTATAGAGCTTTAGAACAATCTTTCTAGTCGGTGCGGCACCGTCACGATATCCATCATATCTGACCAGTGAGCAGTGCGAGCCGGGAACCCAAGCTTCCAGCGAGAACATTCCTGATCCCATGCGAGGTCCGTTTACGTTGTCCGCTTCGCAGGCGGCCTTGGACATTATTGACATTCCGCCATGAGCCATGAGCATCAGCCAGTCCTGGTTGGGTCTTGAAAGAGTGATTCTGACATGTGTGTCATCCAGAACTTCCACAGACTTCACGTCAGCGACCTTCTGAGAAGCAAACGATGATGTCTTGGCCTTGTCATAGGTGTACTTGACATCGGCGGCAGTCAGAGGAGATCCGTTAGTGAATGTGACGCCATCGAAAATCACAAAATCGTATACACAGCCGTCAGCGGAAACGGTCCAGCTCTTTGCCAGAGCAGGGATGACCTTGTTGGTATCCGGGTCGATGTTCACGAGGCGCTCATGAGTAAGATAGAACACCATCATGTTCGCATCGGTATTGGATCCCTGAGGATCAAGGTTGTTGACATCATTGGCAATTCCGATGGTGACGGTATCCTTGTACTTCACCCCTTTCAGAACTTCGCCTGACTTCACACTTCCACTCTCTGTGAGAGTTCCGGCAGTTTCCTGAACCGGAGTCTCTGCGACAGGGGGGGCTTCCTTTCCACCACCAGCAAAGACAAGACTGGCAGACAGAATCATCGCCAACAACACAAGCACGGTTTTTTTCATAACAACTCCTTCCTTTGTCCCTTGCCAAATGCATCATCGCATGTGCAAGAACCAGAAATATGTTAACACGGAATGATATTAATCGCAATTGAATAATTTTTTTGGTTCTTCTACCATTCAGGAGAGCAGTATCATATGTCCGCCTAAATTGGAAAAGACTTCATCGACAGCTTGCGTTTATTCCGAGTTCGGAATACATTGCATACATGGATTACATCAGTGTCAAGGAAGCAGCTGCAAACTGGCAGATAAGTGAGAGAAGAGTCCGTTCGCTCTGCGCAGACGGAAGAATCGAAGGAGCCGCAAGACATGGAGACTGGGCTTGGAGCATCCCTGCAACGACTGCAAGACCGATCGACGGCAGGTCCTTGAGATTCATCAAGAATGAAAGCTTCAGGACCGGAGCTCAGAACTATGCTCCAGCCGACATCATGAGGAATGAACCTTCTTCTTCCTCGGCCGTCAAGGACTCTGTGTTCATGGGACTGTGCCTTGACGACAGCAGGATAACCATCGAGCAAGTCGAAGCAGTTCTGGAAAACCAGATTGTCAGCTCCTTGTCATTGGCTCAGCATATCTTGATTGCAAACACAGCGACCTTTCTGGAAGATTCAGTCAGCGAGATATCCGATTACAGCATCAGGATGGTGCATCGAAGCATTCTTACATCTGTTGACAATGGAAGCAGAGGAAGCTTCAGAGACAGAACCAGTCAGCATGAATTCACAACATTGATGCTCCAGTACAAAAAAGACTGGGAAGCGCTGCATCCAATTGCAAGAGCCACATTCCTATTCGGGGAACTTATGAGGATAAAGCCTTTCATAAATTCGAATGGACTTGTCGCCATATGCATGCTTCAGGACTCACTGAGAATATCAGGCTACCCCATGGCCGACGTTGCCCCATCTGACTGCGAAGAACTGAAAGCGGCAATGGCTGCGATCGGAAAGAGAGGAAACTACCAGACTCTGGTGAAGTTCATCTGTGATTCAATTTCAAGGAAAGCTCAATGACTTTGATAAAAGGTGGAACAGTATACGATGGGACCTCCGCCCCTGGGCAGAAGAAGGACATCCTGATAGATCAGGGGATGATTGCGGCAATCGAATCTGACATCCCTGAAAACGGCTGTGAAACAATCCACGCCGCCGGTCTTCAGGTATGCCCGGGATTCATAGACATCCATGGTCACAGCGAGCTGGAGATCCTCCGTGATCCCTTGATGAAGGCAAAGGTCAATCAGGGAATCACAACCGAAGTCAGCGGAAACTGCGGAATCGGAGTATTCCCGATACGCGACGTCAGAACAATGCCAAAGGGCCTT
>JAAYFO010000191.1 GCA_012728215.1 Spirochaetales bacterium | reverse complement strand
TGGCTACAGCAATGGCACTTTGCAACGATGCCGAAATAGACCAGAGCCTCAAGATTGTCGGTGAGCCGACCGAATGCGCCCTGGTAAACTTTGCACTGAGCGAAAACCTGAACAAGAACGAACTGGTACGCCAGCAGCCAAGAATCGGCGAAGCTCCATTTGACAGCAAGCGCAAGATGATGTCCACACTCCACCTATGCAGGGGAAAGGTCATTCAGTACACCAAGGGAGCTCCGGATGAAGTGCTCAAGAAATGCACCCTTTATCTTGATCATGGAACAGCCGTTCCGATGACCGATGAGACCATGCAGAGAATTCTGGACGAGAACAAGTCAATGGCAGGGAAGGCACTGAGAGTACTGTGTGCGGCTATGCGCAGTTGGGACAGCCTGCCTTCTGATACTTCATCCGACTTCATTGAGCAGGATCTGACATTCATAGGGCTGATTGGCATGATAGACCCGGTCCGTCCGGAAGTGAAGGATGCAATATCCGAATGCCGCAAGGCTGGAATCCGGCCAATCATGATCACCGGAGACCACAAGGACACCGCTGTTGCAATCGCCCGTGAGCTTGGAATAATCAAGAATGCCAAAGAAGCCATCACAGGAGCCCAGCTTGACGAAATCGACGATGAGACATTCGAGAAGACAGTCGGAAACTACAGCGTCTACGCAAGAGTCCAGCCTGAACACAAGACACGCATTGTCAACGCTTGGCGCAAGAACAACTACGTCACTGCGATGACAGGCGATGGCGTCAACGATGCTCCAAGCATAAAGAGCGCCGATATCGGAATCGGGATGGGAATCACCGGCACCGATGTGACAAAGAACGTGGCGGACATGGTCCTGGCCGACGACAACTTCGCCACCATTGTAGGAGCGGTGGAGGAAGGACGACGGATTTATGACAACATCCGCAAGGCAATTCAGTTCCTGCTGTCCTCGAACATGAGCGAGGTGATGTCGGTCTTTGCAGCGACTCTGCTTGGGTTCGTCATTCTCAAGCCTGCACACCTATTATGGATCAACCTGATCACCGACTGCTTCCCTGCCCTCGCCCTTGGAACGGAGAAAGCTGAATCAAACCTCATGGAGCGACCTCCAAGATCCGCCAAGGATGGAATCTTTGCCGGCGGAGTTGGAATTGATATCGCTTATCAGGGTTTACTGTGCACGATTCTCACACTGGCAGCGTTCTTCATCGGACATTACATCGAAAACGGAGTCTGGGAATTCATGAATTTCTCCAGCCCCGACGGAATGACGATGGCATTTCTGACAATGAGCATGGCAGAGATATTCCATAGCTTCAACATGAGATCTCAAAGGCAGAGCCTCTTCAGCATGCACAGCCAGAACAAGTTCCTCATCATGGCCAAAATAGCATCTCTTGCACTTACTACGGCAGTGCTTTACATTCCTTTCCTTGCCAATGCCTTCGGTTTCCAGCACATCAGTCTTATGGAATACTCAATAGCAATGGGGCTGGCTGTTCTGATCATCCCTATGGTCGAACTGATCAAGCTCTTCCAGCGAATTGCAGCGAAGAAAAAATAAAGCTGTTCATCTGAGCCCAGTTCAGCTTCGCATGGCTGGGCTGGCCTTTTTTCATTTCCAAATTCCATTCTGACAATATTGCAAACGCTTATCACTTTCTTTTCGACCAGTATTTTGCTAAAGTATATACATGAAAAACAATCCAACCTTCTTCTGGTATGACCTTGAGACATTCGGTCTCAATCCTTCTTATGACAAGATCGCTCAATTCGCCGGACAGCGTACCGATTCAAACCTAAATCCCATTGGGAATCCCATTGTTCTTTACTGCAAGCCTCCAATGGATTACCTTCCCGATCCGCTATCCTGTCTCATAACCTCCATCACCCCGCAGGAGACAATCGAAAAAGGTCTTCCTGAAAGTGAATTCATCGAAAGGATAAACAATGAATTCTCGGTTCCCAATACTTGTGTCTGTGGATTCAATTCAATTCGATTCGATGACGAATTCATCCGAAACTCACTATACAGGAATTTCTTTGATCCTTATCAGAGAGAATGGAAGAACGGCAACAGCCGTTGGGACATACTCGATCTGGCAAGGGCTGCCCACGATCTCAGGCCAGAGAAAATTTTTTGGCCACCTGTAAATCCCAAGACAGGCAATCCTGTATTCAAGCTGACCGAACTGACAAAAGCAAACGGAATCGATCAGACAGGAGCCCATGATGCCATGGTTGATGTGAGAGCGACCATTGCCATCGCACGTCTGATAAAGAACAGACTGCCAAAGCTTTTCGATTATTTCTTCAACCTTCGGAACAAAGCTGATGTAAAGAACCTCATCGGGTTGCCTTTCGCCACTCCCACACTGCTTACCTGTGCTCAGTTCACTTCCCAGACCGGGTGCACCAGTTTGATAACTCCGATCACCCCATCCGTCAATTCACCCAACAACATCATATGCTTCGATCTCAGTCAGGATATCAACGTTCTTCTCACAGCAGAACAGGATAGCATTCTTCAGACCCCCGGAATCATTCGAGTCACATTGAACAAGTGTCCTGCCCTTTCACCATTGAACGTACTGGATGACAAGGTAGCTGCCAGACTTGGAATCAACAGATCCGCCTGTCTTGCCAAATATGAGGAACTGAAGAAGCACAGCGAACTGATCATCAAGATCCGGCAGGCTGAGGAAGCTTCCCATTTCGATGAGATAGGAGACACGGACTTTCAGCTTTACAGCGGTTTCTTCACTGACTCTGACCAGTCGTACTTCGAAGTGATACGCCGTACTCCCCCTTCACAGAGACTGAGACTCAACTTCAATTTCAAGGACGAACGATGTCCCGAAATGCTCTGGAGGCATGTATGCAGGAATTACCCAGAGGTTCTGGATCCTGACACTATGAGGAAATGGAAATCCTTCTGCTCAAGTCGTCTTCTGTGTCCACCTGGAGACGTGATAAATGACCTTCAGTTCTTCGATAGAAAGGTGGAAGAGAAGCTCAACGATACGGAAATCGATCCGCAGGGTAAGATAGTGTTGGGTAAGCTGAAGGAATACTGCACGTTTTTGAAGTCGCAGATCTTCACCAATTGAGGACAGACAAAAGGCCAGGTCAATCTTCCAATCAACTTGGCCTTTTTTCTTATTCCGATTTTCAATCAGATCACTTCAAGAGCCTTTCCAACCTTGGTGAAGGCGGCGACAGCCTTGTTCACATCAGCTTCGCTGTGTGCGGCAGAAAGCTGCACCCTGATTCTTGCCTTTCCCTTCGGAACAACTGGATAGCAGAACCCAGTGACGTATATTCCCTCATTGAGCAGCTCACTGGCCATCCTGACAGCCTTGACCTCATCATAAAGCATCACTGGAACAATGGCAGTATCTCCGGGTACAAGGTCAAATCCAGCCGTCTTCATCTGGGAACGGAATGATTCTGCATTCTTCATGATCTTCTCTCTGAATGGATTTCCATTCTCAAGAAGCTCAAGAACCTTCAAAGTCCCTCCGCAGATTGCAGGAGCAAGAGTGTTAGAGAACAGATAAGGTCTGGCACGCTGTCTGTACAGGTCGATGATTTCCTTTCTTCCTGAAATGCATCCACCGCTTGCACCTCCAAGCGCCTTGCCGAATGTAGTGGTGATTATATCGACCTTTCCGAAAACATTGTGGTATTCCATGCTTCCACGTCCGGTCGCTCCGATGTAACCAGATGAATGAGATTCATCAACCATCACCAGAGCATGGTATTTCTCGGCAAGGTCAGTGATGGAATCAAGACGGCAGACATCTCCATCCATGGAGAACACGCCATCTGTGGCTATCAGGACACGACGGCAGCCTGCGGATTCCTTGAGACATCGCTCCAGGTCTTCCATGTCAGCATGCTTGTACACCCAGCGCTTGGCCTTGCAAAGACGCACGCCGTCGATGATTGAGGCATGGTTGAGAGCATCGCTGATAATTGCATCCTGATCGTTTAGAAGAGGTTCAAACACTGCTGCATTTGCATCGAAGCATGAAGAAAAGAGAATGGTGTCATCAGTCCTGAGAAAATGGGAGACGGCCTGTTCCAGCATTTTGTGGAGCTTCTGAGTACCGCATATGAAGCGTACGGACGAAAGTCCATATCCCCACTTGTCCATTGCAGCCTTGGCAGC
>JAAYFO010000190.1 GCA_012728215.1 Spirochaetales bacterium | reverse complement strand
TGTAACTGTAGCTGTAGCCACCTTTGCCATAATAGGAATATGAAGATTGCCTGTCGTTCACCAACACACCATTGTAGACGAATCCAATTATTGTTCCGCCAATCAGCCTGATGTTGTCGACAAGAACATTCAGGTCAGGCTTCTTTGTGATGCCAGCTCTGATATTGACTATCAGACCATCAAGGCAACTCACGATTGATGCAAATTCAGGCGAAACCGACACTGGCGGAGCATCCACCAGAATCAGATCATAGTTCTTCTTGGCATACTTCAGGAATTGCCTGAATACTGTGGAACTAAAGATCATTGCCGGGTTCTTTGTCACATGACCCGAACAGATCAAATTGAGGTTTTCCAGATTCTCTATAGGCCTTATGATCACAGATTCATATGGGAACTTGTCAACAACCAAATCCGCAATGCCGGCTTTTGCCTTCTGCAGTCCGAATTCCTTCTCGGTGGAAGGATTTCTCAAATCTCCATCCATAAGCAGAACCTTCTTGCCCATCTCGGCGTAGGATACAGCCAGATTGCAGACAAGAGAGGTCTTTCCTTCTCCCTTGCTGGCTGAGTTGACTCCAATTATCTTAATCTTCTCGGCATCAGTCGAATAGTAGGCATTGCTGGCTATGATATTGATTCTTTCCGAAGCAAAGGAATCCGGTGCGCAAACCGTGACAAGCCGGCTTCCATGCTTCTGCCTGTAAGATTTGTTCAAAAGCGGAATCCATCCCAGTTCAGGAACCGTCGGTCCGAGAATTTCCTTCACCGTTGCTGAATCATGTATTGACACATCCTTGTGATTTGCATAAAGAACTATCAGGATCCCAAGACAGCCGCCAAGAAGGACTGACACTGCAAGAATCAACAGTTTGTTCGGACTCACTGGATTTACCGGAAGATTCCCTGAATCAATTTCTGTCACATATCCCGAGATTGCTGCCTCGAGAAGCTTTGTCTCCTCATACATCTCCCTGAGACGGACACCCAATGTCTGATAGACTTCCACACTTCTCAGTAGTTCTTCAGACTGACGTTCAATATCAGGATACAGCGATAGCTCCTGCATGTAGTAGTCCTTGATCTGATTGATAGCTGATATGTTCTCTTCAATCATCAGAAGCTGAACGATGGATTGAGCATACAGGCTTCTCAGCTGGACAGCGCTCTGGTCTGTAGTGACGATACGTGACTTCAGATCTGATGTGATTATGGTGAGAATTGATTTCTGACTGTTGGCAATCGAACTGTTGAGTATATATGCCCTCGAAGAGGATGTGCCGTTATTCTCAGCAAGACCCAATGCCTGATACATGAGAAGTTCCTGATACCAACCGAATATGTTTTCCATAGCAACGGATACTCCGTAGAGCTTGGAAAGCTCCTCCATGGAAGGAACATCAAATCCCAGGGCCTTCAGCTGAGTTCCATATCCTTCATATAGCGCCTGCTGTTCAACCTGCTGGTGCCTCAATGGCTCCTGCTGAAGCTGCAGGTTGGATACATTGGTAGAAAGAATCTTGTTCTTTTCCGAAATCTGCAGAATTCCACTTTCCTGCTTGAAATCCGCAAGATTCTTTGTTGCCAGAACAAGTCTTTCTTCATTCTGAGGAATCTGTTCTTCAAGAAACACCCTCTGGGCAGTCTTGGAATTCTTGGCTATTGATGTAAGGACTTCTGAAAAAGACTGAACCAAGGCATTGACCAGGTCCCTGCAGAACTGAGGATTGCTGTCTGAGACAGTGATCTTCACAACATTTGTATCCTTCACTGTCGAGACCGTGACCTTGCCGTTGCGAATCAGGCTCCGACCGGTGATTGGCCACTCACGCATATCATAAGGCAATCCATCTTCATCGGTATATGTGTGAAGATCCATGAGTTTCAATGCAGCATCAATGTTCTTTTCTGACGTTATCAGAGACACTTCGGTCTGAATCTTGCTTGACGAAGTCGATGCTCCCAGCAATGAATCCAAAGAACTGGTGTTGGTAATTGGTGATACGAGGGCGGTTGCCGAGGATTCATAGGTAGGAACTGTGACCATCAGATATCCGACAGCAGCGCCAACAGCCAGTATGACAAAGAGAATCACAATCCAGAAACGGCACTTTATTATATGAAGGAGCTGCATGAGAGTCATGCCATCTTCCTGCTCCAGTTCTATTCGTGCAGCAGGAATTGTCTTTGCACTCTCAGTATTATTTGCATTGTTGTTTTGTTCCATAGATTTTCATTTCCTTTCTTATTCACATCACTTCGCTATCAATGTGACATAGTAGACTGCATTGATTACACTTGCAACCAAAGCGACCACAGATGCCACAACGCCAAGGTCGCGGGCGAAATTATTGGTATCAACACTTATCACTGCACCATTTGGAATCAAGGCATCCTTGTCAAGCTTGTTTCCTGACGAATCAGTGATGTGATAGCTTCCTACTCTACGTGCGTTGTTTGAATAACCACCGGATAGGCCAATGTAATAGCTTGCATCCTTGTCCGGGACAAATGCAACACGACCTGGGCTGTTCACAGAACCATTCACAGTGACGAACATCTGGACAAATGGGACGAACAACCTATCACCCTCCTGCAGAATCGGATCGTCAGCGGCAGTGCCGGCAATGAGTTTTCCCGATTCAAGAGCAATCTTCTTGGAATCACGTACCAGATAGATGTTGTCCAGATCACTTTGAGAGACAAATGCTCCGCTTATGTTCTTTAGCAGCTGAGAGACTCTTTCTCCTGGAAAGAAGCTATAGATGAGCCGGCTTGCCAAACCGGAAAGTGCCGTAGCCTCGGCAGTGCTCTGCCCCGGAGCAATCGCACCTTCAACTGTCACGTATGCATTGGAAAGAGTCGTTTCCACGACAGAAACACGATCCATGTTGTAAAGCTTCTCGTTTTCGGTATCGGAAGCTATCCTGGTTGTCGCCTTCCCAGCTTCCACATGCTGAATGCTGATTGATGAAATATCAGCACTAGGCAGCAGCCCTTTTCCATAGTTTCTGATAAGCTCTCCCAGATTCTCGTTTGGAAGAAGCTGAAAAGTTCCCGGATTATAAACAGCGCCGTCAAGCACCACTATCCTTGAAGCCTTGGAATACTCAACCACATCACCAGGTCGAAGTGCCGGGTCATTTTTACGATCGCCGGTATTGATGGCAAGAAACAGATCGTAGCTTGCAGTAGAAGCATTGCCCGGCTTGATGATCTTCACACTCCGGCTCGAAGCATACTGTCCGGCATTCGCCATCGTGCTTCGAAGGGTGCTGCCACCCCAGCATGTGACAGGTACATTGCTTGATACCTCTCCTATAACCGACACCTGAAAAAAGCCACAGCTTACAAAGTCTATTCTCGGACTGGAGTACGGTCTGGACTGAATCAAAGACTGCAGTATCTGATCTTCCAGTTCGGTGAAAGGCATGTCATGACAATCAAACACACCGACTTCTGGAATGGTCACAAGATATCTGGAATCAACCTGATATATTCCTGTGATGACTTCATTTCCCGAAAAATATGCAAGAGAAAAGGAGTCGCCAGGAACCATTCTGTAATCCTCTGAAGTAGAGGCAATCACAACCATCCGTTCCTTGTCTGGGTATGTCTGAGCCGTGAAGCTATCCAAGGTATACTTGTTCTGTTCCAGAAAAGGAGCGGCGACAAAAGTATCAGTACTGCTCGATTCATATAACGGAGATTGGTATATTGCAGAAAAAACTGGGAATATCAAGGCAGAAAGAAGCAGGACAACGCAGAGAAGCGTCTTATTCCTTCTTGAAAGCATCATTTTCACCTCCATGGCGCTAAGCTATGTAAGTCTATCACAACTCAAAACAAAATAACAACAGATGATAGCCTTATTTGTTTTTTGGTTTTGGTGCATTTCTCGTGTTGAACAGGTTTCTTAGTTTTTTTGTAAACGCAATTAGAATCTCAATGACGAACAAGGTGATTCCACACACCCAAAGTGAACGGGACCATCCCAATGATGCAAAACCATGATATGCCCAGTCGCCAAATCCAATCGTCATGCAGACAATTGAAAAGAATGAGAACACCAGATCCACTGTCGTAGCCTTTACAAAGATCTTGCTTTTCAGGCGAAGAAGGAACATAAGGCACGAGACAAGCATGAAGGCAAAAGTCGGATAGCCAACCTTGATTACCCACCCGAAAGGAGGAAACATCACATCGATAAGTGCAAGGAACCCGCAAAGGCCTGCTATCATTATCAACACGGCCATTACAATATGCCGTCTTAGAAGGATAGGAACCACAGTCAGCACCCATGTCAGAGCAAGGCTTGCTGCGACAATCAGCGACCAGGACAGTTCCTTTGACAAAAAGAGCTCTATCAGAAGGACCAGAATTGCAGTTGCAACTATTTCCATCGAAGCAATTACCGTATATGAAGGCTTTTCAACCAACACAGGGATGAGAAATGCAATTGCAGCATAAGCTATGCAAAGCATCGGAATAAAGGCATCTGGATTGGGAAGCATTGAGAATCCCACCACTATTTCTGCAACGACAGTGATGATCATCGCAATCTCGAACATCGCCTTGCGGGTCTTGTCCAAGCCTCGTTCAGAGTGACCTTCGCTCGATTCAGGGAACAAAGGCTTTTCTTTCTGTTCCTCCATTCCAGGTGGAAGAATCACCGAAGTCCCACAAAGAGGACATGATTTTGAACCATCAGGAAGCTGCACTCCGCACTTTACGCAATATGCCATATTCAATCACTCCTTCTATTCGACCAGATTTTGACTGGAATACCCATCTTCACCAATGTGGAGAAGAACTCCTGTTCCACAGAGACATCATCCCTCAGGTAACTGTTGAAGTTTATCACCACCTTGTCCTTGTATCCCACAACACCGCATTCCTGGACATTCTTCTTGTTAGGAGCAAGGAAAAAGTCAAATCTATCAATCAGATTCGACATGCTTGATGGTATCTTGATGTTTCCCAGATTGGAAACCGTCATGGTATATTGGCTGTCGCCCAACATGTCTGAAAGAATCTTGAAGAATGGTTTCTTGATGATGTTCGGAACAAATCTGACAAAGAGATTTCTCTCTCCTGAGAGATTCCTTCGCACCAGACGATCAAGTTCCTTTGTGTTCACCTGCATCTGCATCTGAAGATGAATGATTTTTCCAATCTCTGCCAGCGTGTAAGGTCCCAGCCTTGGGTCAATGCTGACAACGGCGAACAAAGAGAAGTTCCTCATAGTATCGAGGTTGTACACTGGTCTCAATCCTATAGGAATAGACAGCTGAATCGGAGCTTTCTTCTTCTCAATCTCTTCCTTTTTTAGAAATATCTGCACAAGAATGGCAGCAAAAAGTTCATTGACCGTCAGACCTATCTTCCTTGCTGCCAGTTTCAGGCTATCCAGCTGAGCCTCCCCGGATACGAAGAAGGTTCTGTCCGACAACAATCCACAATAATGATATGAATGCCTGATGCTTGCTGGAAACGGCACTTTTCGATACAAGTGCTGGAATTGATCCTCTGTCTCCCATCTCGCTGGCTTAGTCTTGCACGAAATGATGGCCGGATCCGATCCGATCACCTTCCCTTGGATTTCAAAATATCTGGCAATGAGAGAAAGAAGAAATGTCTTTCCACCACCACCATCGGTGAGAGCATGAAAGAAATCAACTGCAATCCGCTTGGAATAGTAAGAGACTCGAAAAAGATAACCGTCCAGTGAGGCGTCCTTGATTATCCTGGCGCAGGGTCTTGGACCATCTTCAAATATCCTCGGTGCAGCACTGTTTGGTGTAAGGAAATACCAGAAGAACCCCTCTCTGAGCCTGGACTTGAAGTATGGAAGCCTTTCCAGGATATCATTAAGCGCCTGAAGAAGCAGAGCCGGCTTGACAGTCTCCTTGAGCTCTGCGGACAGCCTGAACACTATGGAATTATATTTAGCTTCCGAAGGAGGATAGATTATCGAAGAATTGTCCAGCGGAATATAATCCTGAGAACTGTCCTTGGATCGATGCGAATGAGATGAACTAAGAAATCTTGCCATGCTTACAGAACGGAGTCTTCACCAGCTTGGCATTCTTTAGTTTGCCATGGATGCTGATCTGGACAAGATCACCGAACTTGAGTCCGGTCTTTCGCTCTATCAAAGCATATCCGACGAACTTGTCCAGAGATGGGCTCTTTGTACCACTTGTCACATAGCCGATCTTGTTTCCATCAAGAAACACTTCGTATCCATTTCTTGCCACACCAGGATCAATCATCTCGAATCCTCTCAGTGACCGGGGTATTCCATTCTCCTTCTGAGCAGCAAGAGCGTCACGGCCGATGAATGGCTTGTCCAGATCTACGAACACCTGAAGATTCGCTTCAAGCGGTGTTATCGTATCTGAGATCTCATGTCCATAGAGAGGAAGCTTGGCTTCCATCCGAAGCGAATCCCGAGCTCCAAGCCCGCATGGCAGCACTCCAAGATCAAAAAGCACATTCCAGAGCTTTCTTCCACCTTCACAGCTGGTGTAGATTTCAAATCCATCCTCACCTGTGTATCCAGTCCGCGAAACCAGACACGGATACCCTTCGATATTGGCATTGGAATCAAAGCAGAAAGTACCTAGTTCTGAGGCTTTGGGATAGATCTTCGAAAGGACAAGCTCCGAATTTGGTCCCTGAACAGCAATCTGTGCAGCCACATCACATAGGTCTTCGATGACAACACCCTCATGGACATGGTCGCGAAGCCATGCAAGGTCCTTTTCCACATTCGATGCGTTCATCACCACGAAATAGCATGTTCCCTTCTTGAGACAATAAATCAGAAGGTCGTCCACAACGGTTCCATTGGGATAGCACATCATTGTGTATACAACATGCCCCTCGTTCAGAGGTCCGATGTCGTTGGTCGCAATGGTCTCCAGAAATTCGCAGGCATTCGGTCCCGTCACAAGGCATTCGCCCATATGTGAGACATCGAACATGCCTACATCCTGACGCACTGCAAGATGCTCAGAAATAATTCCATCTTCAAAATTGACAGGAAGAAGCCATCCTCCAAAATCAATCAGCTTGATTCCATCATAATCCACATATTCCTGATACAACGGTGTAGTCTTTGCCATCAAAATGTCCTCTTTCCTCTAGTTTGATTCTCAACTGTACTGATACGCATGATACTTCTTTTTTCTCAAGAAGTGAAGCAAAATACGATGCTTCATGAAACAAAGACAGGAAGTTCAGAGAAATCCTCCATTAATGGATGTCTGAACTTCGCACGCTGTTCCTTGGAGAACTGACCGAAACCGAAGC
>JAAYFO010000026.1 GCA_012728215.1 Spirochaetales bacterium | reverse complement strand
TCTCGAATCAGCCTTGAATTAGCTTGATAGGTAGAGTAACATGTGCACATGAAGATCATTATTCTCGGTGCGGGGAAAAGGGGACTCAGATTGGCAAAATGCCTTTCTGAGGAGAAAAAAGATGTCGTTCTGATTGACAGCAAGGAAAATTCTGTCCAGAGCGCAATGTCCAGGATTGACTGCATTGCCTACAAAGGCAGCGGTATAAATCTGGAGGACTTGAGTGACTCCGGAATCGAAGATGCCGATGCCTTCGTGGCTCTCACTGGTGATGATGAAGTCAATCTTGTCGCTTCGGCCATGGTCAGACATGAGTTCAATGTTCCCATGACGATAGCGTCAATCAGGAATACTTCATACACAGGAAGCACGGGGTCCACAAGCAATCTGATGGGAATCAGTCATATCGTCAACACAGACTTCGAGGTTGCTTCTGCCATAGTCGATGAAATAGAACGTGGTGTCTTCACTGACATGATATCGTTTCATGACTCCAGGCTGGTCATATACAATGTAGTCGTTGGAGCCAATCCTGAGTTCTGCAATATTTCCGTAATGGAACTAGGTCGCAAGATTGAAGCAGAGTGTCTCATTGTGGCAATAAACAGAAACAATCAGTCAATCATCCCCAGTGGAAGCACGATGGTTCTTCCCCAAGACACCGTCAGCATAGTGGTCAAGCCTGAAGGAAGTGCAAAGGCCCTCCGTTTCACAGGAAAGCCAAGAATCAAGCCGAAGCGAATCGTGATCATCGGCGCCACCCAGATAACCCGCCTGGTTCTTAGGATGTTCGGTTCGGCGGATGGAACTCAACTTGCCGTGGTGGAAAGGGATCTGGATATCTGCAGGGAATTTGAAGATGAATTTCCTAATGTGCTTGTGATAAACGGCAACATAACCGATGACAGTATTTTTCAAGAAGAGAATTTGGGTTCCTACGACATGCTGATTGCAATGACTGACAGTGATGAACTGAACGTCATCATAGCAAGCTACTGCAAGCAGGAAGGGCTGAATTGCTCAATGGCTGTGATTCGCTCGAACAACAGCTACATGAGGCTTGCACGCCATATGGGAATCGACTCCATCATCTCGGCGCAGGAAGTGACGGTGGATTCAATCACACGTTTCCTTCATGGCACTCATGTCGCCAGCATTCATTCGCTGTTTGACGGAAAGATTGAAGTGTTTGAGTATGTGATTGGAGAGTCAAGCAAGGCTCTGGGCAAGCAGCTCAAGGATTTCAACATGCATGGAAAGGGCATTGTCGCTGGAATCACCAAGCCGTCAAGAACGACTGTCATTCCCAACGGAAGCTACAGTTTTGAGAGTGGAGACATTCTTGTCCTGATAGTCCATCAGGCAAATGCAGTGTCAATAACAAGGATGTTCGACTGATGAACTGGATTCCTGATCTGAGACTTGCAATGTTGCTTCAAAGCGGAATCGCCATCATGATGATGCTGCCGATGGGAATCGGTTATCAGCATCATGAAACTGCATCCGCCAATTCGTTTCTCTTCACAATAGTGCTGGTGCTGGTCATAACCGCAGTCTTTCTGTTTGCAACACGAAAGCACAAGCATGTCCAGGTATCCTCCAGAGACGGTTTCTTTCTTGTCACATTGTCATGGGTTCTGGCAACAGCATTCGGTGCTCTGCCTCTGGTCTGGTCTGGTGAGTACACAAACTACAGCTATGCTTTCTTTGAAATAATGAGTGGATTCACCACTACAGGAGCCACAGTCCTGGCAGACATCGAAGGTTGCAGCAGAAGCATTCTCTTCTGGCGCTCTATGACGAACTGGCTTGGAGGAATGGGATTTGTCGTGCTGTTCGTTGCGTTGATGCCATTTCTCGGTGCTGGGGGAACACATCTCTTCGGTGCTGAATCAGTGGGACCCACAAAAGACAAGCTTGCACCAAAGGCCAGAACGACGGCAATGGCCCTTTGGCTGATCTATATAGGCTTTTCCGTTATTGAGACCATCATGCTGCTTTTCGGCGGTCTGGATCTCTATGAGGCGGTGACGGTGACATTCTCCACTATGAGCTGCGCTGGCTTCTGCGTAAAGGGTGCTTCCATCGGTGCCTGGGGAAGTGCTTATGTGGATGTGGTGGTCACTGTCTTCATGCTGATCGGCGGAACTAACTTCGCACTATACTTCAAGATGCTTACTGGGAAAGGCAGGATAGCATTCAAAGACGGAGAACTTAGATCCTATCTTGCAATCTTCTTCTTTGCATTGCTGCTTTGCGCTTTTGGCCTCAAGCTGACTGGTGTCTATCAGAGCTTCGGGACTTGCCTCAGGTATGCCGCGTTCCAGCTCGCTTCGATAATCACAACTACTGGGTTTGCAACCACTGACTACTGCCTGTGGCCGGCGTTTCCACTGTTCCTCGTTATTCTCATGATGTTCATCGGAGGTTGCGCTGGTTCCACTGCAGGTGGAATGAAAGTCATCAGGATAACCACGGTGCTGAAGCTGACACCGGTGGAACTGAAGCGAAAGATACATCCCAATGGAGTATTCTCGGTGAGAGGCGGAGATCGGAGAATAGAAGGAAACCTCATACAGTCGATGGCTGGATTCTGTGCCACATATCTTTTCATATGGATATTGGCTTCGTTGATGATAATGCTTACAGGAGCGGACATCGCCACGTCGCTGGCAAGCACGATTCTGACTCTTGGAAACATCGGGATAGGATTTGGAAAGGTCGGGCCCACTGGAAACTTCACAATCTTCCCAGACTGGGCAAAATGGCTTTTCAGCTTCCTTATGCTGATAGGAAGGCTGGAGTTGTACACTGTACTTGTCCTGTTCACTAAGCGATTCTGGAGCAAATGACATGCAATTGACGTTTTGCTTTCAGTAGGATAGGATTTGCACAAGGAGTTTGCAATGAATACAGAAGTTGCTGCGGCAGAGGTTTCCTTTTTCCAGCAGATTGCCAATTTCTTCCGGACTTCTTCATTTGGAGTCCTGGAAGTCATTTCTGTTCTAGTCATGGGTATTCTCATCATCAACCTTCTGATGAAGCTGCTCAGACAGGCTTTGCTTGCCAGCAGGATCGATCGTTCCTTGATATCATTTGTCTCCACTGTGATCAACTTCATCCTTTGGCTGATGCTCTGCATGTACTGCCTGAAGAAGATGAGTATCAACCTCACTGGAATTGTGGCGATGGTGTCCGCATTGGGGTTGGCGATCGGTCTTGCTCTTCAGGATCTGATCGGAGGAATTGCAAACGGGCTTGTGATCATCAACACCAAGCCGTTCAAGGTTGATGATTATGTGACCATAGGCAGTCAGAGCGGCACAGTACGTGAGATATCCCTTCTCCATACGGTTCTGGTCACTCCAGACAATAAGAAGATCGTTCTTACAAACAAGTCGGTCTACAATGCCGATATCACGAACTACAGCGCATTTGCCAACAGACGACTGGATATGAGTTTTAGAATTGACTACGGCTCGTCGATAGACAAGGCCAGAGAAGTGCTGAAGAAGCTTATCGAATCCAATCCGATGATTCTCAGAAATCCTGCTCCTTTCATAAAGCTTACTGATAATAATGACAATGCTCTGATCATCACATTGCGCGTCTGGGTGAAGTCTGAGAATTTCTGGGACGTGAGTTTCGAATTGAAGGAACAGGGAATCAAGGCGCTTCTCGAGGCGGGAAT
>JAAYFO010000189.1 GCA_012728215.1 Spirochaetales bacterium | reverse complement strand
CGGCGATGCCCAGCGTTACCGCCTCGGAGTGAATTACAATCACATTCCTGTTAACAGAGCCAAGGTGGAAGTCAATGAATATCATCGGGACGGCTTCATGAGAACCGATGGCAACTACGGTGGAGCTCCCGCTTACACTCCTAACAGTCAGGGTATCTGGGCTGCTCAGCCCGATGTCATGGAACCCCCTTTGGATCTCGAAGGCGCCATGTACAGATATGACCCGACTGAAGATCCTACGGATGACTGCTTCAAAGCAGGTGGAAATCTGTGGAGAGTGATGACCGAGGACAAGAAGGAGATTCTCATTCAGAACACTGCCAACGACATCGCACCATGCACAGAAAACATCAAGTACAGACATGCCGTACACTGCTATCTGGCAGACCATGAATATGGTAGACGCTTTGTCGAAGCTGCCGGACTGGACATGAAGAGAGTCATCAAGCTCTCAGAACTGACAAACAAGGAGCTCAACCAATCCACGTTGGATCCGAAAATGAAGTAACTACTTTATTTGAGACTGGATAAAGGGCAGCACTTTGTGCAACAGGAAAATCCGATTGCATGAATGCTGTCCTTTTCATTGCAGGTTGGAGAAAAAACAGACCTCATCAAGACAAAGGCAAATTGCCTTTTCCAATGAGGTCATTGATCAGCGACTTCTATTTCCTTATCCAGACACGATTGCTGATATCTTCCTTGTCTTTTGGCTCAGGTTCAGCGCCGATACCGCCAAAAGGCATTTGAGCAATCAGCTTCCAGCTTGCAGGAAGTCCAAAAAGCTTCTTGACAGCATCATCAATCACAGGATTGTAGTGCTGCAGAGAAGCTCCGATGCCAAGCTCTCGCAAGCCATTCCATATGGTGAACTGAAGCATTCCGCTGGCCTGCAGTGCCCAAAGCGGGAAATTCTCAGAGAGGCGAGGAAACTGACCCTGCATCTGGGAAATGACTTCGGTATCATAGAAATACAGAACTGTACCGGCCCCAGCCTGGAAGCCTGCAATCTTATCCCGCTTGACCTTCCCGCCAAAAGCTTCAAAAATTGCATTCCAAAGATCATCCTGCTTATCGCCAAGAGCCACAACTATACGCGAGCTCTTCATGTCGAAAGCATCTGGAACAAGTTCAGTGTAACCTTCAATCTTCTCCAACAGATCCTTTTCCGACACCGGAAGATTCCGATTCAATACATAATAACTGCGACGCTGCCTCAGTATTTCAGTCAGATTCATATTTACTTCTCCTTCCATCAATTCAGATGGTGCCTGAAGCAAATATAATCAAACTGATTCAATCTGTAAATAAAAATCGGGCAATATTGCCTTAATCCTTCGCAGCACGGCGAAGCGACAGCAGCAGTAGAACCAATCCGATCCCAGTCATCATATGCCCCATCCCGGAAACACCGGAAATCGCAGCATTGGCTCCAGAAGAGAGAGCAATGCCCTGCACCTGAAGAATTCCGCGAATCAGCATCATGACAGCTGAAAGAGGAACCTCTACATTGTATATGCACATGAAGGCTTTGAACATCTTCTGATCAGCCAGATTCTTCCTCTCTGCAAAAAGGGCAACAAGCAGGAAACCCACCATTCCCAGCAAAAACAGATGAGTATGCACCTTCCCAAGTGCAGTCACCCCTGCATATCCATTCCATTTTGTAAATTCACGATAAAAACTCCACCAGCCATTGCTGCAACAGCATATGCAAATGAATAATTCAGATACCTCTTCATTTCTTGATTTCTCCTTTCATGGCATTGAAACCAATCAACACAGTCCAAACATAAGCGCAAGTCTTTGGAATCATCAAAATTCCAACAATTGGAACAGAATCTGCAAACAGCACCACGGGAATGTAGAATGCAAAACTCAGCACAACAGTCAACCACAGATTCCAGAACGGCCTGTCATTCATAGCCCTTGAACTCTGATAGAAAAGAACAATGATCAGAAGCCCAAGCAAGGCAAATGG
>JAAYFO010000188.1 GCA_012728215.1 Spirochaetales bacterium | reverse complement strand
GACCGTGGAAACATCAAGACCGTACTCTGCCGTGGAAACATTCTTCTTGAGAATGGGAAGCTGACCACGATTGACGAAGAAGCAGGGATTGCCCAGTTGAACAGAACCTGGGATTCAATCAAGGAGCGCTGACATGGAAAAAAACTTACAACCATCAAAACTAGGATATGGATGCATGAGGTTTCCCGAGACAAAGAAGGGAAAGATAAATCTGAGAACCTCCTCTTCACTTCTGCTCAAGGCTTACAGAAGTGGAATCAACTACTTTGATACGGCATACAACTATCATCACGGGCAAAGCCAGGAATTCGTTGCGAATTTTCTGAGCAGGTTTTCAAGAGACAGCTACTATCTTGCAAACAAGCTTCCGCTTTTCAGGCTCACCAAGGAAGAGGATGTAGAGAAATACTTCGAATAGCAGCTAAAGATCTGCAATGTGGAGTACTTCGACTACTATCTCATTCATGCAGTGGACGATGATCGATGGACAAACGTTGCAAATCCGTTTGGGGTCTATGAGAAACTCATCAAATACAAAGAGGAAGGCAGGATTCACAATCTGGGATTCTCCTTTCATGGAACAAACAGTTGCCTGAAACAGATGATTCAGGAATTCAAATGGGATTTCGTCCAGATTCAGCTGAATTATTTTGATTGGATCTATCAGGATGCAAAGACCTCATACAATCTTCTCCATGATGCAGGAATTCCGATAATAGTGATGGAGCCGGTACGTGGCGGAGCACTTGCAAGGCTATGTCCAAAGGCGATTCAGCTGCTCAATGACAATGATCATCAAGGCACACCGGCCTCTCTTGCCCTCCGTTTCGTTGCTTCATTGGATGGAGTTCAGACCGTGCTGAGCAGGATGAGCAGCAAAGAACAGCTTGAAGACAATCTAAGAACATTTTCAGATTTCAAGCCACTCAGCGATGAAGAAATGAAGCTGGTTGAAAAAATCAGGAATGCCTATCTTGAAAGCGGAAGTATTCCTTGCACAGAATGCAGGTATTGTCAGCCATGTCCAAAAGGTGTCCTTATTCCTGAAATATTCTCAATATATAATAAATATGTCCAAAATCAGGATATCGAGCAATTTAGAAAAGATTTCTTTGCCATCAAAGAGGAGCACAGTCCTCAAAGATGCATCAAGTGTGGCAAATGCGAACAGATCTGTCCTCATAGCATAGAGATCACCAAGAAGCTCAGCGACATAGCCTACTTCGCTTCACTGCATCGCTGAAGGTCTATTTCTGATTCTGACCCTTATCCTTGAGACTGCCTGCATACGGGACATACGAATCCACGCCTTCGACAAAGGAAAGCTTCGCATCGCCATCCATATCGTAACGTTGCCAGTTACGTGCACGGGCAGAACCTTCTCCCCAGTACTCCTTGACGTAGCTTCCGTTCATGTTGATCTTTTCAGTCGGACTCTCATCAAAGCGGGCAAAATATCTGCCCAGCATCAGAAAGTCAGCTCCCATAGCCAATGCCAACGCCATATGGTAATCGTAGACAAGACCTCCATCTGAACAGATTGGAACATACACTCCTTTCTTATTGAAGTATTCGTCTCTTGCTTTTGCCACTTCAATCAATACAGTAGCCTGTCCACGACCGATTCCCTTGGTCTCACGCGTAATGCAGATCGATCCGCCACCGATTCCGACCTTGATGAAATCCGCACCGCAATCAGCAAGGAACTCAAAACCTTCCTTGTCCACCACGTTGCCTGCACCGATCTTTACACTGTCACCGTATTTTCCCTTTACCCACGCCAAGGTCTGCTTCTGCCACTCGGTGAAGCCCTCCGAGGAGTCAATGCACAGAACATCGGCCCCTGCTTTCAGAAGAGCAGGAACTCTGTCCTTGTAATCACGGGTATTGATTCCAGCACCAACCATATAGCGTTTTTTGGAATCAAGCAGTTCATAAGGATTTTCCTTGTGCGAATCATAGTCCTTCCTGAACACAAAGTATTTCAGGTGCCTGTCGTTGTCGATGATAGGCAATGCATTAAGCTTATGCTCCCAGAGAATGTCATTGGCTTCGGACAAAGTCAGCGGTTCCTTTCCATATACAAGCTTTGAAAACGGAGTCATGAACTGTGAGATCTCAGTGGATGGATCCATTCGGGAAATCCTGTAGTCCCTGCTTGTGACCACTCCCACGAGTTCGCCATCGCTCCGTCCATTGTCAGTCACTGCAACAGTGGAATGCCCAGTTCTTTTCTTCAGGGCGACAATGTCTGAAAGAGTATCGGTTGGCCGGATATTGGAATCACTTGGCACGAAACCCGCCTTGTAACTCTTCACCTGGGCTATCATGGCACTTTCACTTTCTATGCTCTGAGATCAATAAATAAATGAAATCCCGCCTTCTCGGGCAAGGGCTTCTGCCATTCTGGAACCACTCACCGACTGCATGATTGCGCTTACCATGGGAATATTGAGAACTATCGGGCTATCCTCTCCCTTTTTGAAGCGTACCAAAGGTGTCTTCAGACAGACATTGGAAGGAATGCACGAAGAATCTGAATATCCAGGTATCAACAGATATTCACTGAAGGTATGCGATGGTTCGCTTATGTAAGTTGCCATGTTCATCTCCCGAATTTTGAAATCAATATAACCTTAAAGACAATATATAACAATAATGAATAATTGAAATTGAAAACTTAAGTGCTTTAATTGAAATCGGGGATACAATGGGAATACAGGGAGATGCAGTCATGGAAAAGAAAAAAGTCGATCAAGAACCAAAGAAAGTCAAGCAAGAAGTTGCAGTTGAGCCTGAAGTTAACGAAGCAGTGAAAAAGGAAGTAGCCGACGTTCATCAGGTGCTTCACGCTCCTGATGGCCGATGGGCGGT
>JAAYFO010000187.1 GCA_012728215.1 Spirochaetales bacterium | reverse complement strand
TCCGCCCCTTTGGTCCCAAGGTAACCATAACAGCCTTTGAGATCTTCTCTACTCCTGAAATCAATGATTTACGTGCGTCTTCACTGAATTGAAGTTGTTTTGCCATAATCACACTCCTATAAACACTTTATTGTTTTTCTACCAAAGTCCATTTTGGATGAACCAAAAGTAAGATACAGATAAATCAAGCAATAATCAAGTTTTCTATGGAAAAAACTAAGCAAACGGCATTGTGTCATAAAAAAACTTAAATCTTCTACTTGATCTGCCTAGGCATAGTCCCGCCATCAAGAGAAACTGATTGTACAGTGCAGATCACAGCATGCGGATCAATCTTGTGTATGATGCTCTTCACTGCCTCGACATTCCGAGATTTGAGAGTCATCATGATCACTGTGCGTTTTTCATTTTCAATGCCTTGCGCTCTGACCATAGTCAATGCACAACCTTCATTTCTTAGCCTTTCTGCAGCTTCGTCTGCTTTTTCTCGTTCCTGAAAAACGGCGTTGATTGTGCATACTCCAAGAGCGAGCCTTTCATCAAGACAGGCACCAAGATAACGACCAAGAGCAAAAGCGACGATCAGAACAATGATCTTAAGACCGTCGGCAGTGAAATTCACCAGAATCGTGGCAGTGATGACGACCCAGATCAAATGCTGCACTGCCGCAATGAGTGCACCCGGTATCTTCTCTCCTTTCACGACAAGCGACGTGCGAAGAGTCGAGAGCGTCACTTCAATGACTTCGGCGACAAATACAATAATATAAACCCACCACGCCCTGCCTGACAGAACTTCGCTGACAGCATCCAACATTGACCACTCCTCATGAAATCGAAATCATTTGAACAGACTTGAAGTGTCCGTCTTGAACCTCCCAGCCATGGTTCCTCCATCCAGAGATACGGATTGAGATGTGCTTATCACCGCCTTGGGATCAGCCTTGTGGATCAGCTTGATTGCTGTGTCAACATGCTTGCGCTTCAACGTCATCATGATGATTGTCCTTGGAGCATTTTCACGCCCTTCTCCATCAAATATAGTCAAAGCGAATCCTTTCTCCCGAAGCATTCTTGCAGCGTTTTCTGCCTCATCTCTATGAGAAAAGACTGCATTTATAGTACTGGTTCCCAACGCAAGCTTTTCCTCAAGGCAGGCACCAAGGATCTGTCCAAGCGAGAAGGCGAGCGTAAGAACAACGATTTTAAGGGGATCAGATGTGAAATCGGCAAGAACTGTGGCCGTTATCAATATCCAAATTGCATATTCCAATGCCGCCACAGCAGCTCCGAGGATCTTCTCTCCTTTTACAATCAATGAAGTCCTGAGTGTGGCAAGAGCCACCTCAAGCAGTTTTCCGAAGAAGATGATTGCATAAACCCACCAGAATCTTCCAGAGAGGATTTGACTGATAGTATTCAACATAGAACAAGAGCCTCCTGAGTTGAACTAAATCTTTATTATTTTTGGAATTATTACAAAAATGCAATAAAAAGTCAATTAAGATCGATCCAATAGTACTGGTAAGAAATAACTATGAAAAAACCAGCTTCGGGGTAAGAATGGTCATCGATTGTTTCTTCTTTATAGTAAAATAAATGTGATAAAGAAATGATTGTCTGGTAAGCATTCATCACAGAGAATAAAGTCTTCCAGTCTATAGTGAAAAGCAGATGGAGGAAACATGAGATGAACATATGCATACTAGGAGATTCAATTTCGAAAGGAGTGACTTTTGACGGACTATCCAGCAAGTACAACCAGCTGAAGAACAGCTATGTGGCAATCCTTCAGGAGAAATTCGGATTATCCATCAACAACCTTTCCAAATTCGGTTGCACTGTCACCAAAGGACTTGCCATGCTTGACTTTCACAAGCAGGCAGTAGCCGAATCCCAATATGCAATAGTGGAATACGGAGGAAACGATAGCGACATGAGATGGGACGAAGTCGCAAAAGCACCTGATTGCACTCACCTTCCGCTGACGGAAAAATCAGATTTCAGATGCAAATACGAGGATATGATCAGGCAAATCCAGAACCTGGGGACAACTCCGATTCTTCTGAATCTCCCCCCTATCGATGCTCAGCGTTACTTCGAACGCATATCACAGGGCAAGAACGGGGAGAACATCC
>JAAYFO010000186.1 GCA_012728215.1 Spirochaetales bacterium | reverse complement strand
ACTTGTCGGGAATCTGTGAAGTCAGGCACAGCGACAGATATGGAACCCTGATTACAGAATCTACGAAGAAACAAAGAGAGCTAGTCAACCAGCTTGCTCCAAATTCCATCTCATGGTTACAAAATTAAGGGAATTTAGGTTAACTACTTGATTCTCATGATTTAAAAACTAAATTTGAAAAAAAAGTTGTTTTTGTTGTTTGATATAAAAATTATTATAAAACCAATAAAAAAGATATTATAAAAATATTGAAACAATAGCAAAAAAATATGAAAACTATGAATTACTTCGTTTTAAAATTGTTTTAGGTGCAAAAAATCATATAAAAAAACAATAAAGAACATATAAAAAATGTATAAAACTACTATCTATTAACCAGCTATTCCCTGGTTGAGTTAGTTAAATAATTGTATAGCTACTATATTGTAAATAAATTAAATTGATAATTATTAAACAGAAAATTAATTGGATGAATAGTGAAAAGATACTGAAAATATTTAAACCAATAAGATTGGAAATAGAAACTTCTAGAATTTATATCATAGGTATCATATCTAATATTGTTTATTATTAATTAATGAAAAGTCTTGTATGATAACTAAAGAAGGTTTATAGTTGTTACTAGGTATTTTTATGGCGAAAACAATAGCATTACACCTGCAAAAGGGTGGAGTTGGTAAAACTACAATTTCTGGTACTCTTGCTTGTCAGTCCGCTTTGGATGGTTATTCGACAATTTTGATAGATGTCGATCCCCAAGGCAATGCCTCTTCGTGGTTTTTGAAGAATAAAACGCCAAAATTTGAATTTGCTGATGTCATTCAAGGAAAATGCTATATAAATGATGCTATTGTTCCCGTTGCTTCTGTTGATAATCTGTTCATTCTGCCTACCTTTGGTATCGATGGTGGTCTGAAGAATTATTCTGAAACCAAACTTGCAGAAGAACCGTTTGTCATTCAAGATGCTGTAAATGAAATAAAGAAAGAATTTCAACATATTATTCTCGATCTTTCTCCAGGCCTTGGCCGTTTGGAGAGAGCAGCTTTGATTGCTAGTGATGAAGTAATTACTCCGATGACACCTGAAATCTTCAGTCTTGATGGATTGGAGATTTTCATTGATGAACTGTCAAAGATAAAGAAGAATTTCCGGAGCAATATTGAACATTCAAAGATCATTATAAATTCCTATGATGAGCGAATCAGACAGCATAGGGACATATATAAGGAAGCTTGCAAAGGCAACTTCCAAATCTATAGGATTCCAGTGGATCCCTGCTTCAGGAAAGCCCAGGAGTTTTCTACTGCACCGCAGCTCTTCAAGCAGAGAGGAAGAGGTCTGAAACCAAAGACACTAGAAGCAATCAATGAACTTGAGAATACAATTTGGAGATAGGTATGGCAATTAAAAAAGACATCAGAGAAGAAGAACCATTGGATACAGGAGTCAGCACTACAAAAGCCAGAGCACTCTTCAATGCTAATGCACGACCCAAGAAGGAGAATAAGATCTTAACGACTTTTTCCATTGAGCCTTCATTTAAAAAAGATCTTGAAGATTTGTTTTCAAGTCTAGGTTTGGGTTGGGCTGCTGGAATAAGATTTTCCTTGAAAGAATTTTACAAGAAGTATAATTCTTAAGTTGTATTCAAAATGTATGACAAAAGAATGGAACTTAATAAAGTTTCATTCTTTTGTCATATAATACCTATATAAAAACAAATTGTTACAAGAGTAAAATAGTTTCAAATTAGAATTTGTTTTATTAGAAAACCTTTGATATAAGGTATAACTAATTGAATAATAAATAAAACAAATATAAAAACTATATAAAAAATCAATTAAACAATAAAGTTTGAATTGAATATTATTAGAACAAATATGGATATAGTAATAAACAATATAAAACTATATTAAAAAATATATTGAAAACAGTAATAATTATATGATAAAGATTAAATTATTATTTTATTTCCATTTTTCATTTGAATAGAAGATCATCGTATGAAGGATATGGCCATGAATCCTTGTCGATGGACATCTCCATGTAATCTGAGTCTATTCGTATCTGTTCGAGCAATTCGCTGATTTTGTCCTCATAGAATCGGGCCTGCTGAATTACATTCTCTTTCATTGCCTGTGCCTGGGCAAGAAGAAGATGAAGTTCATTTACCTGTCTATAGCATTTCTCAATGCGCTTGGAGATGTCTTGTGCTGCTTTTTTCTGCTCTGAAACTGACATGTCAAGTTCCTTCTGCTTTTCAATGGAATCCAGCATTGATGCAAGAGCCTTTGAAGCAGATGGAAGCACTCCTTTTCTTATCATTTCAGTCATGACAGAGGCTTCGATGTTGATCTGCTTGGAATAGGTCTGCAAATTTATTGTGCATCTGCTTTCAAGTTCAGTACTTGACATCACGTTCTGATCTTCAAACAAAGCTATCGAGCCGGGAGTTGATATTCTGAGTATCTCATCGACAGTCTTCCTGTCAATCTGATAACCACGGTTTCTTGCTTCCTGCTTTGTCCATGACTCGTCGTAGCTGTCCCCATTGAAGACAATGCGCTTATGATTGTTATAGTTCTGTTTTATTATCTGCTGGAGGCATTTCTGCTTGTCGTCAGCAACTTCCAGACAGTCTGCCGCTTGCTTCAGCGACTCGGCCATGATTGTATTGAGAACAGTTGTGGAATCGGAGATCGACTGACTTGAACCAGGCATTCGGAATTCAAATTTGTTGCCGGTGAATGCCAGTGGACTGGTCCTGTTACGGTCAGTCATGTCCTTGGGAAGCTTTGGAATTGCAAAGATTCCAAGCTTGACTACTTCCTTTGAATTTTCGTTGGCGTGCGAGGCTAAATGTGAATCGTCGGCTGCATTTTCCAGTATTTCAGTGAGAGCCTTGCCAAGATAAATGGAGATTATTGCAGGAGGTGCCTCATTTCCACCAAGACGGTGGAAATTGCCAGCTGTCGCCGAAGTTGAAATAAGAAGAGGGGCATAGCAGTCAACCGCCTTCAAAAAGCAAGTGAGAAAGAGAAGAAACTGGATGTTGTCATGAGGATTATCACCAATCGAAAACAGATTCTGCCCATCATCGGTCGAGAGTGACCAGTTGTTGTGCTTTCCAGATCCGTTGATTCCCTTGAAAGGCTTCTCGTGAAGAATGGCAACCAGACCATGTCGCAGTGCGACTTCCTGAAGCACTTCCATTAGAAGCTGGTTGTGATCAATGCTGAGATTGGAATCCTCGTATGATACCGCCACCTCAAACTGATTGGGCGCTGCTTCCTTGTGCTGAGTCTTGCTGCAGATTCCGAGTCTCCATAGCTCGATGTTCAGCTCCTTCATGAAGGCACTGACCCTTTCGCTTATCGAACCATAGTAATGATCGTTCAATTCCTGCCCCTTGGCGGCAATGTTGCCAAGAATCGTCCTTTTGCAAAGCCTCAGATCTGGGCGTCGGTCATAGAACTCCTTCTCCAGGAGGAAATATTCCTGTTCAATGCCGGTGTTGACAAACACCTTGTGAACATTATCGTTTCCAAGAAGCTTCAGAATGCGGATTGTCTGCTTCTCGATTGCCTGAATCGAACGAAGAAGGGGAACTTTCTTGTCCAGTGCAAATTCATTGAAGCTGAAGAATGCGGTGGGAATATAGAGAATTCTTGATCCTCCGCTTTCCTTGATGAACGCTGGGCTGGATGAATCCCACGCAGTGTAGCCTCTGGCCTCGAATGTTGCCCTCAGGCCACCGGAAGGGAAGCTTGAAGCATCGCCTTCCCCTTTGATGAGCTCATCCTTGGAGAATTCCATTATCGCATGTCCGTTTCTATCAGCATGGAGGAATGAATCGTGCTTTTCGGCAGTCAGACCTGTCAGTGGCTGGAACCAATGGGTGAAATGAGTGGCGCCTTTCTCGATTGCCCAGCTTTTCATAGCTTCTGCAACTTCAGAAGCCAGCTTGCTTGAAAGATAACGCTCTCCGTGTCTGACTTGCTGAAGCTGGTCAAATGCCTCTTTGGAGAGGAATTTCTCCATCTTGTCTTCAGTGAAGCAGTTTTCACCATAGAAATCGGTTACAGGTAAGTCATCCCATCTTGATATGAAGGACATTTGTCTCTCCTTGAATTCAGAATCGCTTGATCAGAATGGAGTTGAGTCCAACTCCGAATTTCAGCAGTGTAACGACAATCAGCCCACTGAGCAATACTCCAAGACTGATGAATAGAAATGTCTTTTTCTTGTCCAGTCCAAGAAGCCATGCGCCCAGTGTACCAGTCCATGCGCCTGTGACTGGCAGAGGAATTCCAACGAAGATCACCAACCCCAGATATCCAAATTTATCTATCTTACCCGTTATCTTCTTTCTGACTCTTTCAATCGTTCGGTCAAACAGCTTCCGGTACCAATCAAGCCTGTATAGCAGCTTGTGAATGCTGGAAAGAAAAATCCATACGATCGGAATTACAAGCATATTGGAAACAGTAGCTATCAGATAAGCCTGCCATAAAGGGATGGAATTAAAAAATGCATACGGCAATCCACCTCTAAGTTCCGAGATAGGAATTATGCTTAGTATCACAGTATAAAGATAATCAGATAGTTCAGCCATTTGTCACCTCTTTGTAATCTTTGGAATCACGATTGCATCTGCTGGACACACTTCATGGCAGCAATAGCATCTTATGCATCTTGAAAGGCTTCTTTCCACCTTTCCGTTCTTCATCTCCAAAGCATTCCCTGGACATATTTCAATGCACCTTCTGCATCGTATGCAGACGTCGGTAAGGAATTCAGGAGCTGGCTCCTTCATCTGGCGTCTCTTTTGAATTCCGCGGGTAAAGAATGGAATGATCAGAGTTCGCACGAACTTCGTCTTTTCAGTGATCGATATTCGTTTGAAATCAGATATCACCAGTTCTCTTGCGCTTAGAAGAGGGTATGATATTCCTTCAGGAAAGAGCCCTTTTGCCTTCAAGGCACGGATCAACGGTGTGGAATTAGGCTTGTAGCCCATGATTGTCGCCTCACTGTAATCAAGAGCACCGCAGTCACTGCTTCCAAGGACGAGTCCCACCGCCCTTGGTGTTCCGTTTGCCGGACCTGGTCCTTCCATTCCGATTATTCCATCCATCAGACAGTAATCAGGCTTGACATAGCTGTATAAGCCGCAGATGAACTTGGCAAATGCCTCTCTTGTCGGAAAGGCCAGATGACATGGGCTTTTGTGAAGACCGGGAATGACGCCGAATAGATTCTTGACTCCGCCTGTGAAGTACATCAGCTGATGGGTCTTGAACTTCGGAAGGCTGATCACCAAATCGGAAGTGGATACTGCAGCTGCCACTGGAAGTCTTTGCTTTGTGAATGGTATTGCAACTATGATGTTATCGCTTCCGATATCGATCCATTTCGCACCTTCTTCCTTGCAGACCTGTCCGATCCCGCACCCCATTGCGGCAAAGGAAGGAGCAGGTAGTCCAGGTGAATCGCCTACCAAAACAGAGGCGGCTCCACGCTTCTTCAGAATCCTTATGAATGCCCTTAGAAATTCGGGATTGGTAGTGATGCATGATTCGGGCTTGGAATCGGAAAGAATGTTCGGCTTCACGAAGACAGTCCTTCCGTTGACTTCTGGAAAGTCCGAAGTTGAAATGACATTCTCAATCACAGGAATGAGAATGTCCATGCTGTATGAGTTGCATCTCATGATGCTGACATTTGCTTTCATTGCTTTTTCCTCAAAAGGCAGAAGTAGAGCGGGCCGAGTCCTCCGCTGACATCGGGTAGAATTATCGTGCCATGATCAAGTTTCTCACCTTGAAACATCGGAGCTGAATCAGTAGGAATTTCTTCAACAAGGTCCTTGTTGCGTTGAAACAGCTTTTCCACGACTTTTTGATTTTCCATAGGGCATATCGAACATGTGCTGTACAGAATGAATCCGCCCTTTCTTAGTGCAGTGAATGCAGCATTGAGCATTGCATACTGCTGGATGCTCAGATGCTTCGGCCGTGACGGACTCCACTCGTCCATTGCGTGCGGGTCTGTGATCACGTGCCGTTCACTTGAGCAAGGGGCATCAAGAAGAACGGCATCGTACATTTCCTGTTCGTAAAGTCCCCACTTGGAACTATCATGTCCAGTTATGCAGATGTTTGAATTCATTGCAGGTGCAAGGCATTCAGAGATGACTGTCCTGAGTCTTCCCCGTCTTGTCGCCGATCGGTCGTTTGAAACCAGTTTTCCCGTACCATTGAGCTTCAAGGCCAGTACAAGTGTCTTGCCACCCGGTGCGGCGCACATGTCCAGTACCTGGTCACCTTCTGCCACAGGGAGGCATGACGCGGCGATGATTGAGGCCTTGTCCATAAAATACGGCTTGGACAAAGCTTCGCTCAGGCTGACTGGCGAAGTGTCCATAAGCAAGGAATTTCTAAGATCAATCCATCTTGATCCGTATATCTGAAAATAAAACTCCTGAAAAAGTGACTTGGAGTCTTCTTTTTTCTTCTGCATGAAGTCAATCTACATCATTTCAGGTTTCTTGAAAATAGCAGAGCTTGAAAACCGGTGATCGAAAAAAATAACCATTAAAAGAACAATCAAAGAATGTGCTCAAAGAACGTCTGGGTCCTTGGGTTGGCAGGGTGGTCGAAGAGGTCGGAAGGGGAGCCTTGCTCGATGATCTCACCACCGTCCATGAACACGACTCTGTCGGCTGCTGCCCTTGCAAATCCCATTTCATGGGTGACGATGAGCATTGTCATTCCGCTTTGGGCAAGACTGATCATCACATCAAGGACTTCCTTGATCATTTCGGGATCCAGCGCACTGGTCGGCTCATCAAAGAGCATGATCGCAGGATCCATGGCAAGCGCCCTGGCTATGGCCACACGCTGCTGCTGGCCTCCTGAAAGCTGGTTTGGGTATGCCTTAGCCTTTTCTGCGAGTCCGACCCTAAAAAGAAGCTCCATGGCTTTAGCCTCGGCTGCCTTGCGTTCCATGTGCTTGACCTTCATCGGAGCGATGGTAATGTTCTGCAGTACGCTCAGATGAGGAAACAGATTGAAGCTCTGGAACACCATTCCGACGTTTTCACGGACTTTCCTTATATCGCATGAGGGAGAAGAGACTTCATACTCATCAATGAAGATCTTTCCGCTTGTAATGAACTCAAGTTTGTTGACAGATCTCAGCAGAGTGCTTTTTCCACTTCCAGAAGGACCGATGATCACGACTACCTCTCCTTCCTTCACAGAAAGAGTGGCATTCCTGACTGCCTTGACCTCGCTCTTGCCTTCATATGTCTTACAGACGTTTTCAATCCTGATCTTTTCCTTAGCCATTACTGCTCAACCTCTCTTCCATCAATCCTACAAGTCTGGAAAGCATCAGTGTGATTATCAGATAAATCAGCGCCACCACCAGCATTGTCTCCAAGGATAGGAAGGTTCTGGAGATGTATTCCCTTCCTCTTCTCAATATGTCGCTCAGTGCAATCGTTGAGACGAGCGAACTGTCCTTCAACATGGATATGAACTCATTGCCGATTGACGGCAGGATGATCTTCACAGCCTGAGGAAGAATCACATTTACAAATGCCTGAGTCCTGCTCATGCCAAGTGCGATTGCCGCTTCCATCTGTCCCTTTGGAATTGCCTGAATTCCGGATCTGACTATTTCACCCATGTATGCACCGAAGCAGATGGCCATTGAAACTATTGCGGCCGCCATTCCCTCGATGTGAGCAAGCTTTCCAAGTGCATAATATATGAATATGAGTTGAACGAGAAGGGGGATTCCTCTGATCAGCTCCACATACACACCGGAAATCCTATTGAGGACAACATGCTTGGAAACCGAGCCCAGCCCACAGAACAGCCCGATTACAATTGCTCCGAGTATGGCGAAGATCGTGCACTCGAATGTCACGGGAATGCCTGATGCGCATACCTGGAATATCTTCAGATATGGCTCTGGCTTGAATACGACGAGCACTACCAGAAGCAGGATGCTGCCGAAGAAAGTGGTTCTCCAGGAATTGAATACATGAGTGTCCTTCTTAGGTATGAGAACTCCATCTGTCATCATGATTGTGACAGGGCCCTTCTTAGGACTTCTGGGATCCACCGAGACTAGCTTTCCCAGATGGGCTTTACGCTTCTTGGCTTCACTGTTTATTTGACTGTTTTCATTTTGCATACATGCGTTTTACAGATTTTATTCATATATGTCAACTACTGTCGTGACAAAAAGGTTAAATGAATAAAAATAAGTGTAAAACCATATAAATTAATAGTTTTTGAATAAATATTTGAATAAATTGAAAAAATTATGAAATAATATGCAAAAAATAGTTGACATGATTATGGTGTCTCAATAGAATATCGACAAAATTCATGCATAAACATGCAAGGTGTTTTACGAGGTGTTCAAATGAAAAAGACAGCAACAGTTCTGGTGATTCTGGCAATGGCGGTTTCCTTTATTTTTGCCGGTGGATCAAGTGAGTCCTACAAGGAAAAGACAGAGTACGTATTCGCGGCCAACTGCACATGGCCACCATTCGAAATGATTGATGACAATGGTGATGTTACAGGCTTCGAGATGGAGCTGGTTCAGCGGCTTGGAGAGATTTCCGGAAAGAAGTTCATCATCAGGAACGTAGCCTGGGATACGATTTTCGCAGGTCTTTCAAACGGACAGTACGATGCGATTGCTTCAGGTGTCACAGTGACTGAGGAAAGAAAAGCGACTATTGACTTCGCTGACCCGTTCTGCAACATCGGACAGATTGTCGTCATAAGGAAGAAAAGTGCAGACAGCATTTCTGGAATCAAGGATCTGACTAAGAAGAAAGTCGGCGTCCAGATGGGTACTACCGGTGACTTTGCGATGGATGACTACGATGTGGTCAAGGCGCAGTACGAGGATGTCGGGCTTGCCATCCTTGATCTGGTGAATGGAAACGTGGATGCAGTCGTCTGTGATTCGGTTGTAGCAGCTGACTTCGTGCTGACGAATGAGAACTTCAAGTCAATCCTGACAACGGCAGGTGAACCGTTCACTACCGAGGATATTGCAATATGCGTCAAGAAGGGAAATTCAGAACTTCTCAAGCTTATCAACGATGCCCAGGCGAAGATGGTCGAAAGCGGCGAGATGGCTGAACTGAAGGCAAAGTGGAATATCATCTGATATCAACTCAAGCATCTGTTATAAATATATTGGCGAAAAGCGGACTTTGAGTTCCGCTTTTCTTATATATGATCAATATTATTTCTTTTCTTCATTTCGTAACGGAAGAAGTCCCTGCTATTGAAATATTGGGCATTGTTGTACTAAAAGCCAAAAATGTTATACAAAAGATAAGT
>JAAYFO010000185.1 GCA_012728215.1 Spirochaetales bacterium | reverse complement strand
CGAGGATATTCAAAGGTGAGAGTTGAAATCTGATACTTGATGAAATCCGGCAAAAGACCGATTTCACTGGCAAATGTACCAGCGGCGTAGTCTTCCCACTTCTCAAACAGATATCCCAACCCAGGAACATCAACCATTGCTCCGATTGCTGAATCAATGCTGTGTGGAAGATAATTCAGGGTATCAAGCTCATCTAAAATTTCACCAGAGGCGTTATCTACAGCCAACTCACCTGCCTGACGGAGCGCCTGGCGTAGTTCATCGTCTGATAGAGACTCGACAGTCCTGCATCCGGAAAGAAGCAGAATGATGGCAATGAGCACAGCGGCGGTGAATCTTCGTTTCATGGCTATATAATAGCAGATGAGAACGATTTGTGAAACACTAGGCCATGGCTGTTTGCCAAAGCTTGGAATACAATCCGTTCATTGCAAGAAGCTCGGAATGCGTTCCTGATTCTGCAATGTGACCTTGTTCCAACAGGAAGATCCAGTCGAAGGGATCCGCGAACGAAAGACTATAGGTCACTGCAATTACAGTGAAACCCTTTGGCAGAGACTCGATGCCACTATTCACTTCATCATGATAAGAAGGATCAATGGAAGACGCCGGTTCATCAAGCAGGATTATCGGAGCATTTGGCAAGAGCTATCCTCAAAATCTCACCTCCTGAGAAGCCTGACCTGTCTTCGCCGATAACGGCATCAAAGCCATCAGGCTCATTCTCTCTGCTTTCCTTGCAGGGAGAATTGACAAAAGCCGAAAGGTTCAAAAATGGTTTGTGAGACTCTCGTCTCATTGCTTAATCATCATTGAAATGAAAAACCTTATTCATGAAAAGCAACGAAGACCAAGGCCTCCTCGAAGGGCCTCTGAACAGGCAGATATTCCGTCTGGCCATCCCTACCATGCTCGGGCTGATGTGCCAGGCGCTGTACGACATAGTCGACCTCATGTGGATAGGCATTATCTCACCCAAGGCTGTGGCTGCCATGACAGTATTCTCCACCTACATGTGGATCATCGAGCTGTTCAACGAAATAGTCGGCGCCGGAAGCGTATCGATGATAAGTCAGTACCATGGGGAGAGAAACAAGGAAAAGACCCAGCTTGCAGCCGAACAGACTATGGCTTTCAAATTCATCCTTGCATCTGCCGGAGCATTGGTGATGTGCCTTACCCTGAGGCCTGTTCTCGGATTCTTCTCAGAAGATCCCGAAGTAGTCCAGCTGGGTCAGGACTACGGTTTCATAAGGGCTGCGTTCCTCCCGATCTTCTTCAGCTCATACAGCGTCAATACGATCTTCCGCTGCTCAGGCGATGGACGCACTTTGATGATTCTCCTGGCTATCGCCGCAGTGATCAACATAATCCTTGATCCAATAATGATGTTTGATACAATACCTTTCATAGGACTTCCTGGAATGGGACTGGGGATGAAGGGTGCCGCATGGGCGACAGTGATCTCAATCTCATTCAGCTTTGTCGCTGGAATCATTCTCCTGCTTGGAGGAAAGGCCGTCATAAGAATCAGGCCGTCCAAATTGTTCAAGCTCTCACCGGAGATAGACAAAAAACTGTTCACCGTAGGATTGCCAAGCGGCTTCACGCTGGCTTTCCGCAATCTCTTCAACATTTATCTGATGAAGCTCATCGCATCATATGGGACAGAAGCCATTGCCTATGTGGGAATAGCAGGACGTCTTGCAAACTTCGGCATGATGCCGTTTGCGGGAGTGGCAATGGGTGGCGGCGTGATCATCGGACATAGCCTCGGACAGGGTAATGAGCAGCGTGCTCTGGAATCAAGCGCTGAATGCAGCCGGATATGCATCACAATGGTCAGCATTCTGGCAGCGTTCCTTATTATTTTTCCTAAGAAGATCATGAGCTTCTTCCTTGGAGGACAGATTCCTTCGGCAGATGGATGGTCACTGATCTTGATCATAGGCATCTCAATGATAATTGCATCCCTTGGCTCAGGTTACCAGGCTTCGTTCAATGGAAGCGGATACATGAAGCCAATTCTTTGGGCTGGAATCATTGCTCAGTATGGAATAATGCTCCCATTCTCCTTGGCGGCCAAGTTCTGCGGAGCACCGGTGATAATCATCTGGCTCTCATACAATCTGGGAGACATCACCGATGTGCTGGTGAAGAGGATATTCTGGAAGAAGATGAAATGGCTGAAAAACAGAGTCTGATTTCAGCCATTCAAATCATCAGTTGTCGTTGCTTCTTCCGAAGATTCTAAGAAGGTAGAGAAAGATGTTGAGAAAATCAAGATAAAGAGTAAGAGCGGAAATGATGGAAAGCTTCACGTAGCTGTCCTCATCTGCACCCTGTGCCTGATATCCCATCTGGACGATTCGCTGTGTGTCCCAGGCTGTAAGTCCGAGAAACACTGCCACGCCGATGAAGCTTATCACATAATCAAGCCATCCTGCACGGAAGATCATGTTGATTACGGAAGCGATGATTATTCCCCAAAATCCCATCATGAGGTAGCTTCCCCATGAATTGAGATTCTTCTTGGTGATCATTGCAAACAAGCCCATTCCTGCAAACATAAGGCATGCAGAGAAGAACGCTCGGGTGATCACAGCTCCGGTATAGACAAGGAAGATGCTTGAAAGAGAGAATCCCGTGACCGCAGAATAAAGCATGAAGCAGATCACCGCAGTGCTGACTTTCATCGTATGAAGACGTGAGGATAGGAAGATCACCAATCCAAACTGAATCCCGACAACGAGGAAAAGGCCAAGGAAACTGGAATAGACACTGTAGAGGAACGAAGGGTTGGCGGACACAAGAGCTGCCACCACACCTGTCATTGCCAATCCCAATGCCATCCACAGATATGCGTTCTTCAAAAGGGAATTCGTGTTCACCCTGCTTTTTGGCTGGGCATTGATGTTGTATTGTTCCATACTTACACTCCTGTTATAGAATCTGCAAAAAAAAATGGCAATCGTCAATAGCGCCACGACTCCCATTTCATGAATAAATGTGGACTTTGGCACCAAT
>JAAYFO010000184.1 GCA_012728215.1 Spirochaetales bacterium | reverse complement strand
GGCGTTGAAATCAGGATCGGTGAATACGCCGAAAGTATGATCGGCACCAGGAATGACGATATATGTGGAAAGAGAATTAGAAGCAATCCTTGCAATCTCGTTGCCGCTTGCCGGATCCACGACATCGTCATTCTCACCGTTGATTGCAAATATAGGAGCACTTACCTTCTTCACCACTGCTCTCATGTCGGTGCCTTCCACTTCCTCAATCCATTTCCATCCGAGATTAAGAGGTGACCTCCAGCCAAGATCCATCACGGCAAACCCATTCTTCTTTGCTTCGGCACGCATCTCGGGAGTGTACATCATCTGCATATCCAATGCACCAGCCCAAAGACAGACACTCTTGAACTCCTTGTCGGCAGCTGCTGCAAGAAGAGCATCGGTTCCGCCCTGGCTCCATCCCATCACTCCTATGCGATTTCCATCGATTTCCTTGAGGCCTTTCAGATAATCCTTGGCAGCAACTGCATCCTCTGTCGCAGTGGTATAGTTGTAATACTGATAATCGACCTTGCTCTCGCCGCAGCCGATAAGATCAATTCGCAGCGAGGCTATTCCACATGAAGCAAGCAAAGGTGCACAGTACTTGAAGCCGTCACCAGCCTCATCTCTGGCACTTCCTGTTCCATGAAGCATCACCACTGCAGGAACATCAGTCTTCATCTCCGTAGGAAGGCAGAGAGTACCATAGACGGTTCTGTCATTGGCTTCAAACGAGACAGGCACTTCACTGAATGGAAGAGATGCATAATATGAGCTGATAACCTTTCCCTGGTATTTGCTGACAATTCCATCGGCAATCTTATCAGATGCGACGTCTGTAATTCTGTCAGTGATATTCCAAGCCATATTGCTCAAAGCAAATCGACCTTATCAGGAAAATCAGGAAAATGAGCATGGATATGGTGCAAACCGATGACAGAATGTATTTTTTTGAATCCAACCTCTTTTAAAAAAACCAGACACATGATAGCATAAGGATGAAATTACCGTGGTGACAGGTAATATTCTCTTGCTCAAACTGTACAATAGGTTTGCGGCATAGCCGAAGTGCATTGAGCCTTCTTTCCGAATGGTAAGCAATTGGTTCAGAATCCAAGGCGAACTGGCATCCAGCTTGAACTTAAGGTTCAAGAGATTAAGTCCTCACCACGGTTTTCTTTATTCCTTTAGGTGGAGTATCAATGAAACAAATCCAGACCAATTCCCCATTTTCCGATGTCAGCTTCCTCGATCTCAAAAGCGTAGAGAAGATAGAAAGTCTGAAGGATCATATCAAGTATCCAGTTCCGGTTCAGATCCAGCAGGATCCTGAATCATTGAAGGAAATAACAGTCGAGTCCATCGCCGCTGGCTTGATAAAAGCCCTTTCGGCAAGCCACGATGAGTTGAAAAGCGTCCCTCAGTTCCAGAATTTCGATGACGATAAGATCTGCGACGTAGTGGACTACTACAGAAGCATGCTTCTTCTGATTCATCCAAATGCGGAGACCGACCTTTCGCTGGCGGGAATCGCCAAGACGAATGCCAAGGACTATGCCTTTGCAGAGCAGATTCTCACAGCCGTCAGGAACATAGGCTTCAGTGCCCAGAGCTACATCAATCTTGCTGTCCTGTATGCCAATCAGAGCGCTGCCGCTCAGAAGGAGAAGCATACCAAGGAAGCCGATGAATTCGATGAGAAGATACTGAAGACTCTCCACGAAGGGCTTGACCGTCATCCTGGTAACAGCGACATCCTTGTTGAGCTTGGCGGATACCATCTCAGGCATCACGACCTGGAAATAGCCTATGAGTTCTTCAACGACAGTCTCAATGGAATGGAGACCAGTGAAAGAAGGAAGGAGATCGAAGCCCTGATGGAGGACATGAAAGTCCAGCTTGATCAGGAGAACTCTGTCTTTGAAGCTTACGACCAGATCATGCTGGGCAAGGAAGACAAGGCACTGGAAATCATCGAGAAGTTCCTGCATGCCGAACCTGACTCATGGGAGGGCTGGTACATCAAGGGCTGGGCACTGCGCTGCCTTGAGAGGTATTCGGAAGCCAAGGAAGCAATTCTGAAAAGCATTTCGAAGAACGCCGAAGTCGGAGCATCCTACAACGAGCTTGCCATCTGCGAGAAGGAACTTGGAAACATGGAGATGTCCAAGGAGTACCTTAACATGGCGGTGGAAGTGGAAGAAGACAATGTGATCTACCTTGCCAACCTCGCCTATCTTCATCTCAGCGAGAAGAACTTCGACCAGGCAAGATACTTCCTGGAAAGGGCCAGACTCGTGGATCCAAACGACCAGCAGGTCCTGGATCTGATGGATGAATATGAAGCCATCGCCCATGAAAAGCTTGGCACTGTCATAACAGAGGAAATCCATACAAAGGACGAAGTCGAAGAAATTGCAAGGCAAGAGCATGAGAAAGGTCATCATGCTGAGGAAATATAAATGAAATACCACTGCTGCAAAGTAGAGGACACCGAAGCCCTTGGCTTCAGAATCGGCAAAATCGCCACAAGAGGGATGCTCATATCGTTGAGGGGAAGTCTTGGCGCAGGCAAGACTGTCCTGGCAAAAGGAATCGCCAGGGCACTCGGAATCACAGAGGCAATTGTAAGCCCGACTTTCACCCTTATGCAGGAATACGATGGGACCATGCCTCTATATCACATGGATCTCTATCGCATCTCAGGATGTGAGGAGTTCGAGATGATGGGAGGAGAGGAAATGCTCTACAGCAATGGGCTCACATTGATCGAATGGTCTGAGAAAATCGATGAGATGCTTCCTCGAAGCACCGTATTCATTGACGTGGCCATCAATCCCGACCAAAGCCGTGACATTGACATCAGGGGGCTTAACCTATGAACATTCTTTCCGTCTGCACTTTTGATGAGACACTTCAACTCGGTCTGTCCATGGACAGCCAGTTCTCCAACCGCATGTCGCGGACAGGCACCAAGCACAGCGAATGTCTGATGAAGAACATCATGGAACTGCTGAACGAAAACGAACTGAAGCTCCAGGATCTGGATCTTCTGTGCTGCACAAGAGGTCCTGGTTCATTCACAGGACTTAGAATCGGGATGTCGGTTCTCAAGGGAATAGCATTCTCCTGCGACAAGCCACTGGTCTCTGTGTCCACAATGGAAGTCATAGCTCACAACCTTTCATTCTTCCCCGGAACCGTGGTTCCACTTCTGGATGCACGCAAGCAGCGCTACTACAGTGCGGTGTTCCAGCAAGGCAAGAGGATATCACCGGACATGGACAGTATTCCCGAGGATCTGGTGCCATATCTGATGAATTCCAGCAGGATTCTGTTCACAGGACCAAGCTCACGGCCTTTTGCAGAGGATGTGATGAAGCTGGGAGTCATCAAAGGTGAAGCAATCATAGATGACTGCTTCAGATCATATAGCGAATCGCTGACTACGCTTGCAAGCATGCAATTCCAGGAAAAAGGCGCTGATGACATAGGACAAGGTCCTGTGTATCTGAGAAAGAGCGAAGCTGAAGCAGCACTGGACGCACGAATGAGAGAGGAGAACCCAAATGGCTGAAACACACAAGACTGATTTCGCAATCATCGGAGGAGGTCCTGCAGGGCTTGCCGCGGCTGCATATGCATCAAGGGCAGGTCTGGATACCACAATTCTGGAAGCACTGGGACCTGGTGGTCAGCTTCTGATCATTGACAGAATCGAGAACTACCCCGGATTCGGCGAAGGTCTGTCAGGTTTTGAGCTGGCACAGAAATTCGAGACGCAGGCTTCCGGTTTTGGAGCAATGATCGAATACACCGAAGTCACTTCGATTCAAAAGGAAGGTCAGAAATTTCTCATTGACACAGCATCAGGCACATGGGAAGCCAAGGCCCTGCTGATATCCACAGGCGCCACACACCGCAATCTGGGTGTTCCAGGAGAAAAGGAATACTCGGGCCATGGAGTATCATACTGTGCGACTTGCGATGGCCCATTCTTCAGAGGAAAGAAGATTCTCGTGGTCGGTGGCGGAGACAGTGCCGTTCAGGAGGCTCTGTATCTTGCTGGGCTGACGCCAACATTGACGATCATCCACCGGAGAAACAGATTCCGTGCACAGCAGAAGATTGTTGACAGGCTCACATCGAATTCTGCAATATCGGTGAGATTATCCACTACGATCAAGGAAATCAAGGGTGATGGTAAGCATGTGACTTCAGTTATACTCCAAGATACTGAGACAGGGGAGACGACAGAGGAGATGTTCGATGCCGTATTCGGCTTTGTCGGAATCATTCCTCAGACAGGCCTTGCAAAGCAGCTTGGCTTGGAGCTGGATTCCGCCGGCTACATCGTCACCGATCAGTCAATGGAGACTTCAATGCCCGGTGTCTATGCCGGTGGGGATGTCAGATCAACACCGTTCAGACAGGTTGCGACAGCTTGCTCCGATGGAGCCATTGCTGCACACAAGGCTCAGCAATACATCGAGAATCTTGATGGCGAAAGTTACGAGGATCTATCCTTTCAGCACTAGGAAGGAAATACTTCAATTCATTTGCAGATCATCGACGGCACACCTCAGGGTTTGGTTGTTCTGCGTTAATCTCCCACTTGACTTGCTAATCGGTTTTTCATGCTTGCTTTATTTATCCAACAGTGGTGTAATAGTCTTATGAAAGTTTTGATGTTATCCAGCGAATCAGTTCCATTCAGCAAGTCAGGAGGACTTGCCGACGTGGTAGGCGATCTGTCTGCACGTCTTGCAAATCTTTCCTGCGATGTACGAGTAATGCTTCCTGCATACAATATGACACCTGAAAATGCCGGAGAATTTGCCTCTAAAATCACAGTCAGAATTCTCGGCGGAGAGCATGAGATGGAAATAAGGCAGCAGAAAATCGGAAAACTCATATTCTATTTTCTGATTGATCCTGTTTTCTGCAACCGAAGAGGCATCTACGGAGATACAAGCTTCGAGCCTTATCCAGACAACTTCAGACGATTCATGCTTCTGAACAAGGCTGCCATGGCATTCTGTCTTCAGATAGGATGGATGCCTGACATATTCCATTGCCATGACTGGACTGCAGGTCTTCTTCCCTACTTCATCAGCAAGGACACCACTGGAGCATTC
>JAAYFO010000025.1 GCA_012728215.1 Spirochaetales bacterium | reverse complement strand
CTGGTATAGTTGTTATGCCAGAACATTGCAGGATTCAAGGAAATCAGATCAATCTTGTTATCCTTGGACATGTACATTATTCCTTCTGTAATCACCAGTCCAAGTTTTCCAGAGAACATTCTCCATTCGAATCTATGACCGAGGAACATGCTGATTCCATTGAGATAGTCACTTTGCCCTGCTCCAACTCCGTTAACCATATAACCATTTGATGCTGGATCCTTATCGACATATTTATAGTAATTCTGAGGATGAGGGAAGAAGCTTGCAAAAAAAGTATATTTAAAGTTCCTTGAATAGGCTGTGGCTTTCGCCATGTTATGGTATTCGACATGATCCCCTATGATGAGGTTTCCTGTCTCTCCCAACCCCCAGCTCAGCCTTTCCCTTCCAACTTCGACATTCCACCAGTCTCCTCCGAAGCTGATGAATGATCTATAGGGGAAATTAAAGTCAATATCCTTCATCGTTGAAGGCGGAACCATCGGGATGTTGGATATGAAGTTCGTACTTCCAAATTTGGAAGCGTAAATTATATCATTCAGCTGAATAGGAAAACGAGTGTAAAGATACAGGCCATTTCCAAGCCAGCTTTCAAAATCAAAGGCGATGGCAGGAAGCTGTTCGTTAAAACCGCTGATCCACTTTTCTCTGGTAGTGAAATAATCCGTATCAGTATGGAAATATCCTTGAAGACCTACTGTCATTGTGCTCTGGAATGCCGGACAATCGGTTCCCTCACTCTGCAGATCCGCCTTAAGATTGCCATAAATGACAAGTGCATCACCGCTAAGCTTGGCAAAATCTATTTGATTCAACATCAAAATAAGTTCACCATTTGTCCAAGGTCCGCTTGATGATGGCATGGCAAGGCCACAAAGACGATAAAGCACCGAAATCTGCTGGTATTCATCACAGTCTATCCTGTAAATCTTCTGCTGATTGTCAACATCACCGAACCACGGCTCCGCAAAAACCAAAACAGCGGAAAAGAAACACAGCGATACCGCAATAACAAGTTTTTTCATTTTATCTCCACTCCTCTGACTTGATATGACACATAGATCATTGTCTCACATGTTTTATTTTCACATTCGAAATCTGCTCAGCACACTATGGCCAGAACTTCATCTTTTGAAGCCTTTCTTTCAAGAAGAGGAGAAAGCGAGAATGCTTTCTTTGTATCGCCAATCATAATGAAACCGCAGAATTCTCCAGACGAGAAGAACATTCTTGCCCAGAATGAATCATTCTGAACCGTTTCAAAAACCAAGTTCTCACTGGCAATCGACCCAGCACTATACAGACCTGTTCCAAGAGCATTCATCATCACTGCGTATGCCTTTGGTGAATATACTGCATCAGTACCTGCTGCATTGCAACCGGCAATCTTTCCCATTGCACCTGCCACAGGCCAGATTCCAGCAGAAAAGCCATTGAACTGTGCACAATCTCCGCAGGCATATATATCCAAAAGGTTGGTTCTCATATGATCATCGACAACTATTGCCCGTTCAACCACAATACCGGCGTCTTCAGCCAAAGTGACATCAGGCCTGATTCCGCATGAAATAATGACGACATCACAAGCCACATTGCGTCCATCCTCCAGAACGATTCCGGAAGCTTCGATTGAACTGGTCTTTCCATTAAGAATTATATCCACCCCGTTATTCTCAGCCTGTCTGAGAAGCATTTCTGAAGCATCATTATCAAGGTTGCGCTTCATAAGGGAGCTTGAGGCTTCTATCACGTGAACAGTCTTTCCCATTCTGCGAATCTCCCAAGCGGCTTCCATTCCAAGCACACCTCCGCCAATTACGGCTGCGGAATTCGCATTCTTCAGAAGCTCCACAAGTTTCCTTACATCATCTGTCTTGCGTATGGACACCACATTGCTGCCAGACACTCCCTTGAATGGAGGAATGAAGCATTTTGCCCCAACTGCAAGGATAAGAGACCCGAAGCTCAGGCTCTTTCCAGAAGACAGAGCCAAGGAATGGGTCGAAGGATATATGCTCAGCACTCTGTCATGAATCATGGTGATATTCAGATCTGAATACCACTTGGAAGGATGCATGGCATATGGGTCAGAAGAATCAATAAGGGAAAAGTTCTTTGTCAGCATAGGACGGCGATATGGAAGATCGCGTTCATCGCTTATCATGATCAAGGGAGATTCCTTATCAATCTCTCTGATTGCCTGAGCCGCACTGACTCCTGCATTTCCTCCACCAACAATCACATAACGATAATCATCACATGCTAAATTCGACATGACAAACTCCTTCGTCTCTGAAACTCAGTTGGAAAACGTAAGTGTGGCAAGGCCACCTTTGGAAGTTTCTCGATAAAGCGATGGGATCGCATGACCAGTGACCATCATGACATCCACTACATCATCAAAAGATACCTTATGTCTTCCGTCGCTCAGAAGAGCATATATGGCATTGCATACCGCACGGGTAGCTGCCATTGCATTCCGTTCTATGCAGGGAATCTGAACCAGCCCCTTCATCGGGTCACAGGTCAGACCAAGATGATGCTCCAAGCCCATCTCAGCGGCATATTCGATCTGATATATCGAACCTCCCTGTATCTGTGCTCCAGCACCACTTGCCATTGCACAGGCAACTCCGACCTCTCCCTGACAACCCACTTCAGCACCACTGATCGAACCATTGGTCTTGACCACATTGCCAATCACACCAGCAGTAAGCAAGGCCTTCAATATTCGCTTGAGTGGCACATCCATTCGTTTGTGATAGAAATAAAGCATTCCAGGAAGAACCCCTGCCGAACCACATGTCGGAGCAGTAACAATCAGACCACCACCGGCATTCTGTTCTGCCACAGCAAGCGCAAAGCTCATAGCCAGGGCATCCTCACCAAGTGATCCCTTGAGATCCTTTGCATGCTGATAGTACTGTCCTGCCTTTCGAGCAAGCTTGAGTCCTCCGGGAAGGACTCCTTCTGCTTCAAGTCCATCCTCGACAGCATTCTTCATCACCGTCCATATTTCGTTCATGTAATCAAATATGTCACTGCCCTCAAAATGAACCGCAAGCTCCCATATCTGCATGCCTTCACGGTTGCAGAAAGAAAGAATCTTGGACATGTCACTTACTTCAGGTGGATAGATCTGATTCTCAGGCGTGACAAGAAGATGAGTGTTCCTTGCTGTATTGTCCTCATTGTTCATCGCAAGTGAGGCGTATTCATCATCAACTATCTGCCCGCCACCAATGCTGTAATAGGTCTTCTGACCCAGTTCATGGGAGTGGTCATCCAATGCCTTGAAAGTGACTGCATTGGGATGAAAGGGCTTCTCGATATCAGGATACCAGAACACTTCGATCTTACGATCATGAAAGACATCACGAATAGCCTCGTCGGTAAGGTGGCCCTTACCGGTTGCAGCCAGACTGCCAAACAGGTCTGCCTCATACGAAACAGCATCGGGAAACAGCTTCAAAAACATCCCTGCAGCAATTCTAGGCCCCATTGTATGACTGCTTGATGGACCATGACCAATCTTAAAAAGACTTCTGAGAGATTCCATGCCTGCATTCTACACAAAACACGGATAGTTTACTAGCCAAAGTCACCCATTGATACTCAGCAAAACTAAAATTTACCGGTAATACTCATGTAAAAGGAGAAAATGAAAATGAAGTCACTGAGAAGTTCAGTCATTGCCGTATCAATCCTTCTGATGCTGCTTGCATTTGGATGCGATTCCCAGGGGTTGCTTCATCGGACTGTCGAGCTTTCTATCCCAATTCATCCCTGGGAAAGCAACAGCGGAAGACAGTTCTGGTACAATCTGGAAATATTCGGAAACAATTGCAGAAGCAGTCTGTTCGTTCCACAAGGAACCAGATCCGTCACTATCAGAATTCCACTCGGAGAAGCTGTGACTGCATTGGCCTATCCAATGGGATCAGGCACCCCTCAAGGTGCATGGATCAGTCCGGAGACTGGACGGCAACCTGTAAAGATGAATCAGATGGATGGCGTTATCCTCGAAAGTCTGACCAAGATTGACAACTGCTGGAACGACCTGAATTATCCAAAGCTTGCAGAAATGGCAAGGCAGAAGACAATGGATTTCAGAGAGATTGCCAGGCTGAAACTGATAGAGGACATAGCAAACGGAGAAATCAACTCAGATTCCATCAGACTGAAAAAAAGCACGAGAATCGATCATCTGGAATTGCCGTCAGGACTTTGGTACGGCGAATTCGCCATTGATGGGAGCATATATTCAAGTGCAAGTCAGAAACCATCCATAAGGATGAATACAGGAACAAGGAGGTATTACAATTTTCAGCGGAACCTGGTGCTCAGCATCTTTTTTGCCGACGATGGTAAATGGAACAGCACCATCACTGCTGGATTGATTCCTTTCGACTGATCAGATTCCGTTGTCTCTTGAATTCGGTTCTGAGTTCATTGAACAGTGAAATGAACTGAGGACTGCCATAATCAGCATAAGTCCACGGAAGCGTATGGAAAGAATGGGTATGATAGATCAAAGTCGTCTCAGCAAATATCCCATCCCTCAAAGGAATCCTGTGAGAACCGTATTTTGTAGAAGCAAGAATCAGGCTTCCCAGATCAAGCAGACCTGGATCGAGGTTTATTCTACGATTCTTTGAAACTGCAAATTTCTCCTCGATTGAATTGGTCTCGATCTTTATCGAGGCAAGATCATCAGGTGACACGAAATTCTCGAACACAAGAAAGAATCTGACTGGGCGAGAACCCATCTCTTCATCATAATAATCGGTAAATGAAAAAGGCACTGATTCAGTCCTGCAACTGACAGGCCCCCAATTTGATTCAAGAAGAGAAATCACTGAATCTTCATTCTGCATCGTGCTTAGAACCCCGATGACCAGACAACGCTCTTCAAATTGCGAAATAATACCCATTGCACTAGGATTATACACAGTTTCGTAATCAATTACATCCTTTTGGGCATTATACAGGACTTCTTGTAAACATCGCAAAATGGATTTATAGTTCAAGTATGAATAAGCTTCTTGTATTCCTAGGAAACCCCGGTTCTCAGTACAGATCGACGCGGCATAACTTTGGATTCATGGTATGCGACAGATTGGGTGAAAACAATTGGCAGAATAAGTTTCATGGATCATGGTGCAAGAATAATAATGCCATAATTCTCAAACCAAAGACATTCATGAACGAAAGTGGAATCTCGGTGCGTGAAGCGTCGGATTTCTTCCATATTCCTCCAAAAGACATCGTAGTGTTTCATGATGATACTGAACTGGATTTTTCGAAAGTCCAGCTGGAGATGGGTGGAGGAATGAGAGGCCACAATGGACTGAGGTCGATAAGACAGCATCTTGGGACCGATGCATTTCAAAGGGTGAGGCTGGGAATCGGAAGACCGATCGGCAAGCAGGATCTGGCTTCTTTTGTTCTAGGCGGATTTTCTGAGAGTGAAAAATCAGAAATCAGTGATATACTGGAACAGGCATGCAAAATTGCTGAGCAATTGATCAGCATCGGCTGACGGGTCGGAGAAAAGCAAGACAAGGACAGAACACTGGATTTCTGGATATGAGATAATCAACTTAACAGGAGTTATTTATGGAAACAGACAAGAGAGAAATGAGAATTCTTCGAACAGCAAGAAGAGAAATGGGCTATGAAAACAAGCTGTTCTCGTCGGATTCCATCTTGGAGCTGCTGATGCAATCCAGAGAATTGAACTCATTCTATGAAAAGACATACAAATCTTCTCTGAATGAAAGCCAGCTCGCCTCATGTGCGATAATCCATATAGCATATCAGTCAGTCCTAAGCTGTTTTCTTTCATCCATAGATCCAAGCTTCCTTTCCCGTTTTTCCGACCTTGCTGAAAAGAACTCTGAAATCAACAGTCTTCTTGAGTTTTTCGGAAAGGAATATCCAAAAAAGAAGACGGAAATCCTCCCTTCTTTTTTGGAAAAGGAAGATCAGACACGCTGCTTCTTCATAGTGGAATTGATCAAGGCCAACCCAGCGATGATGAAGGCACTAGGTCATTTGATGACAGACGAGAGCATCGTCTATCCAGCTTCGGAGAAAGGGCTTCTATGTCTTCTTGGCGGACTTCGTGACAATTCGGGAGAAGCATCATCCAGAAAGACAAACCCAGAGGAAGACATCTTCGGATTTCTTACTGAGCCATCCAGGCTATACCCATCCAGTCTGGAAGATCAGCTTGGATTCATTCAGACAAAATGGAGAACGATTCTTGGGGATGACTTCCTTCTGATTCTGGACAAGGCACGTGGGATTCTAAAGGATGGCTATCATCCGAAGGATACAGCTGGAGGCCCGGGTCCTTCGTTCGTACCGGACTTTTCCAACATGCTGGGTGATTATGAGCTTTTTTCCGATGACAAGAACTGGATGCCTAACGTCGTAATGATTGCAAAGAACACTCTGGTATGGTTGGATCAGCTTTCAAGGCAGTATGGCAGACCGATCAGAACTCTTGACCGGATTCCGGATGAAGAGCTGGACGCTCTTAGAGACCGTGGATTCAATGCCCTTTGGCTGATCGGATTATGGGAACGAAGTGACTCTTCGAGAAAGATCAAGAATCTCTGTGGAAATCCGGAAGCTGAGGCGTCCGCATATTCAATCAAGAGCTACAACATAGCCCAGATGATAGGCTCATGGACTGCGTTGTCGGACCTCAGGGAACGCTGTCAGGCGAGAGGCATAAGGCTTGCAAGCGATATGGTTCCTAACCATACAGGTCTGGATTCAGATTGGATGAGAGACCACAAGGACTATTTCATCAGTCAGAAGTTCAAGCCATTTCCTTCCTATAGTTTCAATGGACCTGACCTTTCAAACGATTCTGGATTCGAAGTCAAGATCGAAGATCATTACTTCGAAAGATCTGATGCGGCAGTCGTATTTAGAAGAACCGACCGAAAAAGTGGCGAAATGGATTATATCTACCACGGCAACGATGGAACAACGATGCCCTGGAATGATACAGCACAGTTGAATTTCCTAAATCCAGAGACAAGAGAAGCTGTCATTCAACAAATTCTGGAAGTTGCTCGGAACTTCCGGATCATTAGATTCGATGCCGCAATGACTCTTGCCAGAAAGCATATCAGAAGACTTTGGTATCCGGAACCCGGAACACAACCGGATATTGCCGGAAGGGGTCTGTTTGCAATGAGTGACGAAGAATTCGCAAACGCAATGCCTGCGGAGTTCTGGCGTGAAGTGGTGGACAGAGTTGCTGTGGAAGTTCCAGACACCCTGCTTCTGGCCGAAGCATTCTGGATGATGGAAGGGTACTTCGTAAGAACGCTTGGAATGCATCGAGTATATAACAGTGCTTTCATGAACATGCTGAAGAATCAGGAAAACCAGAAGTACAGGGATACAATAAAGAAAACCATTCTGTTCGATCCTGAAATTCTGAAACGTTATGTCAACTTCATGAACAATCCGGACGAAGAACCGGCAATTGCCCAGTTCGGAAATGGAGACAAATACTTTGGAGTATGCACATTGCTCTCCACAATGCCAGGTCTTCCAATGTTCGGGCATGGACAGATCGAAGGATTCTCAGAAAAATATGGAATGGAATACACAAGAGCATATTGGAATGAAATTCCAGATCAGAAACTGATTGAGCGTCATCAAAGAGAAATATTCCCGTTGCTCAAGAAGAGGTATCTATTCTCCAACTGCGATAACTTCCAGCTGTATGATGTCGTGGAAAACTCAGTAATCCAGGAATCCATATACGCCTATTCAAACGGAATCACAGGCAAGTCAGCCCTTGTTCTTTACAACAACCAGTATGAACAGGCTGGAGGAACAATCAGGGACAGCGTGCCAAAGCTTTTACGTCATTCTGATGGCACTAGGGAAGTGGAGTCGACATCGCTTGTAAAGGCCTTGGATATTCCAAACAAGGAAGGTGCTTTCGTCCTTGCCAAAAGGTTCGGTACTAGAATCTCTTATCTGATTCCTGCCACAAAGCTGCATAACGATGGGCTGAGCGTTCATCTGAACGGATTTGAAACCAAGGTCTTCACCGACATCCAAGTGCTCGAAGACACCACGGGAATCCTTGCACAGCTCTATACAAAGCATGGCGGGCAGGGAATGATCGAGGATTTCGACATTGCCTTGGGAAAGACCGTTCTCGCTCCTTTGTTCGACTTGGTTGCCAGATTCATGGCATCGGAATATTCTTCCTTGATGAAGAAGCTTATCCAAGGCAAGGCAACAAAGACAGTCGAGAACAAGCTTGTCAAACTCATTCATCAGTTCTATCTGGAATTCGAACGGAATGTTTTGATGCTGCAAGTTCTGAACATCAGTTTCAGCTGTCCTACCCTTGGGGAGACCAAAGACACCATACACCGTCTGGCAAGATCACTGACAATACCGTTCTTCAGAAATCTGGGAATGATATTTGGCAACATGATGAGCATTCTGAATGCATTCCTGATTCTTCAGCCAATAGCGAAAAAAGCCGAAAATCCAGCTGAGATCCTTTCTGCCAGTGAAAGAATGATGTTGTCAAGCGTCATAGGTACCGATGCGCAATCGATTCATATGGCAGCATTGGCCTGCAACCGCAACCGCGACACCATAGAGGAGTTGCTGGAGGACAGAAGCTTCAGATTGATTATCGGAGCCAACATGTATCAGGGCGTCATGTGGTTCAGAAGCGAATCATTCCTTTGTGCCGCTGCGTCGTGTCTCTTTGGACAGTCATTGGAGGAAAAGCGTCTGAATGAATTGAAATACGAAAAACTGTATTCTTTCTGGTTGGAAAAAGTTCACAAATCGAAATACATCCTAGACAATCTTGCTTCAAAGGATTAACCTTTCATATAAGGAGTTATCAGATGAAAACCTGGCTTTCTTGCACTCTTGCCGCCATCATTGGTTTCACTGCAGCCTGGATATTGGGCTCGTTTTCCATTTTTGATACCATAATCGGATATGCAACTGGCATTCTATTGAACATTGGAACATTCATCCTTCTTCCTCTGGTATTCGTCACACTGATGGCAGCAACTGCCTCTCTTAAAAAAGACAAAGGGTCGATAGGACCTGTGTATCTGGTTTCAACAGCATGGAGCCTCTTCACAGCCATAGCCCTGTCTATCCTGGCAGGAGTTGCATTCATGCTGCTTCCAAGTGATTTCCCCATGGCGACAGGAACCAAGTTCACAACCGACACCTCACTTGCCGAAAGTCTGACGACTTCAATATTCACGATGTTCTCCAGATACAACCCAATCGCCAACAGCCCTTTCATGAATCTGATTGTATCACCGACATGGCTTCTTCCGATTGCCTTCACCGCATTCATATTCGGTTTTGTTCTGAAACCTGACAACGATGCCATCAGACCGGCATATGTGGTCATGAATTCTTTTTCTGAAATCATGTTCAGGCTGTCACGTGCAATGGCTTGCATTTCATGGCTTTTCGTTGCCTTCTTCAGTGCCTATTGGTTCAAGGCATTCAAGACTTCCGAGATTCTGACAGTTCCAAACTTCGCAATATTCATCGGCGTTGCAGTTGCTTCCGCCATTCTAGTGCTGATTCCAATTCTGTTCTGGTTCTTCACCGGTTTCAAGGGAAATCCCTATAAGCTGATTGCAAGAAGCCTGGGAGTATCATTGACCGGCCTGTTCTCTACCAACATGCTTCTCGCCATGACTGGAACCTATCATATCTCAAGAAGAAATCTGGGAGTCGAAAAGAGAGTGACAAGTACAGTATTGCCTTTCTCTACATTCTTCACCCGTGGCGGAACCGCAATGATCAGCACAATCTGTCTCTGTGCACTGTGCACTAGAGCAAACATTGCAATTCTGGATTTCAGAAGCATATCATTGATAGCGATCTTTTGCACTGCATTCAGCCTTCTCTGCTCGATAAACCTCGGATTCGAAACTGTGTTTGTAACAGTATTGGCTGCCAACGCGCTTGGCTACAATCTTGGAGGAATTGAGGTTCTGATAATCGGATTGCTTCCACTGGTCAATGGACTTGGCATATTTGTCGATATGATTCTGTCCTCACTCGGAACATATGTTTCAGGGAAAGCAATCAACGCCATTTCCGAGGTCCCATTCAAAGAGACTCTATGAACAACAAGATAGTCCGAATAGCAATACTGGCTTTTCAGATAGTGATTTCTCTTGCAATCTTCATTCTGCTGGCGATAGGATTCGCCGGCGGTGAAGAAATGGAAATGATGGTAAGGCTTTCGATTCCTTGTCTCATCCAGACAATATCCAATCTCATTTTCTCAATACTGCTGTTTTTCTATTACAAGAAGACAAACTCGCTGGATCTTCAGATGGCTCCGGTGCTTCTGCTTTCAACCTCACTTGAGAATATCAGGATATTCGCCTACTTTGCCGAATATTCATACAGAGAACCTATCAGCCAAGGCATTATTGCAACAATTTTCCTGTTTTCAATGCTTCTATCGGCAGAGATGTTCTGTGGATCAAGCATCATCCACCAGTCCAGGAGTAGGATTTCTGTAAACAACTATATCATCTGCGGAATCATCGCGACAATTGCCATCCTGATCTTCGGACCTAGGGTTACAGATCTGGTGCACTTGGAGTCCATATGGATGTACATGCTTCTGATTCGCGTGCTTTACATCTGTGCAGTCCTAGGCTTCATCGTCAACATAATCATCAACCCACGCCGAAGCAATGTTATCATCAGGCTTGCCATGATAGCGCTTTCATCAGGCAACTTTCTTCTTTCACTTCGCAATGCGCTCCCTCTTGCTTACACAGGCACGATCCTGTTCTTTGCAGGAGAAATCACAATTGGTGCGATTCTGTTGAAAGCCTCACGAAAACTCGACACCACTTATATCACCGATCAGATCCAGAGCGAGATCATTGCACCATAGCAATCAAGCTTTCACAGTCTTGTAGCAAACACTGTTCTCAACGGTACCGTCTGTGAAATAGTCATTCACAGACTTCAATGTAGTGGCGGCAATCGCCTGCAAGGCTTCCTTCGTAAGAAAAGCCTGATGTGAGGTCACAAGAACATTCGGCATGGAAATCAGGCGGATTAGAGTATCATCTGTGATGATTGAGAAGGAGTTATCCTCATAGAAGAGATTGGATTCCTCCTCATACACATCCAGCGCCGCACCACCAAGCTTCTTGGTCTGAATCGCATCTGCCAGAGCTATGCTGTCCACCAGAGCTCCTCGGGAGGTGTTTATGAGAATTGCACTGCTCTTCATCATTGCAAGCTTCTCTCTGCTGATCATGTGATAAGAATCCTTTGTCAAAGGACAATGAAGCGAAACTACATCGGCATTGCGAAGAACTGTATCCAGATCTGAATATTCCACACCCAGACTGTCATCCTGGAATCCATCAACAGCAAGGACTTTCATTCCAAATCCCTTGCAGATTGAAATGAATGCTCTTCCAATCTTTCCAGTTCCAATTACTCCAACAGTCTTGCCATGAAGATCAAACCCGATAAGATTGCCAAGGGAGAAGTTGAACTCCCTTGTTCTTACATAGGCATGCTGAAGATTTCTTACCAGGGTAAGAAGCATTGCAATTGCGTGTTCAGCCACCGAGTTTGGAGAATAGGCAGGCACTCTGACAACTGGAATCTTGTCACAGATGAACTTCAGATCCACATTGTTGAATCCTGCACACCTCAACGCAATCAGACGGATATGGTTGTCCAGCAGAATCTGAAGAACCTCTGCATCAAGAGTGTCATTCACAAACGTGCAGACAACGTCGAACCCTGACGAAGTCCGGGCAGTGGCATTGTTCAGCTTGTGCTCGAAATATGTGATTTCAAACCCGTATTCCTTATTGTACTCATCAAACCATACCCTGTCATACGGCTTTGTATCATAAAATGCAATTTTGATAGCCACGGCAGCCTCCTTGCATTATTAATTTAACTCTTGCATATTCAGCAAGCAATGTACTTTAGTCACATAAAATGAAAAAACCGGATCAGAAACTCAATCTGATCCGGCAAAAGAAATCATTTAGAACTGGCAATCAATTGAAATCAACAATTGGCTTGTCATAGAATGATGGTGCATCATATCCAAGCATGTTCATGCATGTAGCAGTGATGGAAGTGATTCCCAGACCAGTCTCCAGAGTCTTGGAATACTCACCATTGTATGACGGATCGAATACAATGAACGGAACCGGATTAAGGGAATGACTTGTCTTTGCACATGGAGAGCCATCTGCCTTTCGCTTCACATTTCCTTTCTTGTCATGTTCGAACATATCATCGGAGTTTCCATGGTCAGCAGTGAGCATGAGCACTCCACCAACCTTCTCCACTGCCTTCATGATTCTTCCAATCTGAAGATCCAGAGCTTCCATCGAGCAGATTACAGCTTCAAACACACCAGTATGTCCCACCATGTCTCCATTAGGGAAGTTGAGCTTCATGAAATCCCACTTTCCACTTTCGATCTCGGCAATCAGCCTGTCGGCGATTTCAGCACATTTCATCCAAGGACGCTGCTCATAAGGCACAATGTCTGAATCAATCTGGACATATTCCTCCAAGGCTTCATCAAACTTTCCTGAACGGTTACCGTTGAAGAAATAGGTCACATGTCCGAATTTCTGAGTCTCAGATATCGAGAACTGCTTCAGACCTGTTGCACAAAGATACTCTGCAAGAGTCTTGTCGATGGCCGGTGGCTGAACAAGATACTGCCTTGGAATATGAAGATCGCCATCATATTCCATCATTCCAGCATACTCGACCTTTGGCATTCGGCCACGATCGAATTCCTTCAATGAAGCCTCATCGAAAGCCTTTGAAATCTCAATAGCCCGGTCTCCACGGAAATTGAACAGAATAAAGCTGTCGTCGTCTTCAACAGGACCAACGGGCTTGCCATTCTCGGCAATTACAAATCCAGGAAGATCCTGGTCTATGGCGCCAGTCTCGTTGCGCAACTTCTCAATCGCCTCATGTGCAGATTCAAACTGCCGTCCTTCACCATGCACATGAATCTCCCAACCCTTTCGGACCATGTCCCAGTTGGCATTGTAGCGGTCCATTGTGATGACCATGCGTCCGCCACCAGAGGCAATACGAGCATCAAATCCATCAGTCGAAAGCTCCTTCAAAAAAGCATCGAATGGGTCAAAATACTCAAGTGCGGAAGTTTCTCCCACATCACGTCCATCAAGAAGTCCATGAATCCTGATCTTCTTCACGCCTTCTGCCTTGGCTTCGATGATCATGTCCTTCAGGTTCTGTATGTTCGAATGCACGTTTCCATCAGACATCAAGCCAAGGAAATGAAGGGTGCTTCCATGCTGCTTCACATTGGAAATCAGCTTCTTCCATGTGTCGCCCTCAAACATCTTCTTGGAAGTGATTGATTCCATCACAAGCTTTGCACCCTGTGCAAAGACCCGTCCTGATCCCATTGCATTGTGTCCGACTTCGCTGTTGCCCATATCGTCATCAGAAGGAAGACCTACGGCAGTGCCGTGAGCCTTGAGCTTTGTCCACGGACAAGTTGCATAAAGGCGATCAAGGTTCTCTGTATGGGCAGCCTTTACAGCATCGCCATCTGCATATTCTCCAAATCCCACACCATCCATGATAAGAAGGATCACAGGACCTTTTCTGGAAATTTTACCATTCTCTTTCAGTTTATCAACTGTTACCATATTAATACTCCTATAGTAGCTTTATTCTTTACAGAGGACGAGTCGCCTCTTTGAGATACGCAAGACCTTCTGCTGTGACCCTTGGTGAAAGCTTCTCCAATACAGTTGCATGATACGAATCAATCAGACCTATCTCTTCGCTGGTCAGCAGATTCTTATCAATCAGATTTCGTTCATAAGGACACATTGTAAGGAATTCAAACTTGAGGAAGTTTCCAAATTCCGTGGTCTCGGCCTTCTGAACCGCAACAAGGTTCTCAATCCGGACTCCATGACGGCCTTCAAGATATACACCAGGCTCATCGCTGAGAACCATGCCAACCTGAAGAGGATATTCAGCATATGCCGAACCGACACGATGGGTGATGCCAGCAGGTCCTTCATGGACGCAAAGACAGAATCCCACCCCATGACCGGTACCATGAGAGAACATCAGACCATTGTTCCACAGAAACTGACTGGCAAGAGCATCAAGCTGTATTCCGCAGGTTCCTTCCGGGAAATGTGTGCGGTACAGAGCAAGATGACCTTTAAGAACCAGAGTGTAGTCTCTCTTTTCATCAGCAGTGGCTTCTCCGAACAGCAGAGTCCTGGTTATATCGGTCATGCCCATCTGATATAGACCACCTGTATCAAGGACGACCAGACCACGTCCGATTGCACTTGAAGTCCTGGGAGTTGCACTGTAATGGCACATTGCTCCATGCTCCGCATATCCAGCAATCGGTGAGAACGAAGGTCCCAGTTCACCTGGCATCTTGTCTCTTTCCTTCTGAAGCGCATCGGTAAGAGCAATCTCAGTCCAGCCTTCCGGTGCAGCATAGACCTTTGCGAAGAAGTTCACCATCGCAGCTCCGTCCTGAATATGAGCTTCCCTCATTCCATCCAGTTCAATAGGATTCTTGCAAGCCTTCATCCTTGTCGTGATGTCCATCTGGTCAGTGAATTCCGTTCCATCAGGGAATGCTTCAAACACAAGCATGTTGGTCCGTGCAAAGTCCAATCCAACCTTGAGCCCTGAAGGCAGAGAAGAAAGACAATTCCTCACCTCAGCATAAGGAAGAATATCGACTGTCTTTGAAAGACTGCTGTAAACATCATCTGAAAAACGCTGTCTATCAGCAAAAAGCACCGCATTGTCCTTGCCTATCAAAAGATAGGAGAGAAATACTGGATTGAATTCAATATCCTGACCTCGCAGATTCAGCACCCATGCTATATCGTCCAGGCTGGATATCATAAGATAATCAAGTCCATTGAGACGTGATCTGACCTGATCAAGCTTCTTCCTGGCACTAAGCCCACAGATCGAATCCGCAAGGCTCCTTACAGGAAAATCAGGCACTGCCGGCCTTGATGACCAGAAATCATCCAGATAATCTTCGGTAGGAATAACTTCGAATCCCTCATTTACCAAGTTGTCATACGCCGCCTTCGTCAGGCAATCAGCAGAAGTTCCAATACGGTGAAAACGTCCTTTGTTGGAAGTCAGGTACTCAAAGAAGGAAGGAACGCCAGGCTTGTCCACCTTGAACAGATGAATCATTGTTCCCTGTATCTGAGATTCAGCCTGAATATGATAACGAGAATCTACCCACAGGTCAGCTCCGTCCCTTGTGATAAGCACAGTTCCTGCACTTCCTGAAAACCCTGTCACAAATTCCCTGGTTCTCCATCTCGGACAAACATATTCGCTGTTATGCGGATCTGAACCATAGATTATCCATCCATCAAGGTTCTCCTGTGCCATAAGCTGCTGAATCCTGCATATCTTTTCATTTACGGTCATTGTCGTCTCCTATTTCGGAAGAATGCCTATCACAGCGCTTCCTTGAACATATAATAATCAATAATCCCCAAATAATCATCAATGCACAGAGAACTTGACCCATTGAAATGTTCAGCATTGATTCGAATAGCTGAATAGGCCCTTCCTTTCCTCTGAATGAAAACACATAACCGATGTTGGCATCAGGCTCCCTGAGATATTCCAGAAAGAACCTGAACACACCATAAAGCACAAGATAAGAGCCTGTTATCATTCCATTTCCAAAGCACTTCTTCCTTACCACATAAGGTCTGACGACAAACCAGAGAATCAGGAATACAACGATTCCCTCAAACAGCGCTTCATACAGCTGAGATGGGAAACGAGGGAGATTCACATAATCACCCAAAGAGAATGGAATGCCAAGTTCAGTAGCCATATCAGCCACCCATGGCAATGAAGTTGAAAGCCTTTCGGCATTTGGGAACATCATTCCCAAAGCTGAATCGGTGACTCTGCCATAAAGCTCAGCATTGATGAAGTTTCCAAGTCTTCCGAATGTATACCCGAGAGGAACACCCAGAAGCAGCATATCCGTCATCTGGTAAAACGAGAACCCAGTAGATCTCTGCTTCTTGTCAGCTCTCTTTCTACCTAGCAGTTTCACATCACTGAGGTATTGTTTCTGAGCCTTCCTCCTAGAATTTCTACAGAAAAGAAGGACTCCAACCACCACGCCTACAATTCCTCCATGGTAACTCATGCCGGGAAGACCTACAAAACGACCATCCTCGAAAGGCCAGAATATCAACCAGGGATGCGTCAGATACATCAGACGATTATCATCATAGATGAATACAGATCCAAGTCTTGCACCAAGAAGAAGAAATCCTATGGCCAACATGAACAGATCCATCACGTCGTCATCTGAAATTGAAATCAAATTTCTCTTCCGCTCAACTCTCACTATCAGATATGCAAAAGCGAAAGCCACGATGTACATAATCGAATACCACCGGATCGGCAGCCCCGGAATCACATATGGTGAAATAAAAGATGGATAGTCAATGTATAGATACATGGAGAAATTCTAACTTCCTATTTCAGTGAGGTCAATAGCGTTTCCACTTCATCGGTTTTGTTGTATATTTCCAAGTATGAGAAAGTTCATCATTTATGCTTTGATTCTTTTGACATTATTTGTCCTTCCACTCCATTCGGGCGGTTCGTATGAGAAAACCCTGACCAATCAACTGGCAATCTCCACTTCGGATGTCCAGAGCACCACTTCTGCAGTGGCCTCGACAGTTCCCTCGGACATAATCAGCAGGGACATGTCCAAGCTTACCAGGTTGTACAGATTCGTCGATGACAACTTCTACAAGGATGTGGATCATGAAAAAGCCTACGAAGCAATGGCCACTGCATTGTTTGAAAGTCTCAAAGACCAATACAGCTATTACATTCCTTCTTCAAAGACTGACAACTATCTGGAAGAATCATTCGGGACATATGGCGGAATCGGGCTGTACTTCTCAAAGAACTATGTGCAGTACCAGGATGAGGATGACTTGAAGACTCTATACTGTGTCGTTGACAGGGTATTTCCAAACACTCCATGTTCACGGGCTGGTCTCAGGTCTGACGATTTCATCATAGCAATCGATGGCACAGATGTCATTCCACTCGAAGCAGACGAATGTGCAAAAATGATGAAAGGTGAAGCAAACACTCGAGTCGTCCTCACTGTCAAAAGAGGCGATATGGAGTTCGAACTGAACCTTAAACGGGAAATTGTCAATGTTCCGACAGTAGACTTCACATATTTGGATAATGGATCGATTGGCTATGTCCAGATTACCCAGTTCACTGATTCCACATGGCAGAAGACTGCCGAAGCCTTGATAGACTTTGATGACAAGAATATTTCTAAGATAATCATCGATCTCAGGTCCAACGGAGGTGGCGACATAGACACAGCGCTATCAATAGCAGACTGCTTCATCAACAATGCCGAACTTCTTACCATACGTTACAGAAACAAGGAAGCCGAAACATACAAAGCCAGATCTCAGATGCTTGTGGATTCAAAGGTAAAAGTCGCAATCCTTACAAATGGGCAGACGGCGAGTTCATCAGAAATCCTGACTGGTGCAATGAAGGACAACAACCGTGCGACAATCATTGGCACCAAGACTTATGGAAAGGGGATCATGCAGATAGTCTCACCGTTCGACGAAGGATTCATATCACTCACTGAAGCCAGCTTCGTCACTGCCAGCCATAACGAAATCCATGGAGTCGGAATCGAACCTGACATCAAGGTTGAGGAACTGGAAATGACCGAGGATGAAGCTCTTGCATATACCAACATCTACAATGATCGGATTATTCCCAAGTATGTAGATAATAATCCAAAGTTTACAGATGAGAACATCGAAGCTTTTGAACTTGACTCCCAATATGGTGAGATTCGTCATGAAATACTTCGAATCCTTGTCCGTTACGAATACATAAACCGTCTTCCAGGTGATCAGCAGTTCGTGATTGACCCTAATTACGATTCCTGCCTGAAGACAGCTGTCGATTTTCTCAATGGAGTTGAATGATGAGGCTTTTTCTACTTGATCAATCCTTCCAAGGACAGAAAACCTATACTATAAACGGCAAGGATTCACATTACATCGTAGATGTTCTCCGGCTTCCAATAGGCCAGACAATAACAGCCAGAGACTACAAGGCCGGACTTTGGTCTCTGAAGCTGATTTCAATCGGGAAGGGAAGCTGCACTGTTCAGACATCGCCTCTTGCCCAACCATGTGAGACTACCGACTCATTGCCGGAATACCAGGATCTCAAACCACTGATCCTTTATCAATGCATTACCCGTCCAAAGAAACTTGAACAGATTGTTCGTCAAGCTTCGGAAATCGGTGTAAGAAAGATCATATTGGTAGAAAGCAGATTTTGCTGCAGGGAAAAAATCCGGATGGAAAGATTGGAAGCCCAAAGAAAGGAAGCCATTCAGCAAAGCGGGTCAATCATACCGACTGAGATTGCAGGACCGGTCAAGCTTTCCGACATTGAAGACAACAGTGAGGGCAAGGCACTGTTTTTCCATCAGACAAGCCTTCCAGAACAGCGGAGACTTGGCGAGGTTCTTGCCGACTTGGAATCTCCCACATCTATTCTCATAGGACCAGAGGGAGGCTTGGACGAGTATGAATGTTCTGCACTTATCCACAAGCACTTTGAACCTGTCTTGCTCGATACCAACATCCTCAGGGCGGAAACCGCAGCTGTCTATGCCTTGTCTGTCGTGCAGACAGCCATTCAAAACCGCAACTGAAAAGGAAATAAGTCGATTTAGGGAAACATGCGTTAAGCATTTCACAACTTGTGGATAACTTGGGGAGAAACTGGTGTAGAACCTATGGTTATCCACAACTTGACATGATCACATCACAATTGAACTTATATAAAAATATAATTGAATTACTTACAATATTTGCGTCTATATCCTTTTATTGTAAACAATTAGTACAACAATGCATCAGCTATCCAAAGGGCAATGTCATATGTGAACAGATGTAAATTGTTATCTGGAAAAGACATTGGAATTTGTAAACAGAATACCTTGTGGATAACTTGTTGACAACATCGTCACTTATACCAAATATCAACAACTTCTCTCATTTCATTATCAGTTTTCATCAAGCGAAGATGCATAAGTTTCTTTTTTTGAATAGTCATCAGTTTCCAGACTATTGCCTGCCAGCAACGATTGTTCTATTCTGGAACCGATGAAATCATATTACAATTGCAATGCCGAAGAATATATAAAATCAACACAGAATATTGACATGACACCTCTATGGAAATGTTTTGAAGAACTACTCCCCACAGGTGGAAGAATTCTCGATGCCGGCTGTGGTTCGGGACGGGATTCCTTGCATTTCATCAAAAGCGGATACAATGTCTCGGCATTTGACTCTTCATATGCAATGGCAGACAAGGCTTCCGCCCTTACCAAGATAAAAGTGAGAACTCTTTCTTTTCAGAAGATGGACTACATTGGGGAATTTGACGGCATATGGGCCTGTGCCTCATTGCTCCATGTACCAAGAAACGAAATGAATGATGTGCTTCTGAGTCTGCACAGAGCACTAGCTCCAAACGGGGTCATGTACTGTTCATTCAAGAACCGGGATGTGGACTTCACTGATGGCGAGCGGAGCTTCACATGCTTCACCGTTGATGGCTTACGCTCTCTTCTGTCAGGATCCGGCTTGTTTCAGATTATAGATATATTCACATCATTTGATTGGCGCAATGAATGCTGGACAAATGCTATCGTAAAAAAAGCAACATCTGATTAATCATCGCAGCGCTTCTTGATTGTATTGATCTTATCCAGTGGATATGGAGCCTCGTCATCCGGGAGAAATTCTATTCGTGTGACATAGCAGACAGTGGTGCCATCACCATCTCCGACAGGAACAGGCACGGCATCGCCGATATCAACCGCCATGTCATCACAAAGATAAACATATTCCTGCTGGGAATTTTTGATGAAGCGGACATAGCAGTACATTCTGTCACCATCCTTGGGGTATTTGATGCTGAAGTTGCGTTGATCAAGAATCTCAAGCGGAGGAGCCTCCTTCAAGAGCATGGAAAGTCTTTTGGTCAGCACAGACCAGCAATGTGGAAGAGTATCTCTGGAAAAGATGCCTCCTGCTTCAAATTTCTTTCCAGATTCGTATTCCAAAACAAAATAATACATCTTTTTCAGAGCCTTCGTGTATAAGTGTGGGTAAAAGAGGAAAAAGAATTTGATGGATTAGGTAATTGAAAAGGTCATTCCAAATCTCTTAGATTGATTTGTGCGAACAAAATCGACAGGGAGATAGAAATGACCAACATCAATACATTGTTCAGAAACATCCTGCATGTCAATACTGCAAAGTTCACCAAGGCAAGATTTGAAGTGGATTCCAAAGGCCAGTACCACCTTTATGTATATGGGGTCGTCCACAGAAAGCATGACAATTGCTGTCCCATCTGCGGGAAAAAGGGCAAGCCATACGATAGAAGGGAGAATGTGACCAGAAGCTGGAG